>JAWWBN010000015.1:0-32242 GCA_033720955.1 Thermoanaerobaculia bacterium | reverse complement strand
GGTGGCCGAGACCCTCTTCTCCGGCTCGGCCGGCGGCTCCCTGCCGGAGCCCCTGGCGCCGCTCGCCGAGCGGATCGAGCGGATCGGCGAGCTGGTCGAGGGTCTCTCCCAGCTCGCCCGCGTCGGCAGCGGCGATGCGCAGCGGGAGCTCTGCGACGCGCGCGAGGCGGTGAGCGCCGCGCTCGCCAACCTGGGCAGCGCCATCGAGGAGACCGGGGCGCGGCTCACGATCCGCGCTCTGCCCACCGTTCGCGCGGCGCCGGCGCAGCTCGCCATCCTCTTCCAGAACCTGATCGGCAACGCCCTCGCCTTCCGCGGCGGAGAGACGCCGGAGATCGCCATCTCCGCCCGGCAGGAGGACACCGACTGGGTGTTCACCGTACGCGACAACGGCATCGGCTTCGATCCCGAGCTGGGCGAGACCCTGTTCGAGCCCTTCCGCAAGCTGGATCCGACGAGCGCCGGCAGCGGCATCGGGCTGGCGATCTGCCGTCGCATCGTGGAGGCCCACGGTGGACGGATCTGGGCCGAGTCCGAGCGCGGCCACGGGGCCGCCTTTCACTTCACGTTGCCGCTGCTGGAAGCGGCCAGGGAGCAGGCTTGACCACCCACCCCCGCGACACCGACGCCCGACCCGAGCGGCTCGAGGTGCTGTTGATCGAGGACAGCCCGGACGACGCGCGGCAGGTCGAAGGGCACCTCGCGCTGACGAGCAACCCCCGCTTCTCGCTCACCGTCTGCCCCAACCTGGCCGACGGCCTGGGCGCCCTGGAGCGGCGCGACTTCGACGTGGCGCTGGTGGACCTGTCGCTGCCCGACTCGGGGAGCGACCCCCTGGACTCCTTCCGCCAGGTGCACCGGATGCGGGCCGACCTGCCGGTGGTGGTGCTCACCGGCATGGACGACGACGAGGTGGCGCGCCGCGCGGTGCAGGCCGGGGCGATGGACTTCCTCTTCAAGGACGAGGTCCAGCCCAGCCTCCTGGGCCGCTCGCTGCAGTACGCCGTCGAGCGGATGCGCTCCGAGCGCCGGCTGCGCGAGAGCGAGGAGCGCTACGCCCTGGCCGTCGAGGGCGCCCACGACGGCATCTGGGACTGGGATCTCGACCGCAACCGGATCTACCTCTCACCGCGTTGGAAGGCGATCGTCGGCCACGACGACGACGAGATCGACGACCGCCCGGAGGAGTGGTTCGAGCGCGTCCACCCGGCCGACCTGGCCCGTTTGGAGTCGGAGATCCGCGCCCACGCCGAGGGCGGCTCCTCCCACTTCGAGATCGAGCACCGGATCCGGCACAAGGACGGCGGCTACCGCTGGGTCCTGAGCCGCGGCGTCGCCGTGCGCGACCGCCACGAGCGCACCTACCGGATGGCGGGCTCGCTGACCGACGTGACCCGCCGCAAGGCGGCCGAGGAGCAGCTCCTCCACGACGCCCTCCACGACGCCCTCACCGGGCTGCCCAACCGGGCGCTGCTGCTGGACCGCCTCGGCATCACCCTGGCCCAGGCGCACCGCGCCGCCCAGTCCGGCTCGCCCGTCTCCTTCTGTCTCCTCTTCCTGGACCTCGACCGCTTCAAGAACATCAACGACAGTCTCGGCCACGCCGAGGGCGACCAGCTCCTGCTCGCCATGGCCCACCGTCTCACCGCCCTGGTGCGGCCCGGCGACACGGTGGCGCGGCTGGGGGGAGACGAGTTCACCATCCTGATGCCCTGCCACGACCCGTCGATCGCCGAGGCGGTCGCCGGACGCACCCTGGCCGCCCTCGAGGTGCCGTTCGACGTCAACGGCCGCGACGTCTACGTCACCGGGTCCATCGGCATCGCCATCGGCCCCGGCGAGTACCACACGCCGGAGGAGATCCTGCGCGACGCGGACACCGCCATGTATCGCGCCAAGACCGAGGGCCGCGCCCGCTACGTGATCTTCGACCGCGAGATGCACCACGACGTGCTGACCATGCTGCAGCTCGAGACCGACCTGCGGCGGGCGGTGGACCGGCGGGAGCTCCACCTCCACTACCAGCCGATCATCTCGCTGCGCACCGGACGGCTCTGCGGCTTCGAGGCCCTCCTGCGCTGGAACCACGCGGAGCGCGGTCCGGTCTACCCGGCCGAGATCATCCCCCTGGCCGAGGAGAGCGACCTCATCGGACGGATCAGCGAGTGGGCCATCCGCGAGTCGTGCAACCAGCTCGCCGAATGGCGCGAGGAGCACCCCGACCTCGATCTCACGATGAGCATCAACCTCTCCAACAAGCAGTTCCAGCAGCCGGGGGTGGTGGAGATGGTCGCCAGCAGCATCGAGGCGTCCGGGATCCAGCCCAACCACCTCCGGCTGGAGCTCACCGAGAGCGCCATCATGGACAGCGCAGGGTCCGCACGCCTACGGCTGCAGCGCCTCCGCGACCTGGGAGTGGGCCTCGACATCGACGACTTCGGCACCGGGTACTCGTCGCTGAGCTATCTCCACCGGCTGCCCATCGACACCCTGAAGATCGACCGTTCCTTCGTCAGCGGCATCGACCGCAACGGCCGCGAGAGCCGCCAGATCGTCAGCCTGATCGTGGACCTCGCCCGCCACCTCGGGCTCTCGGTGGCCGCGGAGGGCCTGGAGACCAGCGAGCAGCTCGAGACCATCCGCGAGCTCGACTGCGAGTTCGGCCAGGGCTTCTTCCTCGCCCGGCCCATGGACAAGCACGCCGCCGCCGAGCTCCTGCGGATCGACCGCGTCTGGTGAGCGCCGCGGTCAGCGGCTCTCCACGGTCAGAGCGGCGCTCCCCTCCACCCGGAAGCCGTCGCGCAGCAGCACCCGCGCGGCGCGCAGGGTGAGACGGCCACCGGCCCGCACCCGGTAGTCGGGACCGGCGCGGATCTCGTCGCATGCCTCGACCGCGAGCTCCCCGCCGACCTCGCCTCCGGTCAGCTCCACGGTCGCCGGCGCCGCGCACGGCGCCGCGCAGACGTCCGCCAGGCCCACCCCGAAGACCACCGACTGCATCATCTGGGCGGCCCCCTTCCACCAGCCCGACTCGTTGCCCAGGAACTGCTGCCAGAACTCCGGCAGGGCGGGGTCGGCCAGCGCCTGAAGGGCGATCTGGCAGAGACCTCTCTCCGGGGCGTGGGCGTCGGACATCAGCAGCAGGGCCACGGTCTGCGGCTTGCTGGCGTCGTACATTCCGAGGTTGCCGTCGGAGTCCGGGGCGGCGACGCAGCCGGCCACCTCGCTCCCTCCGGCCGCCAGGTCGCACTCCATGGCGGCGGCCCAGGCGCCGCCGACGTCGAGCGACACGCCGTCGGCGGCCTTGGCCAGACCGTGGCGGTAGAGGTTCCACGGCGCGTCCGCCACGGCCCGGCCGAGC
This sequence comes from Thermoanaerobaculia bacterium, assembly GCA_033720955.1. Taxonomy (GTDB): domain Bacteria; phylum Acidobacteriota; class Thermoanaerobaculia; order Multivoradales; family JAHEKO01; genus JAWWBN01. The sequence goes on along the minus strand of JAWWBN010000015.1, from coordinate 28,881 downwards.
GCGCCGAGGGCGTCGCCGTAGTTGCGGTAGAGGCGATCGAGGAAGGGGTAGATCAACGAGCTCTGCATGAACTGCTGCGGCAGCGGGCACGGGTCGTCCGGGTCGTCGCCCTGGCAGAGGACCCCGGCCGCCAGGTTGTCGGCGGACAGCTCGGCGACCACCGCCGCCAGCCGGTCGTGGCAGGCGACCCCGGCGGGGCCCGGCACGAGCTCGGCGCAGTCGGCCAGGAGCCAGAGGTGCTGCACTACCTGGCGGGTCAGATCCACCTCGCTCACCCAGCGCTCGCGGCCACCGCCCTCCGGCACCGAGTAGCGTTCGACGGCGGTCGCCCCGGCCTGACGAAGCCGGTCGCGCAGGGCGGGCCCCGGCCGCAGCAGGTAGGCCAGCCAGAGACCCATGCCGTAGGTGTAGTCGTCCGAGCCGTAGGCGCTGCGGTGCCACTGGCCCTCGCCGGTGCCGCCGGACGTGACGGCGAAGCCGGCGCGGTTGCCGTGGGTCAACTCCCCCAGATTGAGGTAGGCGGTGTGCGCCTGGAGCCAGCTCTGGGGGAGGGCGAAGTCCCACGCCCACCGCGGCTCGCCCGAGCGGAGGAACTCCAGCAGCTCCGCTCCCGACGGGTTCCAGTAGTTCATCGCCCCGTTGTTGTCCGCCGGATCGATGATCGTGTCGATGGCCCAGGGATCGGCCTGCACGTCGGGCCAGAGCTGCGAGCCGAAGGTGCGCGCCCTGTCCCACTGGCCCCCCGGCGCCACGGTCTGCTCGTGGAGTTCGGTCATCAGGGCGCGGTAGGCGGTCTTGAAGGGGGTGACGGAGCCGTCGCCCAGGGAGGGGAGGACCGCGGCGGCGGCGAGCGTCGGGCGGGTCGGCCGCACCAGCAGGCCCCGCTCCAGCTCGCGGGCCGCCGCCGCCCGCGCTCCCTCGACGGCCTCGGGCCAGGCGGCCGTCGCGGCCGCCAGGAAATCGATCCCGGCCCGCCCCCAGATCCCCTTCCCCTCGCCCAGGACCAGCGGCTCGCCGACGAAGCGCAGCGAGAGCCCCGACGGGTCGGCCGCGAGGCCCTGGGGCTCGCGATAACGCATCCACGGGAGGGTGGCGGCCATTGCCGCTGCGGGGCCGGCCACGGCCACCAGGGGTCGCCCGAAGGACTCCGCGCTCTCGACCGGAGAGCCCTCCAGGGTGACCCGCGCCCGCCGCCGCCACGGAGTGCCTCCTCCCTTGCGCTGCTCCACCGCGACCGCCCCTGCGGCGGCCGAGGTCACGCCGCCGCCGCCCGCATACAGCACCTCCACCGGGCCGGTCCCGCTCCAGGGCAGCACCCAGGAGAAGCGCTCCAGCTCGACGGCGTCGTCGGTCCACGGACCGCTCCAGCCGTCGCTGCACTCGTTGCGCAGAACCGTCTCCAGCCACACTCCACGCCGCCCCCGGTGAAAGGAGGCCACCACGGTGAAGCCCAGCCGCTCGTAGTCGAGGCCGCTCCGGGTGCACCGCGAGACGCCCCCTGGGGCGACCAGGTGGCCGGTCAGCCGCACCACCACTCGCACCGGCCCCCTCCGCTCGACCGCGAAGCCCGCCGGGTCCACCACCACCGTTCCGGGTCTGTCGGTGGCCAGCCGGTGGGTCGTCCCGGCCCGGAAGAGGAGCTCGGGACCCGCGCCGGGGAGGTGCAGGTAGACCGGCAGCCGCGGCCCCGCTCCCTCCGGATCCACGGCGATCGCCGCGAGGAGGGCCGGGTTCGCGGGGTCCAGGAGGATCTCCGCCCGCCCGGTCTCCACGACCAGCTGCCCGCCGCCTTGCGCCGACGGCCCGACGCCGGCCGCCAGGGGATCCGCCGACAGGGCCAGCGCCGGGTAGAGACGCAAGCTGTAGGTGGAGGCGCCGGCCGGTGCGACGCGGGCGGGGAAAGAGACCTCGAGCCAGCGGATGGGCAGGGTGGCGTCGTCCAGCGGACCCCCCCAACGGGCGAGGGGCTCGAACTGGGCGGCGATCCGGCGCCCTCCGGGCGCGATGATCGTCAGCCCCTCGGTGGACAGGAGCCCCGCCGCGCGAGACAGCGGCGCCGGGCCCCAGGCGATCTCGCGGCGCTCGACGACGGTGTCGTTGGCCACCTCCAGGCAGCCGAGATCGACCCAGGGCGGCGGCGGCGCCGGGCCCAGGTCGCCGTCCTCGACGCCCAGGGGCGGGGCTCCGGAGGGACAGGCGAGAGCCGGCGGCGTGACCAGGGCGGCGGTCAGCGCCGCCGCCGCGCCCAGCCATCTCGGACTGTGTCGCACGGTCGCCCCCGGCCCACCCTACCCGAGCCGGCCGGGCGGGCCTGTGGAGCGCGCGACAGGGGGTGGAACCTCCGAGGAGCTGCCTGCGTAGAGACTCCCGTACGTCGAAGGGAGGCACCCCATGTCCGCGAACCGCACCGTCTTCGTGACCGTCTGCGCCCTGGCTCTGCTCCTCCTGACCGCCTGCGACGCCTTCGTGCTCGCCGGGGTACGGGGCTCCGGCCCGGTCCTCCGCCAGGAGCGGAGCGTCTCCGGCATCGACTCGGTGGACCTGGGCAACCAGGGCGACCTGGAGATCGAGATCGGCGACGAGGAGCGGCTGGTGGTGGAGGCGGAGGAGAGCCTGCTGCCCCACATCGAGACCGAGGTGCGGGGCGGGACGCTTCGCATCCGCACCCGCGACGCCCGCGGTGGTCTGCGCAACCGGAAGCCGATCCGCTACTTCCTGACCGTCCGCTCCCTCGAAGCCCTGCGCGCCTCGAGCGCCGGGGACATCCGCGCCCCCGCCCTGAGCGCCGACCGCTTCGAGATCGTGGCCTCGAGCGCCGGCGACGTGGAGATCGCGCGGCTGGAGGCCCGGACCCTGGACGTGGAGGTCTCCAGCGCCGGCGACGTCTCCATCGGAGGCGGCCGGGTGGACGAGCAGGCCGTGCGCCTCTCCAGCGCGGGCGACTACGACGCCCCGCGGCTGGTGAGCCGGACGGCCGACGTCAGGGTGTCGAGCGCCGGCGACGCCACCGTCCACGTCACCGAGCGGCTCGAGGCGCGGCTGTCCAGCGCCGGTGACGTCTACCTCTACGGCGACCCCGCCATCCAGGAGCGCAGCAGCTCGGTGGGCGAGGTGATCCGCCGGGACTGACCCGCAGCGAGCCCACCGCGGCTCTCCCACACCCGTAGCCGAAGAGCGCTGCCCGGGGCCCTCCCGGAGGGGCGTGCGCTAGGATGGCGGCGTCTCCAAGAAGGGAGGTGGCCGATGCTCAGCCGTCGCCGTTTTCTGGGCGCGCTCTCGCTGCCCGTCACCGCCAGCGCCGCCACGGCCCTGCTGCGGCCGGACCGCGCCCGCGCCGTGGCCCTCGACCTCGCGTCCGACTCCGGGGACCCCGTCGAGCGGGCCTCCGACGAGAGCTTCTGGTTCGAGGTGCAGCAGGCCTTCACCGCCGACCGCAGCCTGGTGAACCTGAACAACGGCGGCGTCAGCCCGGCGCCGGGCTCGGTGCAGGAGGCGATGGGACGGCATCTGGCCTACTCCAACGAAGCACCGCCCTACACCATGTGGAAGGTGCTCGAGCCGCAGCGCGAGGCCGTTCGCGAGCGGCTCGCGCGCTTCTTCGGCTGCCAGGCGGAGGAGATCGCCCTCACCCGCAACGCCTCCGAGGGGCTGCAGATCTGCCAGCTCGGCTTCGACTTCCAGCCCGGCGACGAGGTCCTGACGACGACCCAGGACTACCCCCGGATGATCACCACCTTCCAACAGCGCGAGCGCCGTGACGGCGTGGTGCTGCGGCAGTTCCCGATCCCGATTCCCTCGGAGGACCCGGACGACGTCGTCGCTCGCTTCGAGGCCGGGATCACGCCCCGGACCCGGCTCATCCTGATGTGTCACATGATCAACATCACCGGGCAGATCCTGCCCGTGCGTCGGGTGGTCGAGATGGCCCGGCGTCACGGCATCCCGGTGGTGGTGGACGGGGCCCACACCTTCGCCCACTTCCCCTTCGACCGCGACAGCCTGGGCTGCGACTACTACGCCACCAGCCTGCACAAGTGGCTCTTCGCCCCCCACGGCACCGGCCTCCTCTACGTGCGCCGGCCCAAGATCGCCGGGCTCTGGCCGATGATGGCGGCCCCCGAGCCGATGGACGACGACGTACGGAAGTTCGAGGAGATCGGCACCCACCCGGCCGCCAACTACCTGGCGATCGCCGAGGCCCTCACCTTCAACCTGGGCATCGGACTCGAGCGCAAGGCGGCGCGGATGGTCTATTTGCGGGATCGCTGGGCCCGCCGGCTGCAGGAGCAGTCCCGGGTGCGTCTCCACACCAGCCTCGCGCCGGGCTTCGCCGCCGGCATCGCCACCTTCCAGGTGGACGGCGTCGATTCCATGGAGCTGGCGGATCACCTCTGGTCGCGGCACCGCATCCTCACCGTGGCCATCCGCCATCCCGAGTTCGAGGGCATCCGGGTCTCGCCGAGCGTCTACACCACGGTGGAGGAGATCGACCGCTTCGCGGAAGCGGTCGAGCAGGTGCTGCGCGGGGGTCTGCCGGCCGCCTGAAGCCCGGCCGCTCGGGGAGCGAGAGGCCCCGGTCGAGAGCTAGACCCCGTCCCGCGAGGGGGTGATCGCCTCGCGCAGCAGAGCGATCGCCTCCGGATCTCCCCCCAGATCCTCGCGCAGGAACTCCCGAATCCGGCCGGCGATCCCGTCGCGGAAGGAGAGCGTCGGCACGTACCGGTTCGTCGGGATGTTGCGCGGCCCGGCGCACTTCTCCACCCGGAGCTGGCCCTTGGCGGCGATGTTGTTGAGGGTCGCCAGGACGGTGCGGTAGTCGCGGTCGCGGGGACCCTTCGCGGCCTCGGCGTGGACCTCTCGGGCGGTGGGCGTCCCCAGCTTCCAACAGAGGAGCATCAGCTCCCACTCCGATCTCGACAGTCTGCGCACGCCCAAGCCTCTCCGGCGGCCCGCCGGGCCGATCCTCCCCATCTTACGCGGCCGCGCCCGGCTCCCCGCTTGCAAATCCGGCTCGCCCCGTCTAAGCTCGCCAGCAAAATGCTGCCCGCGCTCCCCGACCTCCGCCGCGCGCCCGACTTTCGCAGCCGGCGCAAGACCCTGTTCGTCTTCGACGCCTCGAGCGACGAGTGGTGGATCTCCACCTGGCGAGGCGAGGAGGTGCGGTTGGCGGTGTCCGACCTGGAGGAGTTTCTGCGGCACTGTCAGCGAGCCGCCCGGGGGCCGCACGGAGCTTCTCCCGGAGATTCTTGACAAGATACTAGAACTCTAGTATCTTGTCGGCATGAGATCAACGAGGTCTCGGAGACGCCGTCGCCCCCGGGCTCGAATCCTCAAGCCGAGCCGCGTGCAGACGGTCCACTCCCGGCGCTCCGCAAGAGCCCCGGAGAGGGCTCCGACGCCTCTCGGACCCGGCGGATCGGCTGGCCGGGGAGCCGGCTGCCCGCCCGCCTGCGGCGCCGGGCCCCACCTCAACCACAGAGTCTGTCTGCCTCTCTCGGCTCCCCGACCGGCCTACCCTCGCCGGCGCACCTAGCGGCTCCGCCGGGTCCGACGCTTTTCCCCTAGAGCCACGGCAGCAGGTCGGGGACCCGCTGCGCCAGCCGGCGGGCCGCGGCGGCGGAGAGGGGAGCGGTGGAGACGGCGGCGCCGCCCTTCTCCTGCTCCGCCCGCCAGGCCTCCTTCGAGAGCACCGTCAAGGGCTCGAGCTCGGCCCGCTCGAGCTGCGAGTTGAGCCGCTCGAGCTGCGGCGCCAGCCCCTCGAAGTCGGAGACGGCGTCGTCGAGCCGCGCGCTCAGCACGGCGTGCCGCGCCACCTGCGAGTCGGTGGGCCGGCCGTCGTAGCCGTTGACCCCGCCGTACAGGAAGCCGAGCTCCTCGCGCAGGCGCCGCTCGCCGGAGAGCCGGCCCGCCTCGTTGGTGGAGACCAGCAGGCCGCGCTGCCGCTCCGTCCGCTCCCCGAGGTCCCGGAGCTCCCGGCGCAGCCGGCTTCGCTCGGCCAGACCCTCCGCGCGCGCGCTCGCCTGGTCACGAAGGTCCACGAGCGCATCCACCAGGTAGGTCAGGCGCTCGAGGTCGCGGTAGATCGCCATGGCGGTCTCGTGCTGCGCCGCCCGGTCCTCCGGGGAGTGGCCCGACCGCGGGTCGGGCAGCGGGGTCATCACCGTCTCGAGAGTGGTCTTTCCCTTGATCAGACGCACCGTGTGGGGCGCCATCTCCACCCGCGGCCCGACGAAGATGTAGGGCTGGAAGACCAGCGAGGTGGCCGCCGGCATCTTGGGCGGCTTGAGCCGCATCGACCACGGCACCCGGTTGATCCCGCGCCGCTTGGTGGTCGGCAGGGTCGAGATCAGCTCTCCGTCGCCGTCGTAGATCTCGATCTTGAGGTCGCCGAACAGGTGACGCTTCTTCTGGTAGAAGGTGATGTAGGCCTCGTCGGGGTTGCCGCCCACGAACTCGTCGTCGCCCGGGAAGCGCTGCACGGCGGCCGGCGCGCTCATCACCGGCGGGCGCGACGGCAGGAAGGTGATCTCCGCTTCCACCACCTCGGAGGTCAGGTGACGCAGCGGGGTGATGTCGTCCACGATGTAGATGCCCCGCCCGTGGGTCGCCACGATCAGATCGTGCTCCCGCGGGTGGATCGCCAGGTCGTGGACGGGGACCGGGGGCAGGTTCTCCTCGAAGCGGGCCCAGTTCTCGCCGCCGTCCACGCTGATCCAGAGCCCCAGCTCGGTGCCGACGAAGAGCAGGTCCGGGCTCACCGGATCCTCGGCCACGACCTGGGCGAAGCCCTCGACCTCCTCCCCGCCCAGGGCCGTCCAGGTGGCGCCCCAGTCGGCGGTGCGGTAGACGTAGGGCTTCATGTCGCCGTCGCGGTGGCCGTCGAAGGTGGCGTAGGCCGTACCGTCGGCGTGGAGCCCCGCGGCCACGTGGGAGACCCAGGTGTGGGCCGGCAGATCGGGGACGTTGCCCACCACGTTGCTCCAGCTCTCGCCGCCGTCTCGGGTCAACTGCAGGTTGCCGTCGTCGGTCCCCACCCAGATCACCGCGGGGTCCCGCGTGGACTCGCTGATCGTGTAGATCGTGCAGTGGTTCTCGGCGGTCGAGTTGTCGATGGTGAGGCCTCCCGACTCACCCTGCCTCTGCTTCTCGGGGTCGTCGGTGGTGAGATCCGGAGAGATGCGCTCCCACGACGCACCGCCGTCCTCCGAGCGGAAGAGGAACTGCGCCCCCACGTAGACCCGCTCGGGGCGGGAGCGGGAGACGTGGATCGGGGTGTTCCAGTTGAAGCGGTAGTCGGGCTCGTCGGCGCGGGGCAGCGGCTTGACGTCGCGCGCCTCCCCGGTGGTCTTGTTCATCCGCAGGACGTTGCCGCCCTGCCACTCCACGTAGACGAAATCGGGGTCGGTGGGGTCCACGTGGGCGTGGAAGCCGTCGCCGAAGCCGATGTTGCGCCAGTCGCCGGCGGTGATGCCGCCGACGCTCCGCGACGGGCCCATCCAGGTGCCGTTGTCCTGCAGGCCGCCGTAGACGTTGTACGGCGTCTCCATGTCGTAGTCGACCTCGTAGTACTGCGAGATCGGCAGCGCCAGGCTGAAGCGGAAGTGGCCGCCCCGGTCCGCCGAGAGGTAGACCCCGCCGTCGGTGCCGAGGACGATCTCGTGGGGGTTGGAGGGGTTGATCCACAGGGCGTGGTGGTCGGAGTGGGAGCCCCCGGTGACGGCGCCGAAGGTCTCGCCTCCGTCCACCGAGACGGTCAGCCCCCAGCCCGGCTTGTACACCCGCATCGGGTCCGCCGGGTCGGGCACCACGTAGGCGAAGTAGAAGGGGCGCCCCTGGACGTTGGCCGAGGTGGACACCTTGCGCCAGCTCTGCCCGAGATCGTCCGAGCGGTAGAGGGCGGTCTCCTCCGCCTCCACGACGGCGTACACCGTGCGCGGGCGGGCGGGCGAGACCGCCACCGCGATGCGGCCCTTCTCCCCTTCGGGAAGCCCCCGGGTGAGCTCGGTCCAGGTGTCGCCGCCGTCCGTGGACTTGTAGAGGCCGCTGCCCGGGCCGCCGGAGCGGAAGGTCCAGGCCTTGCGCCGGAAGTCCCACATCCCGGCGTAGAGGACGCGAGGATCCTCCGGGTCGAGGGTCAGGTCGGAGCAGCCGGTGTTCTCGTCCACCTGGAGCACCGCGGCCCAGGTCTCGCCGCCGTCGGTGGTGCGGTAGACCCCCCGCTCGTCGTTGGCGTTCCAGAGGTGCCCGGTGGCGCAGACGTAGACCGTGTCGGAGTCGGCCGGATGCACCTGGATACGCGCGATGCGCTCCGAGTCGGCCAGCCCGACGTTCTGCCAGGTGTCGCCGCCGTCGGTGGACTTGTAGACGCCGTCGCCGACCGAGACGCTGTTGCGCACCCAGCTCTCGCCGGTACCCACCCAGATCACGTCGGGATCGGAGGGGTCGATCCGGATCGCGCCGATCGACTGGATCTGCCGGTCGAAGACGGGCTCGAAGGTGACCCCGGCGTCCTTCGACCGCCACACGCCGCCGCTCGCGGCGCCCACGAAGATGGTGAGGGGATCCTTTGCCACCGCGTCGATCGCCGCCACCCGGCCGCCCATCACCGCGGGGCCGAGCGACCGCGCGCGCAGGGTGCCGAAGGTGCTGGGATCGACGTCGATGCCCGCGAAGGCCGCGGAGCCCAGGGCGGCCGTGCAGACGGCGGTCAACGAAACGAGCTGCTTCCTCATCCTCTTCTCCTCGACTAGAAGATCCAGAGGCGGGCGTCCCGCCGGACGCGGGACGCGCCGCCCACCACGGGCCGGCGAGCGGCCGCGCTACGAGCCGTCGCCGGCGGCGGCCGGCGCCGCGGCTTCGGGCATCGAGAAGTAGTCGTCCGGCAGCTCGACGTCCAGCTCGGCGTTGAGGATGGTGATGGTCTGGCCGGCCGGCGCGTTCTTCGGTTTGCTGCTGAAGACGTGCGCCAGCACCAGGTCGCCGACGTTCTTGTAGTCGCCGTAGCTCGTCTCCACGTCGATCTCCTGGCCCTGGATGACGGTCGAGGCCTCCGTCCTGATCGGCAGGTAGTAGTCGGCGTCCAGGTAGTAGTGGCGCACGTCGCCGTTCTCGAGGGTCGCCCTGATCTTGTAGGCCGAGGTCCCCTCGACATCCTCCTTGCCGAGGAGCTCCAACTGCACGCCCTTCTCGTCCGGCTTGATCAGCGGGCCGGCCAGGTCCGACTGCTCCTTCCAGTTGCGGGTCTGGTCCTCGTCCATCAGCTCGGGATCGGTCTTGCCCTGGAAGGGGGAGATGGCCCAGGCCACCTCGCCGTCGTAGGCCATGACGCCCGTCATGCCCTGCACCGTGAACTCGAGACGCGAGCGCGCCGGGAGGCCGTTGGCGAAGGTCATGGTGTACGGCGCCTGCATCTCCCCCATGTTCATGGTGCCGGTGAGCTGCATCGTCTTCCAGGCGTCCCAGGCCTCGAGGCCGCCGATCGCCTCGTAGTGCGCCTCGAGCACCTCCTCCAGGGTCTTCTCCTCGGCCAGGCCGGGCAGTGCCGACACGGCCAGCAGCAGCGCCGCGAGCGCTGCGGTTCGTCTGATCCTCATCTTGACGGGCTCCTTCTTCTCGTTTCGCGGTTCCGGGTCGGCGGCGCCGACCATCGAAGAGACGACGATACCCCAGCCGGCGACCGGGAGGGTCCTCAAGGGACCGTCGGGGCCGCGACGGCCGACGTGGGGGTCTCCACGGTGAGCGTGCGCCAGTCGGCGGTTCCGTCCGGAAAGCAGAGCCGCTCGAGCCTCTCCACCAGCCCCGTCGCCCGCTCCCGGTTGTCGGCGCGGTAGTCGCAGACGTGCAGATCCACCGTGGCGTACTCCTCGGCTCGCCAGAGGTGGAGAACCAGGTGGGACTCGGCCAGGATCCACACCAGCGTCAGGCCGCCGTTGTCGAAGCGGGCGGCATCGCGGGACACCACCTCCATGCCGGCGTCGGCGACCAGACCGGCGACCCGAAGGGAGAGCGCCTCCTCGTCGAGCGCGGGCCCCAGCAGCTCGGCCGACAGCGGGCCCACGCCGATGAAGTGGTGCGACGCCATCTCCCCGGCCCCAAACTACCACGCCGGCGCCGCTTGACACCTCACCCCGTCGCTGGTCTCATAGATTGACGCGCCGCTCCCGCCCGGCGCCACCGGAGCCATGAAGGTCGCCTTCCTCAAGCCGCCCATCGGCGGCATCCTCGGGCTCGAGATGCTGACGTTCGTCGAGCCGCTGGGGCTCGAGTGCGTCGCCGCGGCCCTCGAGCCGGACCACGAGTGCAAGATCGTGGACCTGCGCATCGACGGCCACGAGCACGGCATGGCCAAGTTCCGCGACTTCGAGCCGCAGGTCGTGGGGCTGCAGTGCAACTTCACCACCGAGCGCAATCGCGCGCTGGCGCTGGCCCGGCAGGTGAAGCGGGAGGTGCCGGAGGCCTACGTGGTGATGGGCGGACACGACGCGTCGCGGGACCCGCGGTGGTTCGCCCACGACGTCATCGATGCGGTGGCGGTCGGCGACGGCGAAGACGTGATGGCCGGTCTGGTCGACGCCCTGGACCGCCGCACCGACCCGGCCAAGGTGCCGGGCCTGGTGCTCAACACCCGCCACGGCCAGGTCGCCACCGGGCCGGCTCCCGCCCGGCGCGACCTCGACGAGCTGCCTCTGCCGGCCCGTCACCTCATCGACGAGTACGCCGACCACTACTACATCAACTTCCGCAAGCCCCTGGCGCTGATGGAGACCGCCAGGGGCTGCCCCTTCAAGTGCAACTTCTGCTCGGTCTGGAAGTTCCACGAGTCCACCTTCCGCGAGAAGTCCCCCGAGCGGGTGGTCGAGGAGCTGGGGCAGATCCGCGCTCCGAACATCTTCATCACCGACGACATCTTCTGGATGAACGTCCGCCGGGGCCGCGAGATGGCCAGGCAGATCAAGGCATCCGGGATCCGCAAGTACTTCACCGTCCAGACGCGCACCGACATCATCTGCAAGTTCCCCGACCTGATCGAGCAGTGGAAGGAGTGCGGCGACCTCGCCATCTTCCTGGGGGTCGAGGCGGTCACCGACGAGGGCCTGGACCGGGTCAACAAGTCCAACACCGCCGACAACAACGTGCGCGCCATCGAGATCCTGAAGGACCTGGGGGTGGGATTCACCTGCAACTTCATCGTCGACCCCGCCTGGGACCGCGACGACTTCACCCGTCTCAGGGAGTGGATCGCCGAGATGGCCACCTACAACAGCGGCTTCTCGATCCTCACGCCGCTGCCGGGCACCGATCTCTGGGACGAGGCCCGGCGCGAGGTGACCACCGACCGCTGGGAGCTCTACGACATCGTCCACTCGGTGCTTCCCACCAAGCTGCCCATCGAGGAGTTCTACGAGGAGTACTCGCGGCTCTGGCAGTGGGCGCTCAAGGTGCGCTACCAGCACCGGGGCCGCGCCCGGACCTACCTGCAGCTCGCCGGGGCCCTGGCCGCCGGCAAGGTCACGGTGGGCGCGGTGCGCAAGGGCATGAACATCGCCAAGGTGTTCTCCAAGCCCGAGACCTTCCTGGTCGGACACCGCGAGGCGGGCCAGCTCTAGCGCCGGGTCGGAAGACCCGGAGGCGGCAGGTCGAGGACGGTCGCGAGACCGGGAGCCGCCGCGACCACCTGGGGAGCGCGGTTGACCAGCAGCGCGGCGGTCGCGGCGTCGCCCGGAACGCCCCCGTCCACCCGCGCGGCAAGACGGCCGCCGGACGGGAAGCACCCCTCGAGCACGACCTCGTCGTGGGGGTCCGCCGCGCCGACGTACATCTCGAGCTCGAGCTCCACCCGTGGCCGTCCGGCAGCGTCGAGGCCGACGCCCCGGTCGCGAAGCCCCGCCACCCGACCCGCTGCGACCGGCCCCAGCCCGCTGTGCACGAGGCGGTCGGCGATCACCGCTTCGACCCGGTGGCGGATCTCCACCAGCTCGAAGCCGAGGGCCCGGCCCACGAGGGCCACCGACTGCCTCGTCCCCACGTGCCCCAGCTCCCCCGAGGCGAGACCGCGGTCGAACTCGTCGCGCGACAGCCCGGCGCCCACCTTGCGCTGCAGCGACCGCCGCCGGGTGGCGGCATCCAGGACGCGCCGCGCGCGCACCCGCTCCACCGTCCGGCACGGCCCGGCCAGAAACGCCGGCAGCAGATCCAGCGCGAAGCCCGGATTGACCCCCACCCCGAGCACCGTGGCGCCGCCGCGTCGCGCCGCCCGGTCGAGCTCTGCGGCGATCTCCGGGTCGGCCGCCTCGGGCTGCACCAGCTCCTCGCAGGGCGACACCACGTTGACCCCCGCCGGCAGCAGGCGGAGCAGGTCGGGCCGCACCGCCTCGAGCGTGGAGCCGGTGCAGAGCACGGCCAGCTCTGGCTCCACCCGAGCGAGGACGGCCGCCAGATCCCCCTCCACCGCGAGTCCCGCTTCCCCCGCCTCGCCGAGAAGCTCCGCGAGGTCGCGCCCGCGCTTGCCCTCGTCCAGATCCACCGCGGCCAGCAGCGCCAGGCCCGGACGGGCGAGGATCATCCCCGCGGCGGCGCAGCCGATCGGCCCCAGGCCGATCGCGACGGTGCGGATCGGCGGCCCGTCGCTCAGTCGAACTTCCCAGCCGCTTCCAGCAGATCCACGCGGCCGTTGCCGTCGGCGTCGACCACCCGGCCCGTCAGGTTGACCGGCTGGAGGAGGGCCGAGTTGGGCCGCCGGAGTTCGCGGCCGTTGTGCTTCGAGTGACAGCCGTTGCAGGTGCGGATCTCGCCCGGCGCGAGCTCCGACCAGAACCGCTCCTCGACCAGGACGTCGCCCGCCTCGTCCACGAGCTTCCAGATCAGCGCCCGCTGGGCCGGCACGGCGGCGGCGAAGGAGCCGTCCGGCTGCACCGGCGCGGAGCCCAGCAGCCGCTGCCTCGGGTCGTCGTAGCGCCGGAAGTCGCGGTAGAAGTTGGGCCGCCGGTCCACCTCGAAGATCCGCACCGCCGCCGCCTCGCCCGGCCGCACCCGCGGCTGGCAATCGCCGTTCGTCACCCGGGAGCAGTTGCGGTGGCGGTGGGTCACGTCGCGGGCGTTGATCACCGCGTAGTCGAACCCGGGGATCGCCGTCCCCCGATCGGGAGTGGGAGGCGTTCGCGCCGCCGCCTCCACCGGCTGCAGCAGCCACGCGGACGGGTCGTCGAGGAGCGGCTCCCGGGCACCGGTCGCGCGGTCCACCAGGACCAGGTTGAAATCGGGAGTGGGCAGATCGTCGCTGTCGTAGACCGGGCCGGCGGCCCAGGCCGCCACCAGCTCGCCGGAGGCCAGCGGGTAGGGATCCCGGTAGCGGCCCGCCCGGTTGCGCGGCCCGACCCGGAAGACGTCTTCGGTGATCGCGCGCACCCGGTCCCGGTCGCCGTTCTTCCGCGGCCTCATCCACACCAGGGTGCCGGAGCCGAAGGTGAAGAACTCGTCCGCCAGGGTGGCGAAGAAGGTGCCCCGCCGCCTGGGGTCCTCGCGCACCTGGACATGGCCGCCGGTGAAGTCGAACAGGGAGTGGCTGCCGAAGGTCGGGTGCCCCTCCCGGCTGCCGTCGAGGGCGGTCTCCCAGAGCAGGAAGCGGTTGACGTCCAGAGAGCAGTTGCCCTGGTCGATGCGGCGGCGGCAGTCGTGGAAGTCCCACTGGGTGAAGTAGACGCGGCCGCTCGACCCGAGCAGCGGGTTGAAGACGCCGCTCGGGTTGATCGCCAGGGGCTCGATGCCGAGGCCGTCGGCGTCCATGACGAAGAGCTGGCCCTCCGGCAGGTTCTCGTAGCCGTCGGCCCAGCGGAGCCGGTCGGAGAGAAAGAGAATCCGTCCGTCGGGCAGCTCGGCGGGGTCCCAGTCGTTGAACTGCGAGAAGAGAGAGACCTTCTCGAGACCGCGCCCGTCCACGCCGATGCGGTAGACCTGCCAGCGCCCGCGGCCCCGCTTCTTCATGGCGAAGAGAACCTCCCGGCCGTCCCAGGTGATCTCGGGGTCGCGGACGGCGATCCTCCGGCCCTCGACGAGAGCGTGCACGCTGCCGTCCGGGTCGAGACGGTAGAGCCCGCCGCCCACCGGTTGTCCCTCGCGGGGATCGTAGGAGGTGAAGTTGCCGAAGATGTCGGCGATGGTCGCGAACGTCGTCTCGACCGGCCGCTGCCTGACGAAGACGATCGGGTTCTCGAGCGCCGCGGCGGCGGCGCCCGACGCGAGCGCCAGCGCCGCCATCGCTGCCGGCAGGAGCTGTCGTCGATCCATCGGACGTTCTCCGCTCCGAAGTTTAACGCCGGGCCGCCGGCGCCGCCTGCGCAGGGCGTCACTCGGGTCGCGCGGTAGGATGGCCGGCACCGTGCGCTCGATCTCGGCCCCGGCGGCAGCCGTTCTCGCCGCGCTGGCGGCGGCCTCCGTCGTCGCCGACGAGGGCGACTGGCCGCGCTTCCTCGGACCGAGCTCCGACTCCCGCTCGCCGGAGGCGCCCATCCTCACCCGCTGGCCGGAGGGCGGTCCGCCGCTCGTCTGGGCGCTCGAGGTGGGCGAGGGGTACAGCATGCCCTCGATGGCCTCGGGCCGGCTCTACCACTTCGACCGGCACGGCGACCGCGCCCGTCTGACGGCTCGCGACGCCGCCACCGGACGGGAGATCTGGCGCACGGAGTACCCCACCGCCTACACGGACTACTACGGCTACAGCGGCGGCCCGCGCGCCAGCCCCCTGATCGACGGCGACCGGGTCTACACCTACGGCGTCGAGGGCAGACTGCGCTGCCACCGCGCGGCCGACGGCGAGCTGGTGTGGGAGGTGGACACCGTCGCCCGCTTCGGCGTGGTCCAGAACTTCTTCGGCGTCGGCTCGTCGCCCGCGGTCGAGGGCGACCTGCTCATCGCCCAGGTGGGCGGCTCGCCGCCGGAGAGCCCCCCGATCCACTCCGGGGAGGTGCAGGGCAACGGCACCGCGCTGGTGGCGTTCGACAAGACGACCGGCGCCGTGCGCTGGACGGCGAGCGACGAGCTGGCGAGCTACTCGAGCCCCGTCCTCGCCACCATCGACGGCCGGCGATGGGGCTTTCTCTTCAGCCGCGGCGGGCTGATCGGCTTCGACCCCCGGCGCGGCTCGGTGGACTTCTTCTTCCCCTGGCGGGCCCGCCTGCTGGAGAGCGTCAACGCGGCCACTCCGGTGGTGGTGGCCGACCGGGTCCTGATCGCCGAGACCTACGGACCGGGGGCCGCCCTTCTGGAGGTTCGGCCGGGCGGGTACGAGGTGGTCTGGCAGGACGGGCCGCGCGACAAGAGCCTGGAGCCCCACTGGAACACCCCGGTGCACCACCAGGGCATCGTCTACGCCTCCAGCGGACGCCACAAGGGGAACGCCGAGCTGCGGGCGGTGGAGCTCGCCACCGGCCGGGTGCGCTGGCGGCAGGGCGGGCTGGGCCGGGCCTCCCTTCTCTACGCCGACGGGCACCTGCTGGCGCTGTCGGAGGACGGCTCTCTGCGGCTGCTCGAGGCCAGCCCGGAGGCCTACCGGGAGGTCGCGTCGGCCGACCTGGGGAAGCGTCCTCTCACCCTGGAGGGCCGCACCCGGCCGCTGCTGAGCGAGCCCGCGTGGAACGCCCCCGTGCTGTCGCGGGGCCTGCTCTACCTGCTGGGCCGGGACACGTTGGTGGCGCTGGACCTGCGGCCTGCGGTCAGCGAGGCGAGGGGTCCCGCGACCTCTCCCTCCCGAAGGACGCGCAGAGCACCTGTCTCCCCCTGATCCGGCCGACCTGCGCCGCGACGCCCACCCCGGGCGGCCGGTCGAGGCTCAGGAGGGCTCGGTGGGAGCCATCGACTCTTCGGCGATCGCGGCCTCGCGGCCGCCTCCCGGCGCGGAGTCCAGCACCTCGGCGTAGAGACGCACCGCCAGCATGAGCCCGGCGGCGACGAAGAACGGCGCCCGGATCCCCAGGTGCTGGAAGATGGCCCCCGACCAGAGCGGACCGACCATCCGCGCGACGCCGCCGAAGAGCTGCTGCACCCCGAGGAGCAGCCCGGTCTGGCCGCGCGGCGCGTTGCGCGAGGTCTGGGAGGTGGTCGAGGGAAAGAGCAGCGCCGTGCCCACGGGCATGAAGAGGGCGGCCAGGGCGAGCTGCCAGATGGTGGCGGCCAATGGCAGCGAGGCGAGCGCCACGGCCATCGAGAGCGCCCCCAGCCGCAGCGCGCCCACCTCGCCGAAGCGCCGCACCGCGGGCCCCAGCACGAGGGTTCGCATGATCAGGGAGACCCCCCCCACGTAGACGTAGAGCCATCCGATGGTCGCCTCCGTGACGCCGAAACGGCGCTCCAGGTAGAGGGCGAGAACCCCGTTCATGGCCATGAACGCCATCATTCCGAAGGCGTAGATCCAGATGGGAGCGCCGGTCGGGCCCGCGGGACGGGTGAGGATCTGGAGCACCGCGCGGCGGGTCGCCCCCCTCGTCTGCTTGCGCTCGGGGCGGTGCTCGCGACTGGACGACTCGGGCAGCAGGGTGAGCGCGAACACGAAGTTGAGCCCGCAGAGCCCGGCCGCCAGGTACCCGGGACCGATGAGGCCCAGGCCCGCCGAGAGGGAGGCGATCGCCGGGCCGATCATCACCCCGGCGCTGGAGGCGGCGGTGAGCCAGCCCAGCGCCTTGGCGCGCTCCTCCTCCGGCACCGAGTCGCTGAGGTAGGCCTGGACCACCCCCACCGTCCCCGCGCCCGCTCCCTGCACCAGCCGCGAGAAGTAGAGCAGCCAGACCGCGTCGGCCGACTCGAAGAGGACATAGGCAATCGCCGAGATCAGGGTGCCGGCGAGGATCATGGGGCGCCGTCCGTAACGGTCGGAGAGCCGCCCCCAGAGCGGCGCCGTGGCGAGCTGCGCCAGGGCGAACGACGACACCAGCGCGCCCACCTCGAAGGGAGAGGCTCCCAGCCGCTCGGCGTAGAACGGCAGCAGGGGCAGGACGATCAGGAAGCCCATCATGTCCACCAGCACGGTGAGCATGAGGACCCACAGACGGCGCACGAAGTCGAGGGCGTCCATCAGACGCGCTCCTCCCTGCCCCACAGCAGGAAGGCGACCGCCGAGAGCGTCATGAGCAGCACTCCGTACACCGCGGCGACCCCGGTGTCCTGCAACCGCAGACTGGAGAGGATCTCGATGGAGATCGGTCGCGTGTCGTAGGTGTAGAGGATGATCGAGGTGACGAAGTCGCCCATGGCGGTGATGAAGGTCAGGCTGGCCGCCGCCGCCAGCGCCGGCTTGAGCATCGGCACCGTCACCCGACGCAGGATGCGCCAGCGGCCGGCGCCCAGGATCGCCGCCGCCTCCTCGAGCGACCGGTCGAGCTGCGCCAGGCCCGCCAGCGCCCCGCGGCCGGTGAGCGGCAGGCTGCGGACCAGATACGCCATGGGGAGGATCCAGGGGGTGCCGACGAGGACAAAGCGGCCCACCGCCGGGGCGTCCACGCTGAAGGCCGCCGCCAGGGAGATGGCGAAGACCGTCCCCGGGACCGCCCACGGCACCGCGATCAGCAACTGCAGCAGCCGGCCCAGCGCGCCGCCCCGCGAGAGCGACGTCCGGGCCGCGGCCAGACCCAGAGCGAGGGCGGCGACGGTGGCGGCCACCGACATCTAGAGCGAGTTGAGCACCGGCCGCAGCCGCTCGGGGGTCGTCAGCAGCTCGCGGTAGTTCGACAGGTCGAGCTGCGGCGGCAGCAGCTCCACGGTCCAGGTGGACCGGGGCACGAGCGAGATCAGGAGCAGCGTGAGATGGGGCAGCAGCAGGACCAGGGCCACTCCCCACCCCAGCGCCGCCGCGCCCCACCGCGCCACCGGCCGGCGCAGGACCCGGCGGCGGGGCGCCAGGCCGCGCACCCCGCCGACCACCTCCATGCGGCCGCGGTCCAACCTCAGAAGACCCGCGAGACCGGCCAGCGCCAGCGCCGCCAGGGTCACCGTCTCCACCTGGGCCATCGCCACCTCGCCGTTCAGCTTCGAGGCGACGATCTGGGTCGTCATCACGCGGAACCCGCCGCCGAAGATGTAGGGCGCAGAGAAGGACGCCAGCGACGTCATGAAGGTCAGCAGCGCCGCCCCCGCCAGCGCCGGCCGGAGCAGCGGCAGGGTGACCCGGGTGAGGATCCGCCATCGGCCCGCTCCCAGGGCGGCCGCAGCCTCCTCCACCGAGGGGTCCAGCCGCGCCAGCCCGGCGCGCACGAAGAGATAGAAGTAGACGTACATCGAGTAGGCGTGCACCAGCAGGATCGCGCCGGCCCCCTGCAGCCGCCAGGGGGCGTCGTCGAGCCCGAGCAGAGCCTGCACCCCACGGGTGACGAAGCCGCTCTCGCCGTACAGGAAGAGGAAGGCGATGACCCCGACCAGCGGCGGCAGGGCGACGGGCAGCGCCACCAGCGCTCCGAGGACGGCGCGGCCGGGAAAGTGGGTGCGCGCGAAGACGAAGGCGAGGGGCACCCCCACCGCCCCGGCCAGAGCCACCGAGGCGGCCGAGATCCAGAAGCTGCGCCAGAGCGCCGCCCACTCGTCCGGTCGTGACACGAACTCGGCGAAGTGCGCCAGCGTCGGATCGGCCGGCACCCCCACGGCCTCGAGGAGGGTCAGGAGCAGCGGGTAGCCGACCAGCCAGGTCAGCAGCGCGGCCAGGGCGATCCCGCCCAGGCGGCCCCTCATGCCGCCCCCGCCGATCGCGGAAAGGCGCGCGGCAGGAGACCGCCCACGCGCGGCGCCACGGCCACCCTATCGCCGGGCCGGGCGTCCTCGGGCCCGGCCGCCACCACCACCTCGCCCGCCTCGTCCAGCCGCACCCGATAGAAGGTGGCCTCGCCGGCGTAGCGGCGCGAGAGCACGCTCCCGGAGAGGCTTCCCGGCGTCTCCAGGGCCACCAGCCGCACGCCTTCCGGCCGCACCATCAGGTCCACCTCGTCGCCCGGATTCAGCGGTCCCACCGCCGCCGCCGGCCAGCGCGCGCCGCCGCCCACGAAGCGCTCGTCGCCGAGGATGGCGGTGCCACCGTCCGCCGCGACCGCCGGCAGGAAGCTCGCCCGGCCCACGAAGCCGGCCACGAAGCGGCTCGCCGGCTCCTGGTAGAGCGTCTCCGGCGACCCGACCTGCGCCAATCGTCCCGCTTCGAGGATGGCCACCCTGTCTCCTACGTCGAAAGCCTCCTGCTGTTCATGGGTCACCCAGAGCGCGGTGATGCCGACTCGCTCGATCGCCTCCCTGAGCTCCCGGCGGGTGCGGTCGCGCAGCTCCGGGTCGAGGTTGGAGAGCGGCTCGTCCAGCAGCAGCACCGTCGGCTCCGGCGCCAGCGCCCGCGCCACCGCCACCCGCTGCTGCTGGCCGCCGGAGATCTCCTGCACCCGCCTCTCCTCGAAGCCGTCGAGGTCCACCAGCGCCAGCGCCTCGGCCACCCGGCGAGCGCGCTCCTCCCTGTCGAGCCCGTGCCGCTCCAGGCCGAAGGCCACGTTCTCGGCCACGCTCAGGTGGGGAAAGAGGGCGTAGTGCTGGAAGACCATGCCGAAGCGCCGGCGGGCCGGCGGCAGGGCCGTGATCTCCTCGCCACCCAGGATCAGACGGCCGGCATCGGGGCTCTCGAAGCCGGCGATCACCCGCAGCAGGGTGGTCTTGCCGCTGCCGCTGGCTCCCAGGAGGACCAGGACCTCCCCCTCCTCGGCAGCCAGCGAGAGCCGGCGCAGCACGGGCGTCCCGCCGAAGCTCTTCTCGACCTCCCGAAGCTCCAGCAGCGCCGGCATGGCGCGGATTGTACGCCCGCCCCGCCCACCTCGGACCGCGGT
This sequence comes from Thermoanaerobaculia bacterium, assembly GCA_033720955.1. Taxonomy (GTDB): domain Bacteria; phylum Acidobacteriota; class Thermoanaerobaculia; order Multivoradales; family JAHEKO01; genus JAWWBN01. The sequence continues at coordinate 9,049 of JAWWBN010000015.1, read as the reverse complement.
GGGCGGCGCTAGACTGGACGCGGAATGACGGCCCGGCGGACCCGGCGGCAGGAGCTCCTCGGGCTCCTGGAGAGCGGCGAGTGGAGCTTCGACGGCCTGCGCCGCGAGCTGGGTCTCGGCGTGGCGGCGCTCGAGAGCGACCTCCAGCACCTGGAGCGCAGCCTGCGGGGACGCGGGCGCCGCATACGCGTGGAGCCGGCCGCCTGCCACGGCTGCGGCTTCCGCTTCGCGGGCCGGGCGCCGCGCCGCTTCCGGGCCCCCGGTCGGTGCCCCGAGTGCCGGAGCGAGAGGATCGGCGGACCCTGGATTCGGGTGGCGCCCTCCTAGCGGCCGCGCTGGCGCACCGTGCGGTCCCAGGTGGCCATCCACTCGTTGCCGCGCTCGGCGATGAGCGGCCAGTCCACTTCGGCGGGGACGATCTCGGCGAGGGCGCGCCGAGCCCAGGCGGGGAGCTCCTCCGGCGGCAGATCGCCGCGCGCCGGCAGCCGGAAGACCTGATGGCACACCAGGAGCAGCGCCTCGCGGCTGCCCACCCAGTCGATGAACCGCCGGGCCGCCTCGGCGTGCGGCGCGCCGGCCACCAGCCCGATCGCGTCGTCGATGACCGGTGTGCCGCTCGCGGGGAAGACGTAGGCGATGGGCGCCTCGCGGCGCTCGAGGAGGAGGGCGTCGGTGAGCTCCCAGATGGTCACCAGCCCCTCGCGGCGGATCAGCTTCTCGAAGAGAAGCGCCGGGTTCACCACGTACTCCTTGGTCTGGGCGTCGAGCCGCCGCAGCCACTCGAACCCCGCCTCGGGGCTCCCGGTCTCGGCCACCGACCGCGCCAGGACCATTCCGAAGGCGGTGCGCATGGTGCCCGAGGCGAGCGGGTCGCGGATGAGGACCTTCCCGCGCCAGCGCTCTTCGAGCAGGTCGTCCCAGTCGCGCGGCGCCTCCGTGGCGGACACCGCGTCGCGGTTGTACATCAGGATGGGGACGGCCCGGTAGACGCCGAAGTAGAGGGCCGCCGGATGACGGCTCCCGGGGGGCACGCTGTCGGCCCACACCGGCCGATAGGCGTCCAGCAGCCCCTCGGCGGCGCCGCGGGCGAAGATCGTGTCCGGACCGCCGAACCAGATGTCCGCCTGCGGGTTGGCCGCCTCGGAGCGCACCCGGTCGTAGACCTCCTGCGAGCCCATGTCGAGCCAGCGCACGTCGATCTCCGGGTTCTCCTCCTCGTACCGCCGCTCCAGCAGCTCCAGGAGATCCCGGCCGTGGGGCGAGTAGAGGACCACCGGCGTGCGCCCCTCGCCACAGCCGGCGAGCGCCGTCAGCAGGAGCAGGGCCGCCGACGCGAGGCGTCCTCTCACCGCGTCTCCCCCTCCGCCAGGGCGAGCAGGTTGGCGAACAGCCGGTAGGCGCCGGGGACCCCCGCCGGGAGCTGGCGGAAGAAGGCGAGACCGGTGTAGACGTAGGTGCCGTCGCCCAACGGTGCGATCAGCAGCGATCCTCGCTGGGGCGGCTGCCCGGGGTCGGTCATCACGAGCGGCGCGCGGTAGGCCGGGTCCCAGGTGTCGGCGAAGTAGAGCCCCCTCTCCTGCACCCAGCCCCGCCAGTCGGCCGCGGAGATCCGGTTCGGACGGGCGAGAACCGGATCGTCTTGCAGCGGCGTCTCCACGGGGGAGCCCTCGTCGGTGACCCGGCCGTGGGGCTGCGCGATGGTCAGCGGGTAGGGGGCGAAGCCGCCGCGGACGAACTGATACTGCTGGTACTGCACCACCAGGAGACCGCCCCCGCGGGCGTAGTCGAGCAGCCGTCCGTTGGCGCGGCGCAGCGCCGGGTCGGTCTCGTAGGCGCGGCTGCCCACCACGATCGCGTCGTAGCCGTCCAGCTCGCCCACGGCCAGCCGCTCCGGGTCCAGCAGCTCGACCGGCAGGCCGACCTCGGCGAGCAGCTCGGGCACCCGGTCGGAGGCGCCGCGGACGTAGCCGATCCGACCCAGCGCCGGCAGGTCGAGGTCGAGGACTTCGAGCTTCGCGGCCGCCGGCACCTCGATGGGCACTGGCCGGACGTGCGGATACTCGATCAGCGGGTAGGCCGCGGCGTACCGCCCGCCGTCGTCCAACTCCGCCGTCACCGAGACGGCCAGCGCCGCCGGGGCCGGCGTCGCGGGGCGCAGGAGCCGCAGCCGGAAGGTGTGGGAGCGGCCGGCGCCCTCGAGACGGAATCGCCCGCCGCCCTCCGCTCGCCAGCCTCCCTCGAGGCCCACCTCCAGCCGGCCCGACACCGGCGCCTCCCGGTGGGAGCCCACCGTCACCTCCAGCCGTGGGGGGACAGCGGAGCCGATCCGCCAGAGGACGAGATCGGGCCGGGTCGCCACCTCGACCGCGGGCACCGCACGCAGCGGCCGGCGCACCTCGCCGACCGCCTGGTCGCCGTAGCGGTGCACCACCTCCCTCTCCACCCGGATCTCCGCGCCCGCCACCTCGATCTCGAAGACGGCCGTCAGCGGCGGCGGCTGGTACGGCTCGCCGCGCACCTCCTCCGGCGCCCCGGTCCAGTCGTAGAGGTCGCCGTGGCGCGGCCGGCGGAGGAAGTACGGCAGGGTGGGGGGCGTCCCCGGCGCCACGCCGGCGCGCCAGGTCGCGGCGACGGTCTCGCCGGGCCCGGCCTCGGAGGAGCCCGGCTCCCGCTGCTCGCGCCACCAGCCGGGAGCGGCGCGCAGGGCGACGGGGCCCACGGCCACCGGCCGGTCGCCGCCGTTCCAGAGGCTCGCCTCCACCGCCAGGGGCTCGCCCGCCACCGCCGTCTCCCGGTCGGCGACCGCCTCGAAGGCGAGACCCGCCGCCGCCGCCAGGCCTTCGCTGGCGATCGCCAGCTTCTCTCGCACCAGGGCGGCCGCCGTCGCGTCCCTCATCCCGGGCAGGGCCGCAGAGAGCTCGCGCACGATGCCGGCCAGGGCCGGGACCGAGGCGTCGAGGTGCGCCACGCGAAGCTCGCCGTGGGCGCGCCGCGCCATCTCCTCCACCCGGCGCAGCCGAACGGCCAGCGCCTCCCCGTCGGCGCCGAGGGGCGCCGCGATCGCCTCGAGCCTCACGTCGATGCCGGCGAAGGCGTCGTCCCCCTCCGGGCCGGCTCCGCCGCTCCTCCAGATCAGCCCTCCACGCCCGCCGCCGATCCTCTGCTCGCGGCCCATGTCCTGCGACCGATGCAGGCTGCGGCTCGCGGCGGCGATCTGCGCCAGCGACCGGCCGGCCAGCGGCTCCACCGCGTCCAGGGAGAAGAGCTGGGTCGCCTCGTCCCCGCTCCAGGCGCGGCGATAGAGCGCCTGCGGGCGCCACGGCGGGAGCCCGGCCGCGGTGAGGACCGGGTAGCGGTCGGGCTCGCCGGCGACCTCCATCACCTCGGCCGCGATCACGCCGGAGGCCTGGTGCTGGCCGTGCCCGGCGCGCTCGTCGCCGGGGAAGATCGCCACCACCACCTGGGGGCGGAAGCGGCGCACCGCCCGCACCGCGTCCTCGAGCAGAACCTCCCGCGGCCAGCGTCGGAAGGTCTCGTCGAGCGAGCGGGTGTAGCCGAAGTCGAAGGCCCGGCTGAAGAGCTGGCGGGTCCCCTCGACGCGACGCGCCGCCAGGAGCTCCCCGGTGCGGATCAGCCCGAGACCGGTACCCAGCTCCCTCCCGATCAGGTTCTGGCCGCCCTCGCCGCGCGACAGCGCGAGATAGGCGGCCTCGGCGGCGACCCCGCGAGCCGCCCACGCCAGGATGGTGTTGTCCTCGTCGTCGGGGTGGGCGCCCACCACCATCAAGCGCCGGTGACCCGAGAGCCGGGCCAGCGCCCGCTCGACCACGGCCACGCCCCCGGTGCTCACCGGCTGGAGCGGATCGGGGGCGGCGGCTCCGGCGTCCGACGCCGCGGGCGCGGCCAGCGCCAGCAGCGCCGCCAGGACGCCTGGGGTCTTCAGCATCACCAAGCGGGGATGATACTCAGCCACCGACCCGCGGCCGGGATTCCGCCGCCTCCGGCGACCGTGTCTCGCGCCGGACCTGCCACGGGGACCGCGGGAGAGGGCGCCGGAGCCGTCGCTGCCGCTCTACCCGGCCAGCAGCCGCCAGACCTGGGCCACCACGAAGCAGAGGAAGAGGCCCATGCCCACGGGCAGAAGCGCCGAGATCGCGGTCCACTTCACGCTCCCCGTCTCCTTCCAGATGGTGTAGATCGTGGTCGAGCAGGGGTTGTGCACCAGGCTGAAGAGCATCAGGTTGACCGCCACCAGCAGCGTGAACCCGCCGCCGCGCAGCAGCTCTCCGGTGGCCGCGATGGAGTCGAGCTCGAACATCACCCCGGTGCCGGCGCCCCCCGCCCCGGTTACCAGGGCGATCAGCATCAGGATGGTGGGGATCACGATCTCGTTGGCCGGGATGGCGATGACGTAGGCGAGGAGGATCACCCCGGTCAGGCCGATCGCGGCGCCGAACGGGTCGAGCCAGCCGATGAACCGCTCCGCCAGGCTCATGCCGCCGGGAGAGACGTTGGAGAGCAGCCAGATCACGGCGCCAGCCGGCACGGCGAAGACCACCGCCCGCCAGAGGACGATGAGGGTCCGATCGATCACCGAGGTGTAGATCGTCTGCAGGATCCGCGGCGGCCGGTAGGGCGGCAGCTCCAGGTGGAAGGTGGAGACCTCGCCGCGCAGCACGGTGCGGGAGAGCAGCCAGGAGGTGAGGAAGGTCAGGACCACCCCGAGCACTGCGATCGCCACCACCGAGAGGGCGGAGATCAGGCCGGCGAGGTAGGCCGGCGCCAGCCCTCCCAGGAAGATCGTCGCGATCAGGATCTGGGTCGGCCAGCGCCCGTTGCAGAGAGCGAAGTTGTTGGTGATGATGGCGATCAGCCGCTCGCGCGGGCTGTCGATGATGCGGGTGGAGACGATGGCCGCGGCGTTGCAGCCCCACCCCATCGTCATGGTCAGCGCCTGCTTGCCGTGAGCGCCCACGCGCTGGAACATGCGGTCCATGTTGAAGGCGACCCGGGGCAGGTAGCCGAAGTCCTCGAGCAGGGTGAAGAGGGGGAAGAAGATCGCCATCGGCGGCAGCATCACGCTCACCACCCAGGCGGTGGCGAGGTAGATGCCGTCGATCAGCAGACCGTCCAGCCACCAGGGCAGCGAGAGCGCCGCGGCGGCCGACTTGAGCCCGGCGTGCCCGTGGTCGATCAACAGGGTCGCCAGCAGCGACGACGGCACGTTGGCGCCGGCGATGGTGATCCAGAAGACCGCCGTCAGCAGCAGCAGCATGATGGGGAAGCCGTACCGGCGGCTGGTCACCAGCCGGTCGAGGGTCGCGTCCAGGTCGAAGCGCGGTCGCTCCCCGCTGCGGGTGACGGCGCGGTCGGCGAGTCGCGCCGCCTCGGTGTAGACCCCCTCCATCAGCTTCTGGTGGAAGTCCTTGCCCACCTGCCAGCGCAGTTCTCCCACCGTCTCGAAGATCGACTCGGCCGCCGCGGGCGGCGGAGCCGCCGCGGTCTCGGCCGCCGGCCCGGCCTCCGGGTCCAGCGGATCCGCCGGGGCGTCCAGCCGGCCGAGCTCGCCCGTGCGCACGGCGCCGGCGATGCGCTCGTCGCCGTCGAGCAGCCGCAGCGCCACCCAGCGGGCGTTGGGCAGCTCGGGGTAGGCCGCCTCCACCCGGGAGGCCAGCCGGTCCACCGCTCCCGTGAGCCGCTTCGACAGGGCGGCCAGCCGCCGGGGCTTGCAGACCACCTCGCCCCGGGCGACCTCGCCGACGGCCCGGTTCAGCTCGTCCAGCCCCTCACCGTAGCGGGCCGAGGTGGCGACCACCGGCACCCCCAGGTCGCGCGCCAACCGGCGCGGATCGACCTGGAGTCCGTGGCGCTCGGCCTCGTCCATGAGGTTCAAGCAGACCACCACCCGGTCGGTGATCTCGAGCACCTGGATCACCAGGTTCAGGTTGCGCTCCAGCCGGGTGGCGTCCACCACGATGACGGTCACGTCGGGGCGGCCGAAGAGCAGGAAGTCCCGGGCGATCTGCTCGTCCAGGCTGGCGGAGAGCAGGGAGTAGGTGCCGGGCAGGTCCACCAGCTTGTAGCGGTGGCCGCCGGAGGAGAAGCCCCCCTCGGCGCGGGTCACCGTCTTGCCCGGCCAGTTGCCGGTGTGCTGCCGCAGACCGGTGAGGGCGTTGAACACCGTGCTCTTGCCGGTGTTCGGGTTGCCGGCCAGGGCGACCACGAAGTCCCAGTTGGCCATGTCCACGCCCAGCTTGACCAGGTTGGCCACGTTGTGGGCGGGGCACTGCGCGCAGTTGGCGGGCGACGGGCGGCTCATGGCATGCGCTCGATCTGGATCTGGTCGGCCTGCTGGCGGCGCAGGGCGATCACGGCGCCGCGCACCCGGTAGCCGGTGGGGTCGCCGCCGGCGCTGCCGAGCTCGGCCGAGACCTCGGTGCCGGGCACCAGCCCGAGATCGAGGATGCGGCGCCGCTCGGGGCCGCGCAGGCTGGGAAGAATGGCCGCGATCCGCCCCGACTCGCCGACGGCGAGCCCAGAGAGTCGCTCCACAGGGCCGGTCGGCTCCTGGTCGCGCTCGAGACGGACCACCGAGAGATTGGCGGCGATCACCGGCGCCAGCACGTGCTCCTCGGCCTCGGCGGCGAAGCGGATCCGCCGCGGGGAGACCTCCAGCACCCGGATCCGCATCCCCGGGTGAAGACCCTCGGCGACGAGCTGGGCGTAGACCGCCTCCGGCTCGTCCTCGACGTGGACGATCTCGGCCACCTCGCCCTCGGCGAGCTCCGTCAGAGAGCGGCCGCGGGGCGGCATGATCTCGCCCTCCGCGGTCGGAATCGGGTCGCCATGCGGATCGAAACGGGGGTGGCCGAGGCTGGCGGAGAGCGCCTCGGCCTCTTCGGGCGACGTCGTGTGCTCGCGGTGCTCGGCCTCGTAGTGCCAGGAGCCGGGCTCGAGCCCGGTCTCGTCGGCCAGATAGCGCTCCCAAAGCCGGTGGATGCGCACCACTCGCAGGGCGTAGGCGCGCCCCTCGGCGGTGAGCTCGTACCGCTCGCCGTCGGTGGTCACCAGCTCGAGCTCGGCAAGCTGCTCCACGAGCTCGGCGGCCCGGTCGCCGGAGACGGCCAGCGCGCCGCTGAGGCTCATCAGGCTGGCCCGACGGCCGCGGTACTCGCAGTCGAAGAGGTGCTTGAGGGCATCTTCGATCAAGACCCGCTCCGTCGCCCGCAGCGCCCGCACCGCCTGCCACAGCCAGCCGCGCTCCGGCCGCAGCAAAAGCACGGCGAGGGCGACGGCGGCGAGGCTGACGAGCAGCGCGAGGAGCGGTCCGGGCATGGCGGTGAGGTCTCTGTGGGCTGGCAGCCTCGTGCGGCCGCCTGGAGACATTTTTAGAGTAATCAAAAAATCCGGGCGGGTCAAGCGCGCCGGCGTGCGGGAGGTGGATCCGTCACCCACAGCCCTGCCCGCGCGAGGGGATGGCCGGACCGCTACCAGGGGCGCTCGCGGAGCAGCTCGACGAAGACGTCGACCACTCTGGGATCGAACTGGCGGCCGCGCTCGTCGAGGAGGATCCGCACCGCGCTCTCCGGGTCCATGGCCTTCCGGTACGGCCGATCCGAGATCATGGCGTCGAAGGCGTCGACCACCGCGATCACCCGGGCTCCGAGGGGGATCTGGTCGCCTTTCAGACCCTCCGGATACCCGGCGAACCGACCCTCCTGACGGCCGTCGAACCGCTCCTGGTGGGAGCGAACCAGGTCCGCCGCCACCGAGAAGCCCGCGACCTGCTCGAGGATCTTCGCTCCGATCTCCGGGTGCTGGCGGATCCAGGCCACCTCGGTCTCGTCCAACGCCGCCGGCTTGCACAGGATCGTCTCCGGGATCCCGATCTTGCCGACGTCGTGGAGGACGGCGGCGACCTCGAGCTGCTCCAGGTCCGCGCCCCGGAGTCCCAGCCGGCGGCCGAGCTCCACGACGGCCTTCGAGACCCGCCGCACGTGTCCCTCCGTGTAGGTGTCCTTGGCGGCGATGGCGCTCTGCAGAGCCAGGACCGTGTGGCTCAGGGCCTCCCGCAGCCGCAGGTTGGCCTTCTCCAGCTCGCTCCGCAGACGCGCCTGGCGCTCGGTAGCCGCGCCCCACAGCGCCCCGAGCACCGAGAAGAGGAGCACGCCGGCGTAGTTGATGATCCAGGAGCGGTGCGTCCCGAGGGCGTCGGCGTCGTCGAACGGGTAAAGGGAGAGCTGGCAGAAGCCCACCAGCGAGGCCGCCAGCACGCCCCCCCCGAGCCCGTACCACCTGCCCGCCCAGGTCACCGGCACGGCGTAGAGCACGAACACCCAGTACTTCAGAGCCGGGAACCTGGGCATCACGAGCCCGACGATCGCCGCCACGAGCCCGATCGCCAGGATCGGCCCGAGCGCAGCGAGACGCTTCCAAGAGCTCGGCGGCCGGGTGAGGGGGGCAAGACGAGGTGGTGGCCTGCTGGGACCTCCCCAGAAGGGGGGCACCTGCCTTTCGCCGACGATCGGAATCACCCAGGCGCGCCCGACGGCGATGACACCGAGAGCCAGTGGAGGCACGAGGATCACAGCCGACCCGATCGAGCTGGCCCAGACGAGACCGAAGGTGTCCGGGCTCGGCCCACCGGGGTAGGAGCCCACGGTCACGACGGTCGCGGCCAGGCCCGCTCCGACCCCGGCGAAGACCAGAGCCAGGAACGAGCGCAGATCGGGGAGATCCCGGCCCACCCGCGGCACGAAGCGGAAGGTGACGAAGCCGATGGCGGCCACGAGGGGATCGGCGACGAGCCGCCAACTGAGCTCCCCCCAGATCAGCCAGGCGCCCACTGCCGTGCCGATCCCGAGACCGACGACTCCCTGCCAGCCGAAGAGCAGTCCGGCCACCAGCGCGAGGGCGAAGTTGAGGTCGAGAGCGGTGAAGCCGGGCACCGTCCGCAGGGCGACACCCAGGTAGTGCGCGCCCGCCCCCAGCAGGAAGCCGAGGAGGACCCTTCGGCCCGCCGAGGCCGAGCCTGCCGCCGTCCACCGGC
>JAWWBN010000014.1:0-32335 GCA_033720955.1 Thermoanaerobaculia bacterium | reverse complement strand
CTCGAATCATCGGGTCGGACCTCTTTGTGGTGTGCGAAGGAGTGCGGGCCGGCTCGCGCGGAACCGGAGCGCAGGAGCGCAGAGCCCAGCTCGCAGTGGCGCCAAGGGTAGCACGAACCCGCGGCGCCTGCCGCCGCTTCAGTCGATAACCCGGCCGCCGACCACGGCGCGCACCGCGAGGCCCCGGCGCACCGCCGACACCCGCAGCGTCTCCAGCTCGCGGCGGGTGAGCTCGCGGTCGGTGGAGAAGGCCAGCAGATACTGGTTGCGCAGCTCCCGCTGGATCGCGGCGTAGGCGGCGTCGAGCTCGTCGGTGGAGCCGATGTAGAAGATCCGGCCGCCGGTGCTCTCGGTGATCCCTTCGAGATCGATCTTGCGCAGCCCGTGGCGGGCGTCGAGCAGCCCGCCCAGGCCCAGGATGTAGACCGGCACCCCGAGCTCCCGGGCGTAGCCGATGGCCCGGCCCTGGCCGAAGCGGCTCTTGTAGTCGTCGCCGTCGGTCAGCAGCACCAGGGCGCGACGCCCTCCGGCGGCCTCGAACTGGAGCAGCGAGAAGATCACCGCGTCGTAGAGGGCGGTGAAGCCGTCGGCGCGGAGCCGGCCGAAGGAGCGCAGCAGGTCTCCCACCTCCGCGGTGGTGGAGTGGGCCAGCCGCGGCCGGGTGTCGAAATCCACCAGGAAGGCGCGGTCCCCCAGCTCCTCGCGCAGCACCGAGACCAGGAACTTCGAGCCCGCCTGCTTGGTGTCGATCATCAGCGGCTCCATGCTGCCGGAGGTGTCGATGATCAGGCCGAGGACGAGAGGCACCCGGTCGGCGGGGCCGAAGCGCTCGAGCGCCACCGGACGACCTGCCAGCTCCACCCGCAGGTCGCCCGCCGTCAGGTCGGCGACGGGCTGGCCGTCGGCGCCGGTGACCACGGCGTAGATCTCGACCAGGTTGACCTCCACCCGCTCCGCCGGCGCCACCAGCAGGCGCGCGTCCTCGGCCTCGCGGCCGTCGGCGAGACGCGCGACCACGCGCAGGAAGTCGGCCGGCCCGGGCTCGGGGAGCTCCAGCGTGGCGGCGAACGGGGGCTCTCGCACCAGCTCGACCAGCTCCTGGTTGCGGTAGAAGCCCACGCTCTCGAGCTCCCCCTCCGCCGGCAGGTCGACCCGGGCCTCGACCTTCACCGGACCCGCGCCGGGATCGCCCACCACCCGGGCGATCCGCACCGCGAAGGCGGCGCCGCCGACGTTGAGCCGGATGGTGTCCCGGCCGAGGACGGCGCCCTCCGGTCCGTAGGCGACGACGGTCAGCCGCCGGGGCAGAGGCCGCGGGCCGAGGTCGATCTGGGCGGTGAAGGGCGGATCGTCGTCGGTGGCGACGCGCTGGCCGTCGAGCTCGAAGACGGTCTCGATCACCTGCGGGTCGCTGACCAGGGTGCGGAAGCGGACCCGCCCGGTGACCTGCGACTCGCGGGGCGGCAGGATCCGGATCACCACCGCCTCCGGCCCGCCGGCCGCGCCGGCTTGCCCGGCCGCGGCCGGAAGGGGGGCGGTCCAGACCGGCAGGTCGTCGGGCGCCGGGGCCAGCTCGTCGGTCAGCTCGGCCAGGGCCGCGCCCCACCGCCGGCCGTTGTCGGCCTCGACCACCACTGCCGCCTCGAGGAAGTCGTCGGGCAGGGCGAAGGTGGCGCGCAGGCGCCGTCCGGCGGTCGCGTCGGGCGCCGGCGGAGGAGCCAGCGTCACTACCAGGGGCTCGCCGTCGAGTCGCGGCACCACCACCCAGGCGCGCGCTCCGGCGGCCGCCCCCGGCAGGGTCACCTCGACCGTCGCCGTGCCGCTCTCCTCGTCGGGCGCCAGCAGCGCCGTCACCGCCAGGTCGCCCTCCGGCCCTCCGTCGAAGAGGCCCAGCGCCCGGCCGATCACCCGCGGCGGCGGCTCCGGCTGGCCCGCCAGGGCGGCGGCGAAGAGCTGCGCGGCGAAAGCCAGGGGGAGGGCGATACGGCGGGTTTGCATGGCACAGCCTCGGGGCGACCGGGCACCAGCGGCGCTGCAACTCGCGTACCGTTCGCGGCGCAGCGGCCCCTCGGCGGAAACCGGCCGCGCCGCGCGAGCGTATCCTCTGCAAGGCATGTCTCCCACCTCCCGCCGCCGGTGGCCGGCCGCCCTGACCGGGTGCGCGCTGCTTCTGGCCGCCGCCGCGTCCGGCTCCGAAGCGCCACCGAACCGCCTGGCGGCGGAGAGCAGCCCCTATCTGCTGCTGCACGCCGACAATCCCGTGGACTGGTACCCCTGGGGCGAGGAGGCCCTGGCGCGCGCCCGGCGGGAGGGCAAGCCGATCTTCCTGTCGGTGGGGTACTCGACCTGCTACTGGTGCCACGTCATGGAGCGCCAGGTCTTCTCCGACCCCGAGATCGCCGCGCTCATGAACCGCGACTTCGTGAGCGTGAAGGTGGACCGCGAGGAGCGTCCCGATCTCGACGAGATCTACATGACGGCGACCCAGCTTCTGACCGGGCACGGCGGGTGGCCGAACTCGGTCTTCCTCACGCCGGAGCTCGAGCCGTTCTTCGCCGGCACCTACTTCCCGCCGGACGACGCTCCCGGCCGGCCCGGCTTCCCCCGTGTCCTGGCCTCGGTCAGCCGGAGCTGGCGGGAGCGCCGGGCGGAGGTCGAGGCTCACGCCGCCCGGGTGGCCGCCGCCGTCGAGGAGGTGCTCACGGCGGAGGGCGGCCCGGGCCCGCCTCCCGTGGCGACGGCCGAGCGTGCCGCCGACGCCCTGCTGGAGCGGTTCGACGCGGAGTGGGGGGGATTCGGCCCCGGTCCCAAGTTTCCCTCGCCCGGCAATCTGGCGCTGCTGTGGGACCGCGCCGCCGCCGGCGACCCGGCGGCCCGGCACGCCGTGGTCGCCAGCCTGGCGGGGATGACGCGGGGCGCGATCCACGATCAACTGGGCGGCGGCCTCCACCGCTACACCCTGGACGCCGCCTGGCGGGTGCCCCACTTCGAGAAGATGCTCTACGACAACGCGCTGGTGGGCGAGCTGGCCGCCCGGGTGGCGGCGGCCACCGGCGACGCGGAGGCCGAGCGGCTGGCGCGCAGCGCCCTCGACTTCCGGCTGGAGGAGCTGGCCCTGCCGGTGGGAGCCTCCCGCACGGCCAGCGACGCCGAGACCGACGGGGTGGAGGGGGCCTACTCCCTGTGGACCGACGCCGAGCTGGAGGCCGCCCTCACCGCCGAGCAGCGGGACCTCCTGGGGCCGATCTTCGGCCTCGAGCTCGAGCCCCTCTTCGAGGGGGGCCGGCGGGCGCTCTTCCTGACCGCCTCCCTGGAGGACCACGCCACCCGCCTCGGAGTCGCCCTTCCCACCCTGCTCGAGCGGCTGGAGGGGCCGCTCGCGACGCTGCGCGAGAGACGCCGAGGACGTCGGCGCCCGCGGGTGGACGACAAGGTCCTCACCGACTGGAACGCGATGGCGGTCGCGGCCCTGGCCACTGGCGGACGCCTGCTCGGCGAGCCCCGATACGTGGAGGCCGCGGCGCGCGCCGCCGGCTTTCTCCTCGGAGTGAAGGGAGAGACCGGCGGCCTGCTCCACGTCTGGCGCGACGGCGTCGCGCGGGTGCCGGCCTTTCTCGACGACTACGCCCACCTGATCCGCGCGCTCCTGGCCCTCCACGAGACCACCGGGGAGGAGCGGTGGCTGGGCGAGGCCGAGAGGCTCGCGGCGGAGGCGGACGGCCGGCTGGGCCTGCCCGGGGGCGGCTACTCCACCGCCGGCGCCGACCCCGAGCTGCTGCTCCGGGCGGCCACCGCGACGGACGGCGCCATCCCGTCGGGCAACGGCGTCCTCGCCCTCTCGCTCCTCGAGCTGGCGCGGCGGACCGGAGAGACGGCCTACCGCCGCCGCGCCGCCCGGGCGCTGGGGGCCTTCCACAGCATCCTCCGGGAGCAGCCGGCGGCCGCCGCCACCGTGGCCCGGGCGGTGGCGCGCTACCACCTCTCCGGCGCTCCCGAAGGCGACGCCGCCCCGCCGGTGGTGTCGGTCCGGGGCCGCTCGCGCGGGGCCGCCGCCGAGGACCCCTGGCGCCGCTTCGAGGTGACCGTCGAGATCGCGCCGGGCTGGCACCTCAACGCCAACCCCGCCTCGGCCGACTTCCTGGTGCCGACGCGTCTCGAGGGCCCCGCGCGGGCGGTCGTCTATCCGGCCGGCGAGCCCTTCGCCGCCAGCTTTACCGAGCAGCCCCTCTCGGTCTACAGCGGCACGGTGGCCCTGTCGGGCGAGATCCGCCCCGACGGGAGCTTGACCCTCCTCTACCAGGCCTGCGACCATCGCCGCTGCCTGCCGCCCGCGCGGCTCGCCGTGCCGCTCGCGGAGGAAGACGGGGGATCTTGACGATGGCTCGACCCAACCGGCTGCTGGCCGCTTTCGCCGGCCTCTGGAAGGCCGTGGACTGGACCCGGCGTCTGGTCGTGAACCTCGTCTTCCTGGCCCTGCTGTTCTTCCTGATCGCCTTCCTCCTGAGCCCGAGCACGGTCGACATCGAGGACGGCAGCGCGCTGCTCCTGGCGCCCTCGGGTGACCTGGTGGAGCAGCTCTGGGGAGATCCCTCCGAGCGCCTACTGATGGAGCTGCTGGGTCAGCCGACGCGGGTGGAGTCGCTCCTGCGCGACCTCGTCGACGCCGTCGAGCGGGCCCGGGACGACGAGCGGATCGCCATGATGGTGCTCGACCTGGAGCTTCTCGCCGGCGGCGGTCTCCCCAAGCTCGAGCGGCTCCGGGAGGCGGTTCTCGACTTCCGCGCCGCCGGCAAGCGGGTGGTGGCGGTGGGGGAGTTCTACTTCCAGCCGCAGTACTACCTCGCCTCCGCGGCCGACGAGGTCGTGCTCGACCCCATGGGCGGCGTCCTGCTCACCGGCTACGGCTTCTCGCGGCGCTACTACCGGGAGGCCCTGGACCGCATCGACGCCGAGTGGAACGTCTTCCGGGTCGGGGAGTACAAGTCGGCGGTTGAGCCCTACCTGCGCAACGACATGTCCCCGGAGGCGCGGGAGGCGGCCGAGACCTGGCTCGCCGACCTCTGGGCCTCCTTCCGGGCCCCGGTGGCCGCGTCGCGCTCCCGGACGCCGGAGGATCTCGACGCCTACGTGAACGAGTTCCACCTGAAGCTGGCCGATCACGGCGGCGACATGGCCCTCCTGGCCCAGGCGGAGGGTCTCGTGGACCGGCTGGCCGCCCGCGACGAGGTGCGCCGGTCGCTGATCGAGGAGGTGGGCGAGAGCGACGGCGACTTCCGGCACGTCGACTACCGCTCGTATCTGGCGGCGGCCGGCCGGCCGCCGGGCAGGGGCGAGGGGACGGTGGGGGTGGTGGTGGCGGCCGGCACCATCCTCGACGGCCGCCAGCCGCCGGGGATCATCGGGGGCGACTCGACCGCCGAGCTGATCCGGCAGGCGCGCGAGAGCGAGGAGGTGGCGGCGGTGGTGCTGCGGGTGGACAGCCCCGGGGGCAGCGCCTTCGCCTCCGAGGTCATCCGCCGCGAGGTGGAGCTGACCCGCCAGGCCGGCAAGCCGGTGGTGGCCTCCATGGGCAGCGTCGCCGCCTCCGGCGGCTACTGGATCGCCATGTCGGCGGACCAGATCTGGGCCCGCCCCAGCACCCTGACGGGCTCGATCGGCATCTACGCCATGGTCCCCACCTTCGCCGGCACGCTGGGCAAGATCGGAGTCTTCGGGGACGCGGTGGGCACCGGCCCCTGGGCCGGTCGGGTGGCTCCCGAGCTGCCGCTCCCCGAGGAGGTCCGACAGAGCCTCGACCTCATGATCCAGCGCGGCTACCACGACTTCGTGGAGAAGGCGGCAGCCGGCCGGAGGATGACCTACGAAGAGGTGGACCGGATCGCGCGCGGGCGGGTGTGGAGCGGCGCGGACGCCCTGGAGCTGGGTCTCGTGGACCGGATGGGCGATCTCGAGGCGGCGGTAGCCGCGGCCGCCGAGCTGGCCGGGCTGCGGGAGGGGGCCCGTACCCGGCTCTTCGAGCAGCAGCCGTCGGCCCGGGCCCGGATGATCGAGCGCTTCCTCTCCCGCCTGCCGGCCGCCCCCCGGCGGGCCGCGGCCGGGGACGGCTCGGCGGCGCGCTGGCTGCAGCGGCTGGCCGGCCTCCCCGAGGCGGCGGCGCTCCCCCGGGGGCGCCGGGGGCCCTACGCCCTCTGGGCCCACTGCCTGTGCGATCCCCGAGACGGGGGGATCCCCCTACCCTGAGCGCCCGCCGGGCGAGGAGATGCCGATGCCGATCGCCGTGGGAGACCGGATGCCGGACGTCGAGCTCGCGCGGATGCGCGACGGAAGAGTGGAGCGGATCACCACCGGTGAGCTCTTCGGCGAGGGGCGCTCGGTGCTCTTCGCGGTGCCCGGGGCCTTCACCCCGACCTGCACCGACGCCCACCTGCCGGGCTTTCAGGCGCGGGCCGACGAGCTCGCGGCCAGGGGGGTGGACCGGATCGCGTGCGTGTCGGTCAACGACGTCTTCGTCATGGCCGCCTGGGGCGAGGACAACGAGGTGGGGGGGACCATCGAGATGCTGGCCGACGGCAACGGCGAGCTGGCGCGGGCGATGGGGCTCGAGATGGACGCCTCCCGCTTCGGCATGGGGCGGCGCTCGAGACGCTACGCCGCGGTCGTCGAGGACGGCGTCGTGCAGATGCTGGGGGTCGAGCCGGCGGGCGGTGTGGAGGCGAGCTCCGCCGAGGCGGTCCTCGACTGGCTCCGGCGCTCCTAGAAGTACTTGTAGGCGGGCACCGGTCGCTTCTCGAAGGCGAACGGCTCGGCGGCTCCCGGGGTGACGACCACCCGGACCCAGGCCACCTCGGGAGAGCCGGGGAGCTGCAGACGCAGGAAGTTGTCGAGCCGCTCGCCG
Organism: Thermoanaerobaculia bacterium; assembly: GCA_033720955.1. Lineage (GTDB taxonomy): Bacteria > Acidobacteriota > Thermoanaerobaculia > Multivoradales > JAHEKO01 > JAWWBN01. Next base: position 25,440 of record JAWWBN010000014.1, on the reverse strand, counting down.
GTGGCCCGGTGCCGCAGCGGCCGGTCCAGGAGGTACTCGTGGTCGTCGCCGTGGACGGCGAGCACCGGCCCCGCGAACGCCGCGACCTCCTCCTCGAGCGCCGTCAGGAAAGGCTCGTAGGAGCTCCGGTAGGCGTCGCCGGGCGGGCTCTCGAAGGCGGGGTTGGCGTGAAAGGCCAGGACCACGGCCGAGCTGCCGTCCGCCCGGGCCTCGGCGAAGGCGGCGCGCATCCACTCGGTGGCGGCCCGGGTGCGGCGCTCCACCTCCCGGTCGTCGTCGGCCGTGCGGGAGGGGAAGCGCTCGGTGGCGTTGCGGCTGCCCACCAGGTGGAGGGTGGCGAAGAGGAGACCGCGGTGGCTCCAGCGGGCGTTCTCGGCGAAGCCGGCGAGCGGCCCGCCGCCGTCGGCCTGGGAGATCAGGGGCAGCTCGCCGCGGCCGAGGCCCACCCGCGCCCCGGTGAAGAAGAGCCGCCGCAGCAGCGCCAGCCGGTCGAGCGGGGCGAAGCCGCCGGAGCCCGGCTCCCAGCAGTCGGTCCACTCGTTGTCGCCCGGGGTGTAGACCACCGGATGGGCCAGCGCGGCGAACCAGTCGAGGCTGCGGCGGTAGCGCTCCTCGACGCAGGGGCGCCAGAAGATGTCGCCGGCGACCAAGACCCACTCGAGCTCGTGCTGCTCCATGTCCGCGAGGGCCACCCGGTACTTGAGGGTCTCCCAGGGGTAGTAGGGGACGTCCGCGACCGCGCCGAAGGCGAAGCTGTGGGATGGCAGGGGCGAGGGCCGTGGCGGTCCGCTGGTCGCTGCCCAGGCCAGGAGCAGCAGACCGCCCAGGGCCGCGGCGAGAGCCAGCCGTCCGAAGGTCCGGACGCTCACTGCTCGGCCACCCCGGCGGCGGCCAGCCCCTCGGCCAGGAAGGCGAGCTGCAGCCGCATCTGGTCGCGGAGGGGCATCGGCCGGATGCCCAGCCGCTCCGCCTGGCGGCGCACCTCGGCGGCCGAGCGGCCGGCCGCGAGATCCTGCAGCCAGGCCTTGAAGCGGCGGCGGCCGCCGGCGTCGCGCCCCACGGCGGGCGCCTCGCCGCCGTCGGGCAGCAGGAACAGAGGCACCTCGGAGACGAAGGTCAGGGGGTCGCCACCCAGGGCGCGCACGTGCTCCATGGAGCTGGGCCGGAAGAGCCGCGCCGTCTCCGGATCGCCGCGCCCCTCGAAGTGGGCCGCCATCGCCCGGGAGTCGGGCCGCGTCGAGAAGCCCTCGTCGATCCGCTCGAAGCCCTTCTCGCCCCGCCGGTCCAGGTCGGCCGGGCGGTAGCCCATCTCGGCCACCCGCCGCCGCAGCGCCTCGCGCATCGCGCCGGTCCGGTCGATCCAGGCGCGCTCGATCAGGAACCAGGGACCGGGCGCGAACGCCATGCCGTGGAAGCTGGCGTGCAGGGCGAAGGGCGCTCCGCGCAGAAAGCCGGCCACGGCCAGGTTCTCGGGCCGCGCGCCCGCGTCGCCCGCTTCCCGGGGGAAGCCGAACTCGACGTCCTCGCCGGGCGGCTCGCGCACCACGTGGGCCAGGTACGCGGGCAGGTCGAAGCCGCGGTCGGCCTGGCCGGCGGAGTCCGCCACGGGCACCGTCTCGCGCACCCAGGCACGGTTGCGGTGGGCGCCGTCCGGGTTGACGTGGGGGACGACGCGCCAGGCGATCCGGGTGCGCGCGGGGTGTGTCGCCGGACGCCGCTCCAGCCAGGCCACCAGGCGGCGCAGCATGTCCGGGCCCACCGGCTCGTCGGCGTGGCAGCCGCCGATCAGGCTGACCCGGTGCCGCCCTTCGCCCAGACGCCAGGCGCGGATCGGGCGGCCCTCCCGCGAGCGCCCGATCTCCACGCCGCCGTCGGTCTCCGGCTCGCCGGCGCCGAGGATCTCCTCCACCTCGAGCATCGGGTGGGCGGCGCCCGTCAGGTCCCGCAGGCCGGGTGCGAACCGCCGCCGCCGGCCGCGGCGCCCCGGATGGAGGCGAGCTCGGCGCAGGCGCGGTCGGCGGTCTCGTCGTCGCCCAGATCGCGCGCCGCCCGGGCCAGACCGGCCAGCGAGAGGCTGCGCCGCGGCGCCCGCGACAGGGCGCGCTCGAACTGTGCCCGGGCCTCGGAGGGCCGATCCAGCGCCAGGAGCACCTCGCCCAGGAGCTCGTGCGCCGGCTTCGGGATCCGCGGCGGGCCGTACTCCAGGGGCAGCGCCCCCTCGGCCGCGGCGGCTTCGCCCAACCGGGTCAGCGCCTCGGCGTCGCGGTCGGCCCCGCGCTCGAGCATCGCCTCGAGGCTGGCGGCGACCACCCGCGCCCGGGTCAGCTCCTCCCCACGGGTCTCGTCCGAGGCCTCCAGCTCGGCGATCCGGGAGCCGATCCGGTCGAGGGCGGCCCGCGCCGTCTCCGCATCCCCGGCCGCCGCCGCGGGGTAGCCGGTGGCGAACGCGTCGAAGATCTCGGCCTCGGCCGACTCCACCTCCTCGACCGGCGGCACCGGAGGCGTCTGGCCGGTCTCGGCCGCCCAGGTCGCGCGCATGGCCGCCTGGTACCAGCGGCTGCGACCGGACCGGGCCTCCGAGGCCCAGCCGGCCATCGACTCGAGGAGCTCGGCCGCGTCGTCGATCCGTCCGAGCTGGAGATAGGAGTACTGCAGCCAGTGGAGAGCGTGGAAGTTGAAGGCGTCCGCCCCCAGACCCTTGCGCTCGGCGCGCTCGCGGGAGACCTCGAAGGCGTTGCGGTTGGACTCCACCGAGTCCTCCCAGCGTCCCAGGGCGACGTAGATGTGGGAGATCATGTGCTGGGCGTGCGAGGCGGCCGGGGCGATGTCGGCGTAGACGCGGGCGGCGCGGAGACCGAGCGGCGCGTGCACCGGGTCGTCGTAGGAGTGGATCAGGTAGTGCGCCGCCCCCGGATGGCGGGGGTTGGCGGCGAAGACCTCCTCGGCCACCGCCGCGGCCCGCATGTAGGTGCCGAAGTCCCGCCGCCCGTCGGCGGTGCCCAGGATGGCCAGCGAGTAGAAGGCCCTCGCCTCCAGGTCGTCGGGATAGCGGGCGGCCAGCCGCTCCATGGCCAGCTCGTAGGCGAGATTCCGCTCGCCGCGGTCGCCCTCGCCGTAGAGCGCGTCGAGCGCCGCCAGGTAGCCCCGCTCGCGCTCGGTCGCGGGGGCGTCCTCGGGCAGCGAGGCCAGCGCCGCGCGGGCCGCGTCTCGATCCTGCTCGCGCCAGAGCGGGTGGTTGTGGGTCATCGCCTCGCCCCAGGCGGCCAGGGCAAAGGAGGGGTCGATCTGGCGCGCCCGCTGGAAGGCCTCACGGGCGTCCTCGAACTCGAAGCTGTGCAGCAGCAGCACGCCGCGGGCGAAGTCGATCTGCGCCTCGGGGGCGCCCGAGTTGGGGAAGTCGAGGCGACCGAGGCCGGGCACCTCGACGATCTCGGCCGGCGCCGCGGCCACGGCGAGGGCGAGCCCGGCGGCCGCGAGCGCCGCCCGGCGGAAGCGGGACGGCGGGGGTAGGATCATGACGCAAGCTTACCGCGCCACGGCCCCCGGGCGGGTGGCGTTCCAGCCATGGGCGTCGCCGGGCCGGAAGGGGTAGTAGGGTGGGGGCGCCCCGGGCAGCGGACGCCAGAGCTCCCCGGTCGGCGGCCGCCACAGCAGGAAGAAGGGCGTCGCCGGGTCGCCGGGCGCGGCGGCCACCTCGACCGGGTGCTCGCCGGCCGCGAGCTGGAACGGCCGCCCCACCGCCACCGGGGTCCCGCCCACCCGGACTGCGGGCGTCCGATCGCCGAGCTCGGCGGTCTGGAGGAAGTACTCGCCGTCGCGGATGGCCCGGAAGGTGAAGCGCGTGCCGTCCGGCGGGCTGGCCGCCTGGTAGGCGCTGCCCCAGAGGAAGAGGGCTCCGTGGTAGCGCTGGTAGTTCCACTGCACGAACTCCCGCACCGACGGGGGCAGGTCGGGGAAGCGGAAGTCGACGATCGCGGCCGGCGCCCCCGCGGCCAGGATCGACGGCACCATCTCGCGATCGAAGCGCTCGGACAGCGCCGCGCGCATGGCCGCCGAGTGGTACCAGATCCGGTAGGCGGCGGGCCGGAAGAGATAGCCGCCGTTGGCGTCGAAGATCGGCAGGTCGGGCTCGGTGACGGCGAGGACGCGTCTGAGGGCCTCCCGCTGGGCGGTCTGGCCACGCTCCGCCTCCACCCGGAGTCGGGACGGATAGGAGAGAGCCGCCAGCAGCAGGAGACCGGCCAGGCTGGCGACCCGCGCCAGCGGCCGCAGGGAGCGCGCCCAGGGGGCCATCGGCGCGGCGAGGGGGGCGAGGATCGCGAACACCGGCAGGAGGTTGTAGGGCCAGGGCGTGGGATTGATCGCCAGCGAGAGCACGGCCGGCGCGGCGAGCGCGCCGTAGACCGCCCACCGCCGCGGGGAGAGACCGCGGCGCAGCGAGGGGTCCAGGGCCAGCGCGCACCCGCCGAGCAGCACTCCGACCGCCCAGTGGGGGGAGAGACGCAGGGCGGGCAGCAGGTAGTCGAGGGCGGGGAAGCGGCGGAAGGTCCCCTGCCACTCGACCGCCAGGGTCACGTTCTGCTCCCAGAACTCCGCCAGCGCGCCGCGGAGGGCGAGCGCCCCCGCCACCCCGACGACGGCGACGGCGAAGCCGACCAGCACCGATCCCGCCGGCGGACCGAGAAACCTCCGGCGGCGGTCCGTCGGGGTGCGCCGCGCCAGGTCGACGGCCACGAGCACGCCGACCCCCCAGAGGTAGTAGAGCGCCTTCTGGGTGGACAGGAGGGCGACGGCGGCCAGCAGCCCCGCGGCCAGCCCCCGTCTTCGTCCGCCGTCCGCGAGGAGGAGGTCGGCCATGCCCAGAAAGGCCGTGGCCGCCAGCAGGTCGGGGCGGATCTCGATGCCGCGCGCCACGAAGGCGTGCGCGGTCGCCAGCAGGAAGACCGCCAGCCAGGCGCCCTCCCTCCCGCCGATTCGGCGTGCCAGCCGCCAGACCAGGAGAAGGAGGAGACCGAGCAGCCCCAGGCTGACCGCGCGGGCGGCGTCGAAGACCGCGGGCGACTCCGGGGCGGCGCCCACCACGGGGGAGAGCAGGGCGTAGAAGAGCGGGGTGTGGTGGTCGAAGAAGTCGCGGTAGGGCGTCTCGCCGCGGGAGAAGAGCCAGGCGCAGCGGACGAAGACGTACTCGTCCACCTGGAAGTAGCGGAAGAGCGACTGCCACGCCGCCGCGCCCGCGGCCGCCGCCGTCCCGGCGATCGCGGCCGCCTCGAGCCATCCGACCCGTCGGCGGTCTCCCCCGCCGGGGTGCGACCTCGCCGCCTCCCTAGCCACCGGCCGCCGCCACCCGGTAGAGCCGCCAGCGACGGCCGTCGGTCACGGGCACCAGCCGGCCCAGGTCGGCGACCAGCCGGCGGTGGCCGCGCTGGGAGGCGTGCGCCAGCAGGAAGTCGAAATGGTCGAGGTCGTCCGGCTCCACCTCCTCCGGCTCCCACTCCAGGTGCGGGGTCCAGGGGTCGCTCGTCCAGACCCTCCGCACCACCAGCGAGCTGGGGAGGTCGGTGAAGGAGAAGTTGAGCTCGCCGCCGGCCACGAGCTGGGCGTAGGCGAAGCTCTGCAGATAGGCGGGGTAGCGCACCCGCGGGCTGGAGCGGTAGAGGTCGAGCCCCAGCACCCGCGGCTCCGCGGGCAGGTGCTCGAGGGCCTCGCGCAGCCCGGCGAGCTCTTCGCGCTCGAAGCCGATCCAGATGGCGGTGGTGCCCAGGGCGAAGGCGGCCACCACCGCCAGCGCCACCGCGCGACGGCGGAGCCCGGAGAGGGAGGGCGGCGGCAGCGCCAGGAGGAGCAGCACCAGGGCCATGGGCTGGTAGCGCGCGGCGAAGCCGAGGGTCTTGTCGACCTTGATCGGCAGCAGCAGGGCGGCGGCGGCCAGGGTCAGGGCGGCCAGCAGCAGCCGCCGGTCCACAGCCCCGGCCAGGTCGCGCCTGCGATGCCAGAGGCCGAGCCCCAGCCAGCCGGTCAGGGCGAGAAGCAGAGCGGGCTCCAGAGGCCCGTGGACGGCGCCCAGGGTCGCCGGGATCCAGTAGCGCGGCGACAGCCGCTCCCAGGGCAGCGGTCCGTAGACGCTGATTGACTCCCAGCCCCGGGCGACGAAGCCCGGGTACCAGAGCAGGAAGAGGCCCAGCGACGGCATCACGCCCAGGGCCTGCCGCTGCCGCACGATCGACGGGGGGCGCTCCACCGCCCAGCTCACCAGCAGCCAGCCCAGCCCGGCCGCCAGCCAGAGGGCGTGGCTGAAGTAGAGCAGCAGGCCGCCGGCCGCCACCTCCAGCACGGTCCGGGCCGCCGGTCTCTCCGGATCGGCCTCGTTGACCTCGATCCAGAGCAGAAAGGCCCCCAGGCCGAGCACGAAGTTGAAGAAGCCGAAGCCGAAGAGGTGGTTGTAGACCACGGCGCCGGCCAGCGCCGCCTGGGCGGGCGACCGCCGCCGCCGCCGTGCCATCCAGAAGCCCGCCGCCACCCACGCCGCGACGATGCCGACGCGCGCGGCGCGCGCCGCGACGAGGGGGTCGAAGGCCAGCCAGGCGAGCCCCAGCAGGGGATAGCAGATCTTGTTGGGCGCCAGCCAGTGGACGGTCAGATGGGGCGCCTGCCCGGTCAGGACGTCGAGCAGCAGGGGGATCTGCGCGAGCTGCTGGGGCAGGTCGGCGACGGGGGTCAGCCCCACGGCGAGCGGCGGCAGGGCGAGGAGAAGGGCGGTGGCGACGCCCAGCGCCAGGTAGGGGCCGGGGGGTTGGTGCTCCGGCGGGCTCACGGGTGGCGCCGCTCCCAGACCTCGAACCGAGTGGGGTGCTCGTTGCGGGCGTCGGCGGCCACCTCCTCGGCCGAGAGCCGCCGCCAGCCGGGACGCGGGAAGAGGGGGAAGAAGGTGTCCCCCGGCACCTGGGCCAGGACCCGGGTCAGGTAGAGCCGGTCGGCCCGGTCGAGGGTGGCGCGGTAGATCTCGGCGCCGCCGGCGACGAAGACCTCGGTCTCGCCGGCGTCGCGGGCCAGCCCGATCGCCGCCTCGGGCGAGGCGGCCGCGGCCACTCCCTCGGGCAGCTCGAGCCGGCCGCGGGTGATCACCACCAGCCTGCGCCCGCGCAGCGGCCGCCCCAGCGACTCGAAGGTGCGGCGCCCCATCAACAGGTGGTGCCCCATGGTGAGGCGCTTGAACCGCCGGAGGTCGCTCGACAACCGCCAGGGCAGGCCGCCGTCGCGACCGATCACCCCGTTCTCGGCCACCGCGGCGATGAGCGACACCTCGGGCGCCGGGGCGGAGGGGCGGGCGGAGTGGTCCACGGCGGCGATCTCAGACCGCGATCGGCGCCTTGATGTGCGGATGCGGGCGGTACCCCTCGAGGGTGAAGTGGTCGTAGGTGAAGTCGAAGATCGAGGTGACCTGCGGATCGAGCCGCATGCGCGGCAAGGGCCGGGGCCGGCGGGTGAGCTGCAGCGTCGCCTGCTCCAGGTGGTTCAGGTAGAGGTGGGCGTCGCCCAGGGTGATGATCAGCTCGCCCGGCTCGAGGCCGGTCACCTGGGCCGCCATCAGGGTCAGCAGGGCGTAGGAGGCGATGTTGAAGGGCACCCCCAGGAAGACGTCGGCGCTGCGCTGGTAGAGCTGGCAGGAGAGGCGGCCCTCGCCCACCCAGAACTGGAACAGCAGGTGACACGGCGGCAGGGCCATGCGCTCCACGTCGGCCACGTTCCAGGCGCTCACCAGGTGCCGGCGGGAGTCGGGGTCGGCGCGGATCTGCTCCAGAACCGCCGTGATCTGGTCGATCTGGCGACCGTCCGGCGCCGGCCACGAGCGCCACTGGTAGCCGTAGACGGGCCCCAGCTCGCCCTCCTCGTCGGCCCACTCGTTCCAGATCCGCACGCCGTTCTCCTGCAGGTAGCTGACGTTGGTGGAGCCGCTCAGAAACCAGAGGAGCTCGTGGACGATGGACTTCAGGTGGAGCTTCTTGGTGGTCAGCAGGGGGTAGCCGTCGGCCAGGTCGAACCGCATCTGGTGGCCGAAGCAGCTCAGCGTGCCGGTGCCGGTGCGGTCCTCCTTGCGGATCCCGGAGTCCAGAATCCGCCGCAGCAGATCGAGATAGACCTCCATGACCTCTCAGCTCCCGTCGCCGGAGTCGTCGCCGCGCGCCACGGAGACGCGGTCGCGGCCGGCGCTCTTGGCGGCGTAGAGCGCCTCGTCGGCCGAGCGGAGCACGTCGTCGACCCCGTGGGCGCCGACCTGGTGGGTGGAGACGCCCACCGAGACCGAGACGGCGATGTCGTTCTCGGTGAAACGGTGGGAGGTGATCAGCTCCCGCAGCTCCTCGGCCAGGAGGCCGGCCTCGCGGGAGCCGGTCAGCGGCAGGATCAGCACGAACTCGTCGCCACCGAAGCGGGCCACCGAGTCGTCCTTGCGGAGCCGCGAGCGCAGGAGCTCGGCCAACTGCCGCAGCACCGCGTCCCCCACCAGGTGACCGTACCGGTCGTTGACCTCCTTGAAGCGGTCGAGGTCCACCAGCAGCACCGAGAACGGCTTGCCGGTCTTCAGCGAGACGGCCTGGGCCTCGCAGAGCTTCAGCCTGAGGGCCAGCCGCGAGCCCGTCTCGGTCAGCGGGTCCTCGGCGGCGCGTCGGAAGAAGTCGAGCCGCGCCAGGGCGCCGTTCATCAGGTGGACCACGGCGTTGAAGAAGGAGCGGTCGGCGGTGCCGTAGGGCGCCGTCGCACCGCGCACCAGCAGGAAGCCGACGGGGAGACGGCTCTCGGCGCCGGCCGGGTCGGGCACCAGCTCGGTGTGGAGGGCCTCGAAGAGGTAGTTGCCCGCCAGCAGCTCCTCCGGCTCCCCCCGGGGGTCGTGGAGCCTCTCCGCCAGCGCCGCGGCCAGGTCGCGGAGGGCGCCCCCCTCCTCGCCGAAGACCTGGGCCCGCAGCAGCCCGCCCCGGCGCCCGGTGATCGCCAGGATGCCCTCCGGGCTGCCGGTGGCCACCGCCGCCCCTTGAAGCGCCCGGTCGAGGTCCTCGTCGGCCAGGGTGCCGGCGGCCAGACAGGCCCCCAGCCCCTCCAGCAGGGCGACGTTGCGGGTGCGCCGGGAGAGCTCTTCGACCAGGTGGGTGCTCTGCAGCAGGGCGCCGATGCGGGTGGCCACCGCCCGGGCGAGGTCCACCGCCTCCGCCGCCGGCGGGCCCGGAAACTCGAGGTAGAGCACCGCCGCCACGCGGCCGCTCTCGAGCACGGCGGCGGCGAGGCGCCTACCGTCCACCCGAAGGCGACGGAGCGTCGCCGCCGTGGCGACCAGCTCGGCGTCGGGCTCGCCCTCGGCGGCGCCTTCGCCCAGCTTCAGGGTGGGGTGGAAGACGCCCTGGCCTCCCTCCAGCAGCGCGCCCCAGCGGGCCCCGGAGTACTCGATCGCCATGGTCACGGCGAGGTTGGCCAGCGCCCGCGCGCCCACCGAGCTGCCCTCGAGATGGGTGCGCAGCAGGCCGTCGACGGCGTTCAGGATGTCGGCAGCCCGTCGTTCGCGGCTGGGCGGCACGGCCAGAATCTACCAGACACCCCGCCGCCGCCCGGGCGTGGCGCTAGCGGCCGAGCGGCAGCCTGACCTTGACGGTGTTCGAGAAGGCGGACCGCTCCGAGCCCTGCCGCGCTCGCACCTTGAAGCGGTATATACGACGCTGGTCGAGTCCGTCCACGACGGCGCTCGTCGCGCCGCGGGTGGTCCGGCCCCAGAGCACCCAGGTCTTGGCCTCGCGAACCCAGATCTCGAACCGGGGACGGGTGGTCGCGTTGTCGCGCCAGGAGAGCCGGGCCTTGGTGGGCGACACCGGCTGGCCGGTGAGGTTGTCCGGGGCCGGCAGGGCCCCGTCCGCGCCGCCGCCTCCGCCGTCCCCTCCGTCGTCGTCGTCGCCGTCGGCCGCCGGGGTCCTGACCTGGGGGCGGTTGGAGAAGTCGGAGAAGGTGCGGCCGCGCCGCGCGCGCACGGTGAAGCTGTAGCTGGTGCCGGGCCGGGCGCCGCCGTACCGGGCCTTGGCCGTGTCGGCGCCGAAGTTCTTCCACTTCTGCCAGGGCCCGGCCCCCTCCTTGACCCACACCTGGAAGCCGTCTTCGTCGCTCGAGTTGTCCATCCAGCGCAGCGCGATCTTGGACGACGAGAGCGCCCGCGCCGACAGCTCGCTGGGAGGCTCCGGCCCCTTCGGGTCGGGGGCGGGCGGGCTGCTGCCGCCGCCCGCGCCGTAGAGGAAGGCGGCTCCCGCCCGGTCGTCGGCGTGCAGACGCGCGCCGCGCCCGTCGTTGTGGAGGGCGAACCACATGAGCGCGCTGGGCTGGTTGGAGTGTCCCAGACCGAGGGTGTGGCCGAGCTCGTGGCCGAACAGCTCCTCGGTCGCTCGGCCGCCGCGGCGCAGGAAGCACTCCATGCCGTCGTTGATCACGATGTCGGCCTCGCGGATCGGGCGGAAGTTGCGGTTGCGGTAGCGGGTGGCGCCCCCGCGTGTCCAGAAGCCGCCGGCGGCCAGCACGCCGCCGCTGGCGCAGTCGAAGCGGCCGCCGACCTCGCGGTTGGGGTCGTTGAAGATCAGCGCGTTGACGCCGTCGGCCCGGCGGAAGCCGGCCCGGCTCGAGGTGGAGCCGAGGAGGGTCAGGAGGATCCGTGAGCCCGGGTCTCCGTTCCAGGAGGCCTGGGCGACGCCGAAGCTCGGCGAGCTGCCCTGCGAGCCGGGACCGATCCGCCAGCCCACCGAGCGTCCGGCGTCGAAGTCGAACCAGCGTCCCGGCAGCCCGCTGGTCTGGAGCAGGGTGTAGCGCGGGGCGAAGCCACCCGACTCGACCGGGACGAAGTAGTCCGCCGGCCGCCGCCGGCCGTGCGCCCGGTCGGCCAGCCAGTCGGCGAAGCGGTGGTAGTCGCGGGTCGGGTCGGTGGCCGGGGCGAGGTCGAGTCCCAAGACGTTCGCCTCCTCCAGCTCCCGCCGGGCGAGCTGGCGGCCCCCCTCCTCGCTCAGACGAAACGCCCCGAGCGCCCAGTGCAGGAGGCCCCACGTCCCATCCGGCCGGGCCTCGAGGAAGACGATCGCCCGCTCTCCGGGCGCCAGCCCCGGGGCGCCGACGATCTCCAGCGTGTCCCCTCCCGGTCCTGTGCCGCCGGGGTGACGCAGGACGATGACCGAGCCGGCCCCGGCCGCCGCAGGGCCCAGCTCCCGCCGCACCAGGGCGAGGTGGTCGGTCGCCGCCTCTCCCGGGGCGCCCAGGCGGGCCAGCACCTCGACCTCGGCGATCCGGTCGGCGCGGTCGGCCAGGGCCCCGTCGGGCCCGAGGACGTAGGTGGTGGCGACGCCGGGCGCGGCGGCGAGGAGGAGCAGCAGGGCCAGCAGCACGCGCGGTCCGGTCATCGCCGGCAGCGTACCAGCCGGGCACCTCGGGGGCGGCGAACTGCTCCACACCGGCCCTGGCGGACCCGTCGACGCGCTGCTCCCCGCTGTGGGAAGATCGCCGCCGAGGGAGGGAGAATGCAGATGATCCGATCCACGTTCCGTGTCGCCATGGTCCTGGGCGCGTGTCTGACGGCGGCCGCGCCGGCCCTGGGGGGCGGCTTCAGCATCTTCGAGCAGGGGAGCAAGGCGATGGGGATGGCCGGAGCCTTCACCGCCCAGGCGGACGACCCCTCCGCCCTGTACCACAACGTGGGCGGTCTGGCGTTCACCGAGCGGCGCCGGGTGGCGGTGGGCGCCACCTGGATCCAGAGCACCGACGAGAGCTTCGTGGGCGAGCCGCCCGGGCTCGCCACGGGCCAGAGCGGCTCGCTGGAGAGCCTGGCCGAGCTGGTGCCCCACATCTACTGGGTGCAGCCGGTGAACCCGCGTTGGAGCTTCGGCCTGGCGGTCAACTCGCCGTTCGGCCTGAAGACCGAGTGGCGCGACCCGGACGTCTTCGCGGGCCGCTTCCTGAACACCGAGGCCTCGCTGCTGGTGATCGACGTGAGCCCCAACGTGGGAGTCAAGATCTCCGAGCGGCTCGGGGTCGGCTTCGGCCTCGTCGTGCGCTCGTCCGAGGTCGAGCTCAACCGCCGGCTGCCCACCTTCGACCCCCTCTCGGGCGGCGTCGTGGACGCCGCGGCGGTGGCCATCGAAAGCGACATGGAGCAGGGGGTGGGCTGGCAGGCGGGCCTGCTCTACCGTTACAACCCCAGCTTCTCGTTGGGCTTCTCCTACCGCAGCGGAATCGAGGTCGAGTACGCCGGGACCGGCCGCCTGACCCAGATCCCGACCGGCAATCCCCCGCTCGACGAGCTGATCCGGGCCACACTGCCCCTGGATCAGGACCTGCCGGTGGAGTCCGAGATCGACTTCCCCGCCACCGCCAGCCTCGGGGCGCTCTTCGCCGTCAGCCGGCGGACGAAGGTCGAGATCGACGTCAACTGGGCGGGCTGGAGCAGCTTCGACGTGGTGCCCATCCGCTTCCCGAGCGCTCCTCTCCTCTCGGGCGAGCGGGTCGAGCTCTGGGACGACGCCTTCAACTACCGGGTCGGGGCGCGCTTCGAGCGGCCCTCGGGCTCGGAGTGGCGGATGGGGGTGGTCTACGACGAGAGCCCACAGCCCGACGCCTCGGTGAGCCCCCTCCTGCCCGACGCCGACCGCGTCGGCTACACCGTCGGCTGGGGCCGTCCCTTCGGCGGCTCGCAGGTGGACCTGGCGCTGATGTACCTCGACTTCGAGGCGCGCTCGACCCGTGGCGCGAGCCGCGACTTCTTCAACGGCACCTACTCTCAGACCGGCTGGCTCTTCGCCGCCACCGTGACCTTCTGAGGCCGCCGGGCCAGGCCGCCGGACCGGTCGCCACCGGATGGTCGTCGGCCTCGAGATCCAGGGTGGAGTCGGGCGCGCCGGGCCCGGGAGCCGGCCCAGGGGGCGATGCCGGAACCGCGGATCAGCCCGCGGAGCGACTCCTGCTGCTGCTCAACCTCCAGGGAGTAGCGGATCTCGGGAAAGTCGGCCAGCAGGCGGGGCATGGCGTCGGCCTCGATGGCGGCGATGATCTCGTTGGCGTTGCCGCGGCTGGCGTCCACGTCGGCGGTCACGTTGACCACCAGGCGCCGGTCGGTGCGCCGGATCGTCGACTTTTCCTCTCGTTGCCGGCTCCCTTGCCAGCGCGGCCGACCTGTGGCATGGTGAGGGCAATTCCAATGTCGAGCCGAGCTCGCCGCGCCGCGCGGCGGCGGTCGTCGGCCTCCCGCTCCGGCGGGAGCGCCTGGGTGCGGCCTTCGAGAGTGGCGGTGTCCGCCGCGGCTCCAGCCTCCTCAGATCGCACCGGGGTGAGCCGACCCCCGGCCGCGGGCGGGCGGCAGCCGGATCGATCCCTCCCACCGACCTGGAGGAGCGAGAGATGAGACCTTCACACCCGAAACCGTCCGGATCCCACCGCACCCCGAGCCCGAAGCGGCTCATGACGTGGGCCGCCTGCCTCGCCGGACTCCTGCTCGTGGGTGGGCCGCTGCCGGCGCACGACGAGCGCGAGCTGGAGACGCTCGAGCGGGTCGAGGCGGCCCTGGCCGAGATCCCGCCCTCGGTTCAGCGCAGGCTCCTGCGTCACGTCAACGAGGCCCGCACGCCCGAGGACCTGACCCGCTTCCCCCAGACCCTGCGTCTGGAGTTCGAGCACGGGCTGCCCGAGGGCGCCGAGAAGGAGCGCCGGCTGAACATCGACCCGGAGCTCTACCTGGACCAGACCGAGGAGCTGCACGGCTACAAGATCCCGGTCCTTGGCTTCGATCGGGAGCTCGCAAGCTCGGTGATCGCCGCCAGGCCCCTCTACGGATACCGCGATCTCCGGGAGCTTCTCGTCCGGGACTGGGAGCGCTGGCGGGACCTCCTGGGCAGGCTCCTGCCCTACTTCGGTCCCCGGGTCTTCGGCCGCTGGGACGAGCTGAGCGGCACCACGGTCCTGCCCATCATGCACGCGGCCCTGCTGCGCACTGGCAAGGTCGTGATGCTGCCCAGCAGCACCGACACGGTGATCTGGGATCCCGCCGGCGGCGTGAGCGTGCTCCCGGGATCGGCCACCGGTCTGACGGCCAACCTGTTCTGCAGCGGCCACTCCTTCCTGGCCGACGGCACGCTGCTCGTGGTGGGCGGCGGCGGCGGCTCGCCCGGGGCGGCCTCGTCCGTCCAGGGCTGGAAGTTCGACCCGGGCACCGAGTCCTGGTCGCGGACCGCCGGGAACATGCACCACATGCGCTGGTATCCGACCACGGTGACCCTGGAGGACAAGAAGGGCCGGGTGCTGGTGGCCTCCGGCTGGACCACCGGGACCAATCCCGCGCCGCAGATGGAGATCTACGACCCGGGCACCGACTCGTTCTCGCTGGTGACCGCCGGCGGGCCAGTCGGCGAGAAGCTGTTCGGCCAGACGTATCCGGGCCTGCACCCGATCCCGGGCGGCAAGGTCTTCTACGCGCCGGCGGGGTTCGGCAACTGCACCCAGACCGCCAGCCCCTGGCCCGGCACCGAGGACTCGGGCCAGTTCGCCTTCTCGACGGCCACCTCGGGCGCGTGGGCCAACACCGGGCCCAACGTGCGGACCAAGGGGATGTCGGTGTCCGTCCTGCGCAGCTCCTCCCCCCAGGCTCGGATCCTCACCTTCGGCGGCGGCGACCTCTCGACCAGCGGCACCGCCAACTCGATCGACGTCACGGCGGCGTCGCCCTCCTGGGGCTTCGCCTTCCCCATGCTGGAGCCCCGCGTGCATCCCAACGCGGTGCTGCTTCCCGACGGCAACGTCTTCGTCAGCGGGGGCCTGGCCTCCACCTCGCCCACCCCTCCCAACGGCGGCCGGAGCGAGATGTACAACCCGGACTCGGGTGCGATCTTCGAGATGGACGACCTCAACCGTCCGAGGCACTACCACTCGGTGGCGCTGCTCCTGCCCAGCGGCAAGGTCATGACCACGGGGGGCGCGAGCGACGGCGGCTGCAGCCTGAGCGTGCAGAACACCATCGAGATCTTCAGCCCGCCCTACCTGTTCCGGGGCCCGCGGCCGGTGATCGGCTCCGCGCCCAAGATCGTCTACCGCGGGAAGGGCTTCGAGGTGAAGACGAAGGACGCGGGCGCCATCGTGAAGGTGGTGCTGGTGCGGCCGATGGCCGTCACCCACCAGACCGACAGCGAGCAGCGCGTGATCCCGCTGACCTTCCGGGCCGGCACCGACGTCCTGAGCGTCGGGGGACCGGGCGGCGCGGGGCTGGACGGCATCTCGCCACCCGGCTTCTACATGCTCTTCATCCTGAACGCGCGGGGGGTCCCCTCGGAGGCCAGGTTCGTGCAGCTCAGGTGAGTCTCCCGCCGGACCGGCGGCGTGATTCGCGCTAGATCGGCAGCGTGCGGTGGGTGAAGGAGCGGCCGCCGGCGCCGTAGTCGCCGGCGCAGTGGCCGCCGCCCTCGAGCAGCCAGCGGCTGGTGAGCAGGCCCTCGACCCCCACCGGGCCGCGGGCGTGGATGCGGCCGGTGGAGATGCCGACCTCGGCGCCGAGGCCGTAGCCGGCTCTTCCGCCCCAAGACCCGGGGGTTCGCCCTCAGGGTTTCGGTGGCCGGTAGAGCACGAAGTTCGGGTGGTTGTGCTCGGCCATTCGGGCGTTCCAGAAGAGAAGCTCGTGGCTCAGCACCATGCTGTCGAAGCGGGAGTTCGAATCGTCGGGCCCCTCGTCGACTGGCAGGATCTGGATGCGACACAAGATGCGACCGAGCTTCACGTCTCGGATCCTTCGGTCCATGAGCTCCGCCGACTTCCTGCCGATGTACGCCGACGCCTGGTCAGAGTACTTCCAGATGTCGTCCCGGTCGTCTTGCAGACCCAGCATGCGCAGAGTCGTGTTGATCTTCGGCGGGTTGCCGCCACTTGCGGGAGCGTCGAGCAGGTCGCATCGCCACCGGTACCAGACGCGATACCCGGGGGGCGCGGCGGGGATCACGTGCGCACGGAAGGCCGCGCGCATGAGGAGTGGCGGGATGCCGTCGATGGACAAGTCGGGTGGGAACGCAGGGACGATGCGTGAGAGCTTCTCGAACGGCTTCAGGGAGAACGTCGAGGGGCGCGGGGTGTACGGCCACCAGGTCGGCTTGCCCCGACGGATCCTGTCGTACCCGGGAAAGAAACGAATTGTCGTCCGTCCTGGATTTCCTGCCTGGCGACGGAACTCGTCTGCGTCGCGCACGCTGTAGGTGGGCTGCACCTTACGATCCAGATGCTCGCTCCAGATCTTGCGACGAAAGCCGGAGGCAAAGGTTCGGTCGAGGACGACCGCCGACAGTTCGGTATCGGGCTCGGTGCGCCCGGTTCGGATCCCCTCGAGTGATATCCCTCCGGCGTTCGCGGAGCCGATCAACGCCCATTCGTCGTCGACGATCATGATCTTCGAGTGGACGTAGATCTGCTCGTATGGCACTCCGACTTGACGGAGCTTGGCGTGGAGCGCGTACATTCCGAACACTGCACGGCTGTGCCCGTTCTGCATGACGCGCTCCATCTCGGTTCCGATGAACAACTCCTGGTTTGAACCGAGGCCGGCCGCGAACAGACCGTCGTACGGAACCATCACGACGATTCGAAAGTCGGGGTTGTCCCGGTTCCGTCTGGCGGCTTGGGCCAGTGCGGACCAGATCTGTTCGTCGGCCACCCACTGGTTCTCCAGGTAGATGTACGACGAGGCGGCGGCGATCCCCGTGAGATAGGCGTCCTTGCAAGACCGCTCCCAGCTCGCCTTCGACCTGTTCCAGGACGGCTTCTCGCGATGCCATCCCTTCGTCTCCGGCATCGAGCGGACGATCTGGACCCACGAGTCATCCGGGGACTCCTCGCCGTCGGGGAACTGCATCTTGGACACAGGAGTGTGGAGGAATCTGGGGAGCGCCGGACGTTTCCGCGCCGGTCCCCAGCCTCGCTGCGTGCCGGGGCCGGTCACCAAGAAAAGCAGCTCACCGTGGGTCCAGCGCTGCACGAAGTTGTCCCGCACGAACTCGACGGCCGGGCCCTCGACCCGCAGATGGACGTCATGCCAGTACCTGTTCGTGCGGTCGATCGCGCGGTGCGCCGTGGTGTGCGCGGGGGTGTCCCAGCGGTCGCCGTCGAGGTAGGTGAGATCGATACCGCCCAGGTAGGCGACCTCGTCGTCGATCACGACTGTCTTCTGGTGGTTCGTGGCAAAGACGTCGGAGTTGGGATGGATCTCGGTGAAGCAGTGGACGTTCTTCGCCTGCTCCAACGCCCCGAAGAGCTTGAACGTCTGGGGGAGGTACCCGTGGAGCTCGCCTGCCTCCATGATCCGCTTCCGGATCGGTGCGGTCTTGCCCTGGTTGAGCAGATGCTCGTCCTTCCAGAACTGGTTGACGAGCAGGTAGATCGTGACTCCTCGCTGTGCCGTGTCGAAGAGAACCTGTGCGAGAGTGTGCTTCCGGTCGTCCTTCGTGCCCCTGATGAGCCCGAAGTCGGCCATGAAGTGGAGCCCGGTCAGGAAGACGAATCGCTTCGCTCGTCGCAGGCTCACCGCGAGATCGGCGCAGTAGTCCTTGCCGTCGATGTAGAGCTCGAGTTTGTTCTTTTCGGTGACCGGCAGGTAGTCGACGAAGTGCCGGGTCATGCCTCGACCCAGTCGCCCTCCTCGTCCTTCACCCACCTCGGAAGCTGATCGTCCGGGCGCAGCTTCACGAGGGTCGTGGGGAGGCGGACGAGCCACGGCTCACCCTGTGGAATCTCTTCTCCCGGCCGATCGAGGCGCTCGGCGAGCTCGTCGGCGATCGGGAGGTACAGATCACTGGAGATCGGAGGGAGAGGCCCGCCGTTCCAGAGTTCGCCGAACGACATGAAGTGGTCGATCGCACCCTCGAAGCCCGGCCGCGCTGGCACGGTGACTCGGCAGAACCCGGCCTTGAGGAACTGGTTGAACCGGGGATCGGTGTCTTCGTAGGAGAGCCGGTCTTTCCACGTAGCCTTCCGGCCCCAGAAGTAGGGATAGGTCACCCAGGTCAGGTGCTCCCACTCGAAGGCGTGCTCGAAAAACCGCACGTACGTGCCCTCGGCGCTCGCCTCGGAGAGACGAATCTGAGGCAGGCCCAGGAATCCGGTGTCGACGGCCCCGAACAGATCGAAGTGCTGTGCGGTGAGGATGCTGATGCAGTGGCGGCGGAGCTCATCGCGCATGAGCTCTTCGTTCGCAATGGGGTTCCTGCCCTCGATCTCGACGCCGGCCTGCACCTCCGCGGCCGCAAGCCGCTCCTGGTACTCGGCGAGTCTGGCGCGATAGGCGTTGACCAGTTTGGCGTGAGTGTCGGCTTGCCAGCGCTGCATGGCGTGTGTCGTACGCTGGCAGGTGACTTCGACAGCGACTGCGACGTCCGAGAGTCGCCACGTGTTGAGTGCGAAGGGCACGGCGCCCCGTTCGCTGTCCAGGCTCGTCGCCCAGAGCTTCACTCCGCCGCCGAGGCGCTGGGTTCGACGTCCGAGCACAAGGTCAGCGCTCGCGTTGCTCTTCCACGTGTTCGAGACGACGCCCACCGTGCCGTGCATCGCTCGGTAGCCTTCGGGAATCGTGAGCTGGCTCGAGTGGTTGTAATCGGTCTTGTCGTCTCCGCCGCCGGCGCTGTAGTCGTGGGCCACCGTGAGGTACACGTCTGGTGGCGGTTCGACATCCGTAGCGCCGTACCGGCGAACCCAGGCGCCGTAGTTTGCCTCGGTCACCTGTTGGGGCGTCAGCGTGAACTCAGGGGGCTTTGTGATGTCCAGCACCTCGGCATGCTCACCCTCCAGGAGATGGATCAGCAGAGAGGCCGGCTCCGGGACCATGAAGTCGAAGATGGTCCGGATGCCGTAGTTGAGCATCTGGGCCTCGTAGACCTTGTTGACCCACTGGTAGACGCCGGAGACATGATCGGGCTGGCCTACGTTGTTGAGCTCGTGCTCGTTCGTCTCCGTGACCTCTTCGGTGGTGCGCCGCGAAACTCGCTCGAGCACCCGCTCGGTGATCTCGTGGGCGCTGCGCTCCGTAACGTCCTGCGAGAACTGGGCTGCGGCCTTCGTTGCCTCTTGCTTCGAGCGCGAGATCGATCCTTCAGCCGAGGCGGAGAACTCCACCGTCGGCCCGTACTTGCCCGACACCGTGAGCCCTGCCTTCAGTGAGGCGTCCTCCTGGATGATCTTGGAGGTCTCGCGACTCATCTCGAAGCGCGACGTGGACTCCAGCTCGCGCTTCTCGGTCGTGGTGACCTCGCTCTCCAAGAAAGTCAGCGTTTCGGTCTCTTGGCGCCGCGAGTGCGACCGGGACTTGCGCTCCCCTCGGAGAACGTTCTCGATGTGTGCCACGTCCGATGCCTCGTAACGAACGAGCTGCTGCTTGATGATCAACAGATCGGCGATTCCTGCGGGGCTTACCTCGCCCCGGGTGGCTGGGACGGAAGGCTCGGGAAGGGTCCAGTCGAGCAGCTTCGACAATCCGACGGCGTTCAGCAGGTCGCTCCAGGGGGTCACCTTCTCCGACACGACCTTCACTAGCGTGCCGCCGACCCGCTTGAGCGAGGTCGTCACCTCGCCGGCGAACAGGGCGTCGAGCTGGGGTATCACCTCCGAGATCTCCGACTCCAGGCGGTTGACGACCTGATCGAGTGCCTCGTCGGCAACCCCGATCTCGCGCTCTCCGAGTACGCGTTGGGCGGTCTCACTGAGCTGCTCGGCGGCCGCGGGCGTGACCCGGAAACCGATGTCCGTAAGCCGCGCTGGCGCGAACTTGGAACGCCCCGCGATCATGCGCGGCGTCTCGAGCGATCCGGCGACGAGAGCCGCGACGGTCGGGTCGGGCGATTGGCTGACCTCGCGCTGCCGTTCGACCCGCTCCGCGAGGTTGCGCAATGTCAGCTCGGACAGCCGTCGACCGAAGTCGACGCGGTGATGGAGGTCGGCATCCGGGCGCAGATGCTCCGCAGGTTCGTCGGCGGGGTGGGCCTCGACGGGCGTGGCCACGAGCCGGGGACCTTCGATGCTCGTGAGCTCGGCCTTGGTGGCGACGAGGTCCTGGTAGCGCTTGACGACATCGGTGACGTGGGCCGTGCGTTGGGCTGCCGCTTCCTCGAGCTGCTGGCGCCGCAGGTCCTCGGACGCCTTCGACCTCAGCACTGACTCGAAGTGGGTCCGATGTGGGAGTCGCAGCGAACGTCTTCGGTGACGGCGGAGTGCCTCCGCCGACTCCGGGAACTCAGGATCGTTCGCGAGCCTCCGGAGCACCTCGGCGTCGCGCAGGGTATTCGTCAGTGCCTCGAGCGCAGTCCCGTGCTCTTCGCCGACGTGCTTGACTGCGATGATCGAATCGCGGAGCCGGCGAACAGATGTCTCGAAGCCCGGGTCGGACGCCACCTCCTCGGGCGCCCTGCCGAAGGCATCGTGGACGAGTTGACGCACCGCGTCGGGTGAGACGTCGTCGTCGTTCATCTCGTCGAGAGCCGACCCGAAACCTGCCAGCTCTCGGCCGAGTGCGAGCGACGAGGGAGCGTCTACGAACGCAGACGTGTTCTGGAATCCCCGCGCCACACGCAACGCCTCGGTTCTCGGGGACTCGGCGTCGAGCGTTGCGGCCAGGGAGACCTGAAACTCAGACTCCTGCGCAAGCTCGATGCTCGGATGGTCGGGATCCTGGGCCACAGGTGGCCGGATCAAGGTCAATCGAAAGAGTGTTTCCACAATGCCCCCCTGAGGTTGAGTCGAGCGATGTTGTCAGCCACGCTGTCCGGGCGAGCGCGGCGAGTCGGCAGCATCCCGATCGGCAGGTTCCCGCGGGACTCCTCGGCCGATCGGACGGCCACGAGCAGCAGACCTGGCTCCTGGATCGGACCTCGCGAGCCTCGGCAAGCGCTCGATCCAGCCCGTCCTCGGCAGGTCACGGAATGGCGCTCTTTCCACTTGCCACGACGTCGCGCTCGGGCGAGCACCCTTCGTCGGAGGCAGGACCCAGCGACGAAAACCCATGAGCTCCGGTCAGCCCCCGACCCAGGCGCGGAGGGCTGACAGGGCGATCCCAGCCCCTTGTTCATCAGTTTTGTCTGATGCTACCAGAGGTGGTGGGCTACCCGCAGTCGCGAGGGACCCCCGGTCCCCTGTCCGCTGCGCCGCCCCCGCCGGGTTAGAGTCCACCGATGACCGACCGGCCGTCCGACGACGCTCCTCCCGTCGATCTGCTGGTAGTGGGGGCGGGCCCGGTGGGTCTGGCCTGCGCCATCGCCGCGCGACGCCAGGGTCTCTCCGCCCGGGTGGTGGAGAAGGGGGCGCTGGTCAACTCCATCGTGGGGTACCCGCCGCGGATGGAGTTCTTCTCGACGCCGGAGCTGATCGAGATCGGCGGCCATCCCTTCGCCACCGCAGCCTACAAGCCGACCCGCGAGGAGGCTCTCGAGTACTACGCCGGCGTCGTCCGCGTGGAGGGGCTCGACGTGCGGCTCTACGAGCGGGTGCTCTCCCTGGAGGGCGTGCGGGACGCCTTCCGGGTGGTCACCGCCCTGGGTGAGCACCGCTGCCGGCGGGTGGCCGTGGCCACCGGCTTCTTCGACGTGCCCAACCGTTTGGGGCTCGTGGGCGAGGAGCCGCCCCGGGTGGTGCACTACTACCGGGAGCCCTATCCGTACACCGGGCAGCGGGTGGCCGTGGTGGGGGGCAAGAACTCGGCGGTGAAGGCCGCTCTGGACTGCTACCGGCACGGCGCCGAGGTCACCCTGATCCACCGGGGGGAGGGGCTCTCGGAGCGGGTCAAGTACTGGCTGCGGCCGGACCTCGAGAACCGGATCGCCGAGGGCAGCGTGCGCGCCTTCTTCCGGACCAGCGTGACCGCCATCGAGCCGGGCCGTCTGCGTCTGGAGACGCCGGAGGGGGAGCGGACGATCGGCAACGACTTCGTGCTCGCCATGACCGGCTACCGGCCCGACTATCCGCTGCTCGAGGCCCTGGGGATCGCCTGGGCCGACGACGACGCCCTGACCCCGGTCCACGACCCGACGACCTTCGAGACCAACCGCCCCGGCGTCTACCTGGCGGGCACCGTCTGCGGCGGGCTGCGGACCGGCCGCTGGTTCATCGAGAACGGTCGCCACCACGCCGAGCAGATCGCCGCCCACGTCGCCCGGGGCGAGGCGCCGGAGATCGACCTCGAGGGCCGGCACTGGAAGACCGCGGAGTAGAGCTCGGAAGCGGTCAGCGGGCGGATAGCCGAGGCTGGGCGAGGCGGCCCCCTCGGGCAGAGAACCTCGGCGGTGACGGTCCCTAGTCGATGTCCAGGAGATCGAAGGTGATCTCGGTGGCCGCTTCCGCGACAGACTCCGCAACCGCCGTCTTCAGCGGGTCGGGGCCGGCGCCGGGTCGTGGCGGCAGCTTGGCGAGTATCGCCGAAGCCGCCGCCGGCCCTACGAGCTTTCGCAGCGAGAGATAGGCGACGAGCCTGTTCTGCGGGTTCGCCGTCTCCTTCAGGCACGCTTCGAGCGCTTCCGCCGCGGAGTCGTCCCCCAGCTCGCCCAGCGCCAGGGCCGCGTGCGCCTTGAGCTTCCAGTACGGCCGCTCGAGAGCTTCGATGAGTGGCGCAACCGCGCGAGGATCCTGGATGCGACCCAGCCCCCAAGCGCAGATCGCGTTGAGCTCGGCGTCCTCGCCAGCCAGTCCGGCCAGGAGAGCCGGCACGGCCTGGGCAGTTCGAAGCTGTCCGAGAGCCAGCGCCACGCGCTGTCGGACTCCGCCATCGTCGTCGTCCACCATGTCGAGCAGCGCTGGAGCCGCGCGTTCGTCGTCGAGCTTTGTCAACGCGTCCACGGCTTCCCGGCGGATCTTCGCGCGGGAGTCCTCCAGAAGCCCCAGCAGCTTCTCGAGGGCGGCTCCGTCGTCCCCCTCGCCCAGGCGCCGGATGCGGATCACCTGTTCTTCCAGGGAGGAGAGACCGACTCCCGCCGCCAGGGTGACCGTCAGTCTCGTCCGCAGCGGCCGGCCTCGGAAGAGGTCGATATCGGTGCCGAGAACGACCTGCATGCGGCTGTCGCCGCGACAGAACACGACGGCCGTCCCGGCGGGGACCCGGGTCACGTCCATCAGCGTCCATCCGGCCGCCGGCAACGAGCCGTGGAGGTACTTCTTGAGCTCCGCCATCGTCGCCGTCGTGAAGCGCTGGTTGTCGTTCTCCCCCGGGACCGACTTCGGAGGCGCGGGCAGGCGTGTCCTGACGCCTCGGTCATCGACGACCTCCCACCTCTTCCGCTTCGCCAGGAGGTAGCGCACGAGCAGGGCCAGCAGAAGGGCGATCCCTATGGCTACCAGTGCTTCCAGCATGGCTACCCGGCGCGTCGGTGGAGTGCGGAGTCCACAACAGCCTACCAGTACCCGCCCCGATCGTCTTCACCCCGGGCCTCCGCCGGGCAAGCTGCTACCATGCCCTGGCCACCATGGAAGCCTCCGGACGGCTGCGCGAGCTGAAGGGCCAGATCGCCCGCGGGATCGTGGGCCAGGAGGAGCTCGTCGGCGGCCTCCTGACCGGGGTCCTCGCCAACGGCCACCTGCTCATCGAGGGGGTGCCCGGGCTCGGCAAGACGCGGGCGGTGAATCTGCTGGCGCGGCTCTGCCGGGTGGCCTTCCAGCGCATCCAGTTCACCCCCGACCTGCTGCCGGCCGACGTGATCGGCACCCGGATCTACAACCAGGCCACCGGCTCGTTCGAGACCTCCCGCGGCCCGATCTTCGCCAACTTCGTCCTGGCCGACGAGATCAACCGGGCGCCCGCCAAGGTGCAGTCGGCGCTGCTCGAGACCATGCAGGAGCGCCAGGTGACGATCGGCCGCGACACCATCCCCCTGGCCGCCCCCTTCCTGGTCTTCGCCACCCAGAACCCCATCGAGCAGGAGGGGACCTACCCGCTGCCCGAGGCGCAGCTCGACCGCTTCCTGCTCAAGCTGGTGGTGGACTACCCCTCCCAGAGCGAGGAGGAGGCCATCGTCAAGATGGTGATCGACGAGGTGGAGCCGCCCCGTCTCGAGGCGGTGCTGGACGGGGCGGCGATCCTCGAGCTGCAGGCCGCGGTGCGCGAGGTCTTCCTCGAGGAGAAGCTGGTGCGCTACGCCACCGACCTGGTGCAGGCCACCCGGCGGCCGGCCGACTACGGGCTGGAGCTGGCGGGCCAGATCGAGATCGGCGCCTCGCCGCGGGCCTCCATCGCCCTGGCCCAGGCCGCCCGCGCCACGGCCCTCCTGGAAGGGCGTGACGCCGTGCTGCCCGACGACGTCAAGGCGGTGGCGAAGCCGGCGCTGCGGCATCGGATCATCCCCACCTACTACGCGGCCGCCGAGGGGATCTCCACCGACGCCATCGTCGACGAGATTCTCGGCGCCGTCCCGGTGCCTTGAGCGCCGGCCCCGAGCCGCGTCTGGCCCCCCTCCTGGCCGGGGTGCGGCGGCTCGAGATCGCCGCCCGCAGGAACGCCGCCGGCCTGCTGGCCGGTGACTATCCCACCGCGGTGCCCGGCCGCGGCCTCCTCTTTCGCGAGTCCCGCAAGTACGTGCCGGGGGAGCCGGTGCGCTCCATCGACTGGAACACCACCGCCCGGCTGGGCGAGCCGTACGTGAAGGTCCACCACGAGGAGCGCCGCCGCGACGTCTTCCTGGCCGTGGACGTGAGCCCGTCGATGCACGTCGGCTTCGTGGGCAAGACCAAGCTCGAGCTGGCGGTGGAGCTCGCGGCCACCCTGGCCGCCTCGGCGGTCCACGGCGGCGACCGGGTGGGCTGGGCGATCTTCGCCGACCGCCTCCTCGACCACGGCCGTCCCCGGGGCGGTGGCCGGCAGCTCTTCCGGTTCCTCTCGGTCCTGCTGCGGCACACGGCGCCGTGGCGACGGCCGGTGGCGGAGTCGGACCCGCGGGTGGCGATCCAGGCCATCGAGCGCCACCGCGGGCGGCGCTTCGTGGTCTTTCTGATCTCCGACTTCATCGACCACGACCTGCCGGAGGATCTCAAGTACCTGCGGGCGCGGCACGACGTCTCGCTGCTGCACGTCTACGACCCGGTGGAGTACGAGAGCGGCGCCCCGGTGGCCTTCGTCGCCGGCTCGCCCGAGCGTCACCGGGCGCGCGGCCGGCTCACCCCCGGGGAGACCGGATCGCTGGAGGAGATGACCCGCTCTCTGCGCGAGCGCTGCGCCCGCCACCGGATCGCCACCGCCTCCTTCGCCTGCGACGCGCCGGTGCCCGCGGGCCTGCGTCGCTTCTTCTGGCTGAAGCGCCGGCAGGTGGTGCGGTGAGTGGTCTGCCGGCCGATCTGGCCGATCCGCTCCACTACCACGAGCCCTTCCCCTGGGGCCTGGCGGCCGCCCTGGTCGTCGCGGCCCTCTTCGCGCTCGACCGACTGGTCCGGTGGCGGCGCCGGCGGCGG
>JAWWBN010000013.1:0-32779 GCA_033720955.1 Thermoanaerobaculia bacterium | reverse complement strand
CGCGCGCCGCCTCCCGGTCGCGGGTGGCCGCGCGCGGGCGGCGCACCCCCTCGACTCCGCGGGCGCTGGCCAGCCACGCCTCGGAGCTGCCCTCCTCCAGCGTCGCGGTCAGCAGCCGCGCCTCGGGCAGCTCGTCGCGCAGCCGCCGCTCGATGGCCTCGAGAAGCGCGAAGCCCTCGCTCTCGCCCAGAAGGGGCGCGTCGAGGTCGGCGGGCCGGCTCCACGGCGCCACCTCCGCCGGCGACGGCAGCAGCAGCGGCGGCCCGCACGGCGCCGGCCACGGACCTTCCAGCGCCGGCGACCCCGTGCCGGCGACGAAAAAGGAGCCCGGGCGCCCGCCCGCCCGCACCGCCCAGCCGCGCTCGTCGGTCTGGCCCGAGATGCGCCCCTGGGCGCTGAGCTCGTAGCGCCGCGAGCGGCCCTGCTTCCGGTACAGCTCGACCTCCGCGAGACCCTCCCTGCGCAGCCGCGCCGCCAGCTCGCCGACGCTCGGGGCTCGGCTCACGGTCCGATCTCCGCGCCGTCGATCCGCAACGGCGGCGCCGTGGCCCAGACGGGGAGCCGCTGCCCTCCCTTGGCGCACCAACCGGCGCCGGCCGGCACCGCCTCTCCGCCCACCCCGGAGACGGAGCCCAGGATCTCGGCCACCCGGCCGCGCAGCCGTGAGCGACCCACGGCGGCGGCGAGGCGGCCGCCCGAGATGGCGCGGCCGTGGGGCAGCTCCAGGGTGAACTCGCCGGTCAGCGGGTCGAGGGCGCCGCGGGTGGCGACGGGGAAGTAGAGACCTTCGCCCGTCTCCTCCACCAGCTCGTCGAGCGACCCCTCGCGCGGCAGCAGCTCCAGGTGGGTGGACCGGGGCACCGGGGGAAGGTGCCGGCCGGCCCGGCGGGCCGCCCCCGGGGTGAGATCGGGCGACGAGCGGGCCGCGAAGAGATCGGCCAGCGGCTGGCCCACCCTGCCGCCGCGCAGCAGCCAGCGCCGCTCCACCGGCATCCCCTCGTCGTCGGTGCGGCGCCGGACCGTCTCCGGCGCGCTCGCCGGGTCGTCGAGGACGTCGAGCAGGGCCGTGCCGAGGAGCTGGTCCGCCGCCGCCTCGGGCCGTCCGCCCATCAGCAGGGTGTCGCTCTCCAGGGCGTGGGCGACCGCCTCGTGCAGGAGGACGGCGCACGCCCCCGCTCCGAGCACCACGTCGGCCGGTCCCGCCGCCGGAGGAGCCGCCTCGCGCGCCCGGAAGGCTTCGACCAGCTCGTCGGCCAGCCGCGCCGCCGCCCCATCGTCCAGAGCGGGCAGGAGAGTGCCGTGACGCCCCCACGGCAGCTCCACCGCCACGCTGTAGAAGCTCTCCCGCTCGGGCTCCGGCACCAGCAGCGGCCCCACCACCTGCAGGTCGCGGCGGTGACGCGAGACGGTGAGCCGCCAGGGGAACGCCGCGCGGCGGGCGTGAACGGCGCGCTCGAGCTCTCCCGGGAAGGCCTCGAGCTCCCCGACCTCCGGCGCCCTCGTCCACCCCTCGAGCTCGATCCGGGGGCGCGGGTACGGCGCCGCCGGCATCGCCCGCGCGACCTGCCGCAGGGCGGCGGCCAGCTCGTCCCCCTCGAAACCGTCCCGGGAGGCGAGCCAGGTCAGCCCGTCCCGCAGCAGACGCACCGCCAGGCCCCCCTCGCGCCGCACCGAGAGGTCTGCCCCGGCGGCGGTGTCGGCGACAGAGACCACCTCGAGCCGCTCGAGGTAGACCTCGGCGACGTCCCCGGGCCGATCGGCGACCTGGGCCAGCGATCGGCCGATGGCGGCACTGTCGAGCCGCGAGAAGGGCACGCGCGGATTCTACGGGTTGCCCGGCGCCGCGGCGGCCGCAGGGCCGACCCCGGGTAGACTCTCCGCATGAGCGACCCCGAGCGTCCGCTTCCCGCCCTCGAGGAGTTGGAGCGGCGGCTCGCGGCGGCCGGCGAGGGCGGCGGTCCGGAGCGCATCGCGCGGCAGCACGACGCCGGCAAGCTCACCGCCCGCGAGCGGATCGAGCTGCTGCTCGACACCGACTCCTTCGTCGAGATCGACCCGCTGGTGAGCCACCGCTGCCGCGATTTCGGGATGGAGGCCCGAACGGTGCCGGGCGACGGCGTGGTCTGTGGCTACGGAACGATCGACGACCGGCTGGTCTACCTGTTCGCGCAGGACTTCACCGTCTTCGGCGGCTCGCTGTCGGAGACGAACGCGCGGAAGATCTGCAAGGTGATGGACCTGGCGCTGGAGAACGGCGCCCCGGTCCTGGGACTCAACGATTCCGGCGGCGCCCGCATCCAGGAGGGGGTCGCGTCGCTGGGCGGCTACGCCGACATCTTCCTGCGCAACACCCTCGCCTCGGGGGTGGTCCCGCAGATCAGCGCCATCATGGGTCCCTGCGCCGGCGGCGCGGTCTACTCGCCGGCGATCACCGACTTCATCTTCATGGTCGAGGGCACGAGCTACATGTTCGTCACCGGCCCCGAGGTCATCCGCACCGTGACCCACGAGGAGGTCAGCAAAGAGGAGCTCGGCGGCGCCTCGACCCACGCCGCAAGGAGCGGCGTCGCGCACTTCACCGTGGCCAACGACGCCGCCTGTCTGCTGGCCATCCGCGAGCTGCTCTCCTTTCTGCCCAGCAACAACCTGGAGGACCCGCCCGAGGGCTCGAGCGACGACCCGCCGGGGAGGATGGAGGAGTCGCTGGAGCGGCTGGTGCCGCACGACCCGAACAAGCCGTACGACATCAAGCGGCTGATCGAGGCGGTGGTCGACGACGGCCGGTTCTTCGAGGTGCAGAGCGAGTATGCCAAGAACCTCGTGGTCGGCTTCGCCCGCTTCGGCAACCGGAGCGTCGGCGTGGTGGCCAACCAGCCCGCGTTCCTGGCCGGCGTGCTCGACATCGACGCCTCCCTCAAGGGGGCCCGCTTCGTGCGCTTCTGCGACGCCTTCAACCTTCCCCTCGTGACCTTCGAGGACGTGCCGGGGTTCCTGCCGGGCACCCAGCAGGAGTTCGGCGGCATCATCAAGCACGGCGCGAAGCTGCTCTACGCCTACGCCGAGGCGACGGTGCCCAAGATCACCGTGATCACCCGCAAGGCCTACGGCGGCGCCTACTGCGTCATGGCCAGCAAACACCTGCGCACGGACGTCAACCTCGCCTTCCCCACCGCCGAGATCGCGGTGATGGGGCCGGAGGGGGCGGTCAACGTGCTCTACCGCCGCGAGCTCGAGGCCGCCGGCGAGGGGGCCGCCGAGCTCCGCTCGCGGCTGGTGGCCGAGTACCGCGAGAAGTTCTCCAACCCCTTCATCGCCGCCGAGCGGGGCTTCGTGGACGCGGTGATCCACCCCCGCGAGACCCGGCCGCGAGTGATCAGCGCGCTGCGGCAGTTGCGCTCCAAGCGCCAGAGCGTGCCGCCCAGGAAGCACGGCAATCTGCCGCTCTGAGGCCGGCCGCGGTCGAGCCCCGGCGGCCGGCCGGTCTGCTTGACAGCCCGCCGCGCGGTCGGGCAAGCTTCCCCCCTTCGAGGAGCCTTATGCGCGAAAAAGATCGCAAGTTGAGACGCCGCCGACAGCGCCGGATGAAGCAGCTCAAGGCGCGTCGCCGCGAGCTTCTGGAGTCGGTCAAGCCCGCCCGCCGGGCCTCGACGACCAGCAAGAGCGCCAAGGCGAAGAAGGACGCGGAGGCCGCCGGCGACGCGGCGGAGAAGAAGGCGCCCGCCAAGAAGGCACCCATCAAGAAGGCCCCGGCCAAGAAGACCGCGGCCAAGAAGACCACCGCCAAGAAGGCCGACGAGAAGAAGGCGCCCGCGAAGAAGCCCGCCACCAAGAAGGCCGCTCCCAAGAAGGCCGCGGCCAAGAAGACGCCGGCCAAGAAGGCCGCCGCCAAGAAAGCCGACGAAGAGCCCGAGACCCCGGCGGCGGACGAGGCCGCGGCACCGGCCGACGACAAGCCCGCCGGGTGAGCCCACCCGGGCGCCGGCCCGGACAAGGAGGCACGCCATGGCCCACCAGAAGCCCCTGCGAGAGGTCGATCCCGAGATCCACGCGGCGATCGCCCGCGAGCTCGGCCGGCAGAACGACGGCATCGAGCTGATCGCCTCGGAGAACTTCGCCAGCCGGGCGGTGCTCGAGGCCACCGGGTCGGTGCTGACCAACAAGTACGCCGAGGGGTATCCCGGCCGCCGCTACTACGGCGGCTGCGAGCACGTCGACGAGGCCGAGCGGCTGGCCATCCAGCGCGCCCTCGACCTCTTCGGCGCCGACCACGCCAACGTCCAGCCGCACAGCGGCACCCAGGCCAACGCCGCGGTCTACTTCGCCGTGCTCGAGCCCGGGGACACCCTGATGGGGATGGACCTCTCCTGCGGCGGGCACCTGACCCACGGCCACCACCTCTCCTACTCCGGCCGCGACTTCGAGGTGGTCGCCTACGGCGTCGACCGGGAGAGCGAGCGGATCGACTACGACGAGGTGGCGCGGATCGCCCGCGAGAGCCGGCCCAAGCTGATCGTCTGCGGCGCCAGCGCCTACAGCCGCGAGATCGACTTCGGCCGCTTCCGCGAGGCCGCCGACGAGGTGGGGGCGCTGCTGATGGCCGACATCGCCCACATCGCCGGTCTCGTGGCGGCGGGGATCCACCCCTCGCCGGTGCCCCACTGCGACTTCGTGACGACCACCACCCACAAGACCCTGCGCGGCCCGCGGGGTGGGCTGATCCTCTGCCGGAAGGAGCACCGCAAGAAGATCAACCGCGCCCTCTTCCCGGGCATGCAGGGGGGCCCGCTGATGCACGTCGTGGCCGCCAAGGCGGTGGCCTTCAAGGAGGCCGCGAGCGACGGCTTCCGCGTCTACCAGCGTCAGATCGTCGACAACGCCCGCCGGCTGGCCGCGCAGCTCACGGAGCGCGGCTTCCGCATCGTCTCCGGCGGCACCGACAACCACGTCTTCCTGGTGGACGTGGCGGCTTCCGGTCTCACCGGGCAGATCGCCGAGGAGGCGCTGGAGCGCGCCGGCATCACGGTCAACAAGAACACCATCCCCTACGACGAGAATCCCCCGCTGGTGGCGTCGGGGGTGCGGCTCGGCACCCCCGCGGTGACCACCCGCGGGATGACCGGGCCGGAGATGGACGAGATCGCCCGCTGGATCGCCGAGACCCTGGCGGTGCCCGACGACGAGGCCACCGCCGCGCGGGTCCGGGGCGAGGTGCGCGACCTCTGCCGACGGTTCCCCCTCTACGACGCGGCCGAGCTCCTCACCGCCGCCGGCTGAGCGGCGGCCACAGCGGGTCGGTGGCCGGCGCGGGGATCCCGAATCGCCGCCGGAGCTCGGCGCGCACGGCGCCCACCAGGTAGATCGAGCCGCACACCACCAGCGTGTCGGTCCCCGCCGCCAGGGCGGCCTCCAGGGCGCGCGCGGGGCGGCTCTCCACGGTCGCCGCAGGGCGGCCGGCCAGCCGCGCCAGCTCGGCCGCCGGCCACGCCTCCGGCCCCGGGGGCTCGGTGAAGAAGAGCTCCCCGGCGCCCGCGGCCAACGGCGCCAGCATCTTCGGGGCCGCCTTGGTCGCCAGGGCCCCGAAGAGGAGTCGATAGCTGAGTCCGAGCCGCTCGAGATGGTCGGCGAGAGCGGCCGCGCCCGACGGGTTGTGGGCCGTGTCCAGGAGCACCGTCCGCCCGCCGCCGATCGCCACCTGCTCCAGCCGCCCGGGCCAGCGGCAGCTCTCGATGGCGGCCAGGCTCTCGGGGGCGGCGATCCCCGCGAAGCCGAGCCTCTCGAGCTCCAACGCACCCGCCACGGCCAGGCCCAGGTTGGCGAGCTGATGACGTCCGGCGAGGGGGAGCCGAAGCCGGTGGCGGGCGCCGGCGACGACGACCTCCACCTGGGCCGCCGGCCCCGGCGGGGTGACCTCGCGCACCCGGACCCGGTCGGCCGCCTTCGCCAGCCGCGCCCCGTGCCGCCGGGCGGCGGCCTCGAGCGCCCGCCGGGCCTGCGTCGAGCTGGTGGCGAAGAGGCCCGGGCGGCCGGAGCGCAGGATGCCCGCCTTCTCGCCGGCGATCTCGGCGACCGATCTCCCCAGGTGGACCTCGTGGTCGTGGGCGATCTCGCAGATCAGGCTCAGCTCGGGCTCCACCGCGTTGGTGGCGTCGAGACGGCCTCCCATGCCCACCTCGAGAACCGCCAGCTCCACTCCGTGCGCCGCGAAGCGGGCCAGGGCGGCCGCGGTCAGAGCCTCGAAGTAGGTGACGGGCCGGCCGATCGCCCGCGCCGCCGCGAGCACCCGCCGGAGCTCGGCCACCAGCTCGGCGTCGGGCCGCGACGCGCCGTCGATGCGCACCCGCTCGCGCACCCGCTCCAGGTGGGGCGAGGTGTAGAGACCGACGGCGAACCCCGCCCGGGCGGCCACCGCGGCCAGCAGGCAGCAGGTCGAGCCCTTGCCGTTCGTGCCCGCCACGAGCACCGCGCGGAGCCGCCGCTGGGGCTCTCCCATCTCGGCCAGCAGCGCGCGAATCGTCTCCAGGCCGGGGCGGATCCCGAAGCTCTCGAGCGGCGCGAGCAGCTCTTCGGAAGTCACCACGCCGGCCCCCACGCCGCCCGCCGCCGGTCGGGCCTCAGGAGAAGTGGCGCAGACAGAGAGCGAGGGTCTCCTTGAGCTCGCCACGGTGCACCACCCGGTCCACGAAGCCGTGCTCCAGAAGGAACTCCGAGCGCTGGAACCCCTCCGGCAGCTCTTCGCGGATGGTCTGCTCGATCACCCGCGGGCCGGCGAAGCCGATCAGCGCGCCCGGCTCGGCCAGGGTGACGTCGCCCAGCATGCCGAAGGAGGCCGTCACTCCCCCGGTGGTGGGGTCGGTGAGGACGGTGAGGAAGGGCAGCCCCGCCTTGGAGAGACGCGCCAGGGCAGCCGAGATCTTGGCCATCTGCATGAGCGACAGCACGCCCTCCTGCATGCGTGCTCCCCCCGAGGCGCAGACCACCACCAGGCCCCGGCGGGCGTCGAGCGCGGCCTCGGCCGCCCGGGTGATCTTCTCGCCCACCACCGACCCCATGGAGCCGCCCATGAAGCCGTACTCCATCACCGCCAGCACCACCGGGTGCTCGGCGAGATGGCCCTCGACCACGACCACCGCGTCCTTGGCCCCGGTGCGGGCCTGGTAGTCCCGCAGCCGCTTCTTGTACGCCTGGGTATCGACGAAGTCGAGCGCGTCGACGGGCGCGACCTCCGCGAACAGCTCCCGCGGCTCCTCCTCGTCGAGGAGGAGCTCGATCCGCTGCCAGGCGCCGATCCGGAAGTGGTGGCCGCACTTGGGACAGATGCGCTGATTCCGGAGCAGCTCCTTGGAGTAGATGATCTCGCGGCAGCCCTCGCACTTGACCCAGAGACCTTCCGGGACCTTGCTCTTCTGCCGCCGCTCGGCGACGTTGGCTTTCGGCTTCTTGGTCTTGCGGAACCAGGCCATGGGGGGCTAAGGATACCGCGCCGCGGCGGGCTCCGCCCGGGGCCCCGGGCGAGGGCCCGGATTCAGCCCGGCGGGCTTCCCGAGCCGGAGCCTCCGCCGCCCTCGGGCGGCGGCCCCTCCTGGGATTCGCGCAATTCGTCGAGCTGCTGCTGCAGCGTGGCCTCGTCCTCCTGGAAGAGACGCCGCAGCTCCGCCTCGCGCTCCGCCCGCTCCCGGGCCAGCTCGCGGCTCACGAGCTCCTCGATGCCCGCCGCCGGCGCGGGATCCTCTGGCGACGCCTCGGTCTCCGGCGGGTCGGCGACCGGCTCCGCGGGATCGACCGGCGTCGGCTCCGGGCTGGCGACGACCGGCGCGGGCGGCTGCGCCTCCGGCTCCGTCCCGCTGCCGTCGAGCCAGAAGAAGGCGAGGGCCGCCAGTGCCGCCACCAGGAGGGCCAGCAGACCCAGCCGCAGCCAGTTGCGGCCGGGAGACGCGGCCGCCGGGAGGAACACCCCACCGCCGGTCTCCTCCGCCGTCTCGTCCTCCCTCTCCTCCGGCGGGCCGACGGCCGGCGGAGGGGTCAGCGGCTGGATCGCCAGACGGGGGGCGGGCGCCGGCTCCGATGCGGCCTCGGCCGGCGAGAAGACGGCCTCCAGATACCGGGCCAGGTCCTCGGCGCCGGGGGTGGGGCGCAGCCCGTAGAGGATCTGCTCGAGCTGGTGCTGCATCTCGCTGGCGCTGGCGAAGCGCTCGTCGGGGTCGCGTCGCAGCGCCTTCAGGATCACCTCGGCGAAGGCATCCGGCAGACCCGGCTCGAGCTCCCGGGGGTCGCGGACGCGGCACTCGCGCACCGCCTCGAGCAGGCTGATCTCGGAGTCGGCGGAGAAGAGACGCCGGCCCGTGGCCATCTCGAAGAGAACCGCGCCCAGGGAGAAGAGATCGCTGCGGCCGTCGACAGCCCGGCCGTGCGCCTGCTCGGGCGACATGTAGGGGATCTTGCCCTTGATGGCGCCGATCTGGGTCGACGCCACCGAGCTCGCCATCTTGGCGACCCCGAAGTCGCACAGCTTGATGCGGCCGTCGCGACCCACCAGGACGTTGCGGGGGGAGACGTCGCGGTGGACCACGGCGTTCGCCTCGCCCCCCGCGTCGGGCCGGCGGTGGGCGTAGTCGAGGGCCGCCGCCAGGCGGGCGCCCACGAGCACCGCGAGACCGGTCGGCACCCGCTCTCCGCGCCGCCGGGCCGCGGCCAGGATCGCCCCCAGGTCGCGGCCCTCCACGTACTCCATGGCGATGAAGTACTGCTCGTTGACCTTGCCGAGGTCGTAGATGTGGATGATGTTCTCGTGGTTGAGGCCCGCGGCCAGCTTGGCCTCCTCCACGAACATGCGCTCGAAGTCGCCGCTGTCGGAGAGGTGGGGCAGGATCTTCTTGATCGCCACCCGCTTCTCGAAGCCCTCCACGCTGGTCATCCTCGCCGTCCAGATCTCGGCCATCCCGCCCACCGCGATCCGCTCGCCGAGCTCGTAGTGACCGAATCGATGCGAGGCCGCGGCGGGCGCCGCCGGGACCGCGGGGGTCTCCGCCGCGGGCCGCGACGGGGGCTCGGTCGCCGCCTCGGGCGGCGCCGCGCTCCGCTCGAGCTCCGGCGGCTGCTCGGCCGGCTCCCCGGCCGCCGCGGGGCTCTCGGCGGCCTGCCGCGGCGCCGAGGCCGGAGCCGTCTCGCCCCCTGCGCCGGAGGCGCCGAGCGCCGGGGCCGGCTCGGGCTCGAGCAGCGGGGGCCAGCCGGGGTCGGTCCCCTCGACCTCGCGCAGGATGTCGCCGAAGATCTCCTCCGCGGTCAGCCGGCGCTCGCCGGGCTCCTGCGGCGCCGAGGCCGAGGCCGCCCGCGGCCGGGCCAGCAGGCGGCTGACCTCCTCCGCCAGACGGCCGGAGTCGAGCGGGAGGTCGAGCACCGAATCGGCCTCGCCGGCTCCTGCGTCCCCCGCCTTGCGGCGCAGCAGCACCGAGCCCGGGCCCCCGACGGCCGAGCCGAAGCTGCGTACGAGCTCGGCCGAGCCTTGGACCCGGGAGTCGACGACGACCAGATCGGGCGCCTGGTCGGCGGCGACCCGCAGCGCCTGGGTGCGGTCGCCGACCTCGGCGATCCAGACGCCCTCCGCCCCCAAAGCCGCCTTGACCTTGTCCGTCTGCTCGGCGTCTGACGAGACCACGAGAATGGAACGCACGCGCGATCTTTCTAGCACCGCACCCTCGCCCGGTCAATCGCCCGGGGCCCCCGTGGGCGTCCGGCTTCGATAGAATCCGCCCGTCGCAGGGAGGCGGAGTCTCGAGATGGCCGGTCACAGCAAGTGGGCGCAGATCAAGCGCAAGAAGGCGGTGACCGACGCCCGCCGCGGAAAGCTCTGGTCGCGGATTCTCAAGGAGATCACGGTGGCGGCTCGCCTGGGCGGCGGCGACCCGGCCGGCAACCCGCGGCTGCGCGCGGGCATCGCCGAGGCCAAGGCGGCCAACGTTCCCAACGACAACATCGACAAGGCGATCCGGCGCGGCACCGGCGAGCTCGAAGGGGTGGCTCTGGAGGAGACCACCTACGAGGGCTACGGCCCGGGCGGCGTGGCAGTGCTGATCGAGGCGGTCACCGACAACCGCAACCGGACCGTGGCCGAGATCCGGCACATCTTCAGCCGTCACGGCGGCAACCTGGGGGAGAACGGCTGCGTCGGGTGGCTGTTCCGGGGCCGCGGCTACTTCGCCATCCCGCGCGACCTTCTCTCGGAGGAGGAGTTCCTGGAGCTCGCGGTGGAGCTCGAGGCCGAGGACTTCTCCACCGACGACGACGAGGTCTACGAGCTCACCACCGCTCCCGAGGAGTACGAGCGGATCGGCGAGCTGCTCGAAGAGCGCGAGATCCCGCCGGAGAGCCGCGAGCTGGCCAAGGTGCCGTCCAGCTACGTCGAGCTCGAGGGGGAGGCGGCCGCCCAGATGATGCGCCTGATCGAGGCCCTCGAGGACCAGGACGACGTCCAGAACGTGTGGGCCAACTTCGACCTCGACGAGGCCGCGGTCGTCGCCTGAGCCCGAGACCGTGGTCATCCTGGGACTGGACCCCGGCAGCCGCCACACCGGCTACGGAGTCGTGGAGGAGCGCGGCGACCGCCTCGTGGCGCTCGACTTCGGCCGCATCTCGGCCGGCAGGGGCAGCGACCTGCCGCAGCGTCTCGCCCACCTGTCTCGCGAGCTGACCGCCCTCCTCGAGCGGCACCGGCCGCAGGCCACGGCCCTGGAGACCGCCTTCCACGGGGTCAACAGCCGCTCGCTGATCGTGCTGGCGCAGGCTCGCGGCGCCCTCCTGGCCACGGTCGCCGGACACACCGCGGAGGTGCGCGAGTACAGCCCGGCCCAGGTCAAGTCGGCGGTCTCCGGCAACGGCCGTGCCGACAAGCGGCAGGTCGAGCGGATGGTCCGCCTCATCCTCGATCTGCCCGGCGCCAGGCTCAGCGCCGACGCCGCCGACGCCCTGGCGGTGGCCATCTGCTGCTCGCGCCGGCTGGCCTTCGAGCGCCTCGCCGAGACGGCCGATTAGGGCGCTCGAAGCGGCCCGTCCGGGGCCTCCGGCTCATTTGCCACTGACAGGGGCCTGTGCTACAGTCCCGGCTTGTCTCGCAAGCGGCCAGAGCCGGCCTCGACGACAGCTCTCACGAGCGGTCAACACGCCGTAGCACCGTCGGATTCGGGGTGCGGCGGAGCGGGCGCCCGGCCCTTCCGGGAACTGAACGGAGCAGTCACGAGTCTAAGAACAGTAAGAGGAGAAGCAGCGTGAGCAACTTCGGAGGTACCTTCGTCGAGATCTTCCGGGACGGCGGGCCGGTGATGTGGCCGCTCCTGATCTTCTCGCTCATCGGAGCGGTCTTCATCATCGAGCGCTGGCTTGCCCTGCGCAAGGCCAAGATCAACGTCAACGAGTTCCTGGCCAAGACCCGCAAGGCGCTCATCGTCAACCGGTCGATCAAGACCGCCATCAAGGTTTGCGAGGAGTACCGCGGGCCGGTGGCTTCCATCCTGAAGGCCGGCCTCCTGAAGTACGGCCAGCCGCGGGAGGATGTCGAGAAGACCATCGAGAACGCGGCGCTCTACGAGATGGGCCGGCTCGAGCAGAACCTGGTCTGGCTCGCCACCATCGCCAACGTCGCCCCGCTGCTCGGCTTCTTCGGCACCGTCGCCGGCATGATCAAGTCGTTCGACGCCCTCGCCGAGGCCGGCCTCTCCAACCCGGGCCTGGTGGCCGCGGGTATCTCCGAGGCCCTCATCACCACCGCGGCCGGACTGGCCGTGGCGATCCCGGCGCAGCTCGCGTACAACTTCTTCATGAACCGGATCAACAAGTTCGTCCGGGACATCGAGACCTCCTCCAACATGCTGCTGGAGACCTTCGGCGAGATGGAGCGCAGCGGCGTCG
Source organism: Thermoanaerobaculia bacterium (assembly GCA_033720955.1). Taxonomy (GTDB): domain Bacteria; phylum Acidobacteriota; class Thermoanaerobaculia; order Multivoradales; family JAHEKO01; genus JAWWBN01. Next base: position 20,881 of record JAWWBN010000013.1, on the reverse strand, counting down.
CGCCCGAGCAGCCGGGGCCGAAGCCCGGAGGCGGAGCCTAGGGCCGAGCTACCGGACGACGGCAGGAAAAAGCGTCATGAAACTGAAAAGCCGATCGGTACAGAACAGCGGCATTCCGACCGCCTCGATGGCCGACATCGCCTTCCTGCTGATCATCTTCTTCATGGTCACGATCTCCTTCGAGGTCGACAAGACGCAGGTCACCCTGCCGACCACCAAGATCCGCTTCGAGATTCCCAAGGAGGCCGCCTACGTCTCGATCACCGAGTCGGGCAAGATCCGGGTATCGAGCGGAGAGGAGATCAGCGTGGTGGTCGGCAGCGCCGACGACGTCCTCTCCTTCGCCGCCAGCGTGGTCGGCACCTATCCCGGGCGCCCCTTCGTCCTGAAGGCCGACCGGGGCGTTCCGTACGAGTACGTGGACCGGGTGATCGACTCGCTCAAGCAGTCGAAGGCCGAGGTGATCTACCTGCTGTCGCAGCAGGAGACCGTGGGCGAGGACCCCGCCGAGGCGGGAGGTTGAGGGCATGAAGCTCAAGAAGGACACGATCAGCGACGAGATCCCGACCTCCTCGATGGCGGACATCGCCTTCCTGTTGATCATCTACTTCATGGTCACCACCACCTTCGCGGCCACCCGCGGCCTGGACTTCTCTCTCCCCCAGGAGGAGGAGACCCAGCCGCTGGTCGAGAAGGAGGAGTCGATCCTGATCGAGATCCGGCCGGGAGGGGCCATCTACGTGGACGACAACCCGATGGAGCTCGAGGACATCCTCGAGGACTACATCAAGGAGAAGCTCGAGGCGAACCCGACGAAGCCGGTCATCATCCGACCCGACCCCAACGCCGAGTACGGGCACATGGTGGACGTCTTCGACGAGCTGCGCCAGGCGGAGGAGAAGATCGGCTTCGAGATCCGCAACGTCTCGATCCCGACCCAGCGCGAGATCGACATGTTCTGGTACTAACCGGGGGACAACGCGATGGCCGTAGAGAAGAAGCAAGCGAAGACCGCGGTGAACGAGCAGGACGAGCTGGCCGGGGCGGAGTTCTTCACCTTCGCCCAGGAGTACGACGAGGACCGGCGCAGCATGCGTTGGGCGATCGCCGTCGCGGTCCTCTTCCACATCGGGCTCGCCGTGGTGAACCTGCCCAAGATCGCGGCCGAGACCAAGGAGCCCGAGAAGCAGAAGGTCTACGTCGTGCAGCAGGTGCGGTTCAAGCCGCCGCCTCCGAAGCAGCAGCAGGAGATCCCCAAGCCGCGGGCCAAGAAGGTCCCGATCCCCGACCCCACGCCCGACGAGCCCGAGCCGATCCGCCTGCCCGAGGAGATCGAGCCCGAGGTCGAGCTGCCCGACACCGACATCATCTTCGGCATCCCGGACGGCCCGCCCCCGGTGGAGCCCACCGGACCGATCCGGGTGGGCGGCGACGTCAAGCCGCCGGTCAAGATCTTCTTCCCGTCGCCCCAGTACACCGAGATCGCGCGCAAGGCGCGCATCCAGGGCGTTGTGATCGTGGAGGCCATCATCGACAAGTCGGGCAGCGTGACCAACGTCAAAGTGCTCAAGGGCCTTCCCATGGGGCTCGACCAGGCAGCGGTCGACGCCGTCAGCAAGTGGCGGTTCGAGCCGGCGACGCTGAACGGCAAGCCGGTGGCCGTGATCTACAACCTCACGGTCAACTTCCAGCTCCAGTAGAGCCGCCGATGGCCTTCCAGGGGTCGCTGGCCGAGCTGCCTCTTCCGGACATCCTGCAGCTCGTCGCGGTCTCCGGAAAGACGGGCAGCTTCACGATCGAGAACGATCGCGAGCGGGGTCGCATCTTCCTCTCGGAGGGTCAGATCGTGCACGCCGAGACCCGCACCCTGACGGGCGAGGAGGCGGTCTACGAGCTCGCCATCTGGCCCGAGGGGGAGTTCCGCTTCACCCCGGGCGAGGTCTCGGTCGAGCCCACGATCAGCAAGTCGAACACCAGCCTCCTCATGGAGGCGGCGCGACGGATCGACGAGTGGCAGGTGCTCGCCAAGCGCGTTCCCTCCACGGCGCTGGTGCCCGTCTACGCCGAGACCGGCGGCCGCAGCGCCATCTCCTTGAGTCCGGAGGAGTGGATGGTGGTGCGCAAGATCGACGAGCGCCGCTCGGTGGAGGAGCTGGCCAACGAGATCCAGATGAGCCCCTTCGAGACCTCGAAGGTCCTCTACGGCCTCATCACCAACGGCCTGGTGGAGCTCCAGGAGAAGCTCCGCGAGCTGCCGATCGAGCGGCTGCGGTCCATGAGCGCCGAAGAGCTGAGGGCGGTGGCGCAGCAGCTCCAGAAGGAGGTCGGCGCCTACCTCGCCGGACACAGCCGCGCCGAAGAGCTGCGCGACGTCGTCGCGGCGGCGGTCGCCCGCTTCCAGGAGAGCGCCACCGGCGAGAAGATGGTCGAGCTGTTCCGCGCCGCCGAGCGCGCCGTCTCGACCGCCCTGGGCCCCAACCAGGCGCGGTCCTTCCTCGACAAGGTCACAGGGCTCGTCGAGCGGCGGAGCGGGTAGGGGGAATGGGTGGCACGAGCCTTGCGTTTTGACTTGGCGAACACGAGCCGCCTGCCGCGTCGAGCGGAGCGGGCGATACGGAAAAGGAGAACTACCATGAAGAAGCTGACCATCGCCGCCGTCGCCCTCGCGGTTCTCGCCCTGGGACTTCCGTCCGCCGCCCTGGCAGGGTGGGACGAGGGCGTCGCCGCCTTCAAGAAGGGCGACATGGCCACCGCCATCGTCGAATTCAAGGCCATCACCGAGGCCCAGCCGGACTGGCCCGGCGGCCACTACATGCTCGGCGCCTCGTATCTGCGGCAGGACAAGAGCCAGGAGGCGATCGCCCACCTCCGCAAGGCCTACGAGATCGACTCCTCCAACCTCGCCTACCAGGTGACGCTGGGCGAGGCCTACGTCAAGGCCGGCCGCTATCGCGACGCCGTGGGCTTCCTGGGCCAGATCGACGCATCCAAGCTGCCCGACCAGCAGAAGATCCGCCTCGCCGAGCTGCAGGCCGTGGCCCTCACCAAGACCGGCCAGGACGCCGAGGCCCTCAACGCCTGGGCCCAGGCCGCCCGGCTCAAGCCCGACGACGCGTCGGCCCACTTCCAGTACGGCACCGCCGCCTACAACGCCGGCGACACCCAGACCGCCATCCGCGCCCTCGGCAGGGCGGCGTCGCTCGACCCCAGGAACCCCGACATGCAGAGCGCGCTGGTCAAAGCCCTGAACCGCGCCGGTCGCGAGACGCCGGGCAGGGACGCGAAACTCCAGGCCTACGGCAAGGCCGCCGATGCGGCCGGCAAGCTGGTGGCGCTGAACGCCAGCTACGACAACCTCATGCTCCTGGGCGAGGCACAGCTCGGGGCGAAGAAGTACGGCGACGCGGTCTCCAGCTTCGAGAAGTCGGCCGCCAAGAACACCTCGGACTGGCTGCCCAACTTCTACCAGGGGCAGGCCTACACCGCGCTCAAGCAGTACGCCTCCGCCGAGGAGGCGCTGCGCCAGGCGCTCGAGAAGACGAACGAGGCGTCCAACAAGGTGCGCGTCTGGAAGCAGCTCGGCTTCGTCTACGAGAAGCAGAAGAAGTACGAGGACGCGATCGCCGCCTACCAGCGAGCCGGCGACTCCGGTGCCGTGCAGCGGGTGGAGGAGAACAAGCAGACCGCCGAGTACAACAAGGAGGTCGAGGCCGAGGCCGAGAGGCTGCAGGCGCTCGCCGAAGAGGAGGAGCGGCTCCGCGAGGAGCTGAAGAAGATCGGCGGCGGCGGCGGCGGCTGATCCCCGGCTGCCCTCGAGCTCATCCGCGGCGGGCTCCCACGGGGGCCCGCCGTTTTCTCTTCAGTTGAAGAGCGATCCGTCGTCCCGGCGCAGGGAGAGGATGGAGCCCAGCAGACCCGCCAGGCTCCCCACCACTCCCACCAGGAGGAGGTCGCCAGGCGACAGGAAGCGGTCGAAGAGGACCGAGCCGAAGATCGACGGCAGCGCCTGGGAGGCGATGAGGCGGAAGGAGAGAAAGAGCCCCGCCGCCGCCAGCAGGCTGCCCAGCAGGCCCTGCAGCAGGCCCTCGACCAGGAAGGGCCCCCGGATGAAGAACTCGGTGGCGCCCACCAGCCGCAGCACGGCGATCTCCTCCCGATAGAGATAGACCGTCAGACGCACCACGCTGGCGATGGTGAACACCGCCGCGGAGAGGAGCACCGCCCCCAGCAGCAGACCGATGCCGCGCAGCAGGGCGACGAGCCTCTCGATCTGGCGCAGCCATTCGCGATCGTCGTCCACCAGGGCCACCGCCGGGTCCCGGGCCAGCTCGCCCTGCCAGGCGCTCAGCTCCCGGGGGTCCACGGCTTCGGCGTCGTAGGCCACCTCCAGCGACGACGGAAGCGTCGGCCCCTCCCAGTCGGAGAACAGGCCGCCGAGGGAGGGAAAGGCCTCGGTGAAGCGCCGCTCCGCCTCGCCGGAGGTGATCTCCTCGACCTCCGAGACCCACGCCAGGCGGCGGATCTCGCCCGCCAGCCGCTCCGCCTCGCCCTCGGGCGCGTCCTGCGCCAGATAGACCACCACCCGCGCCTCGCCGCGCCACTCCATCACGATGCGGTTCAGATTGCGGGTCAGGAGCAGGAAGATGCCGCCCACGAAGAGGCTCACGGCGATGGTCACCACCGCCAGCAGGCTGATCTTGAAGCTCCGCCGGATGCTGACCAGGGCCTCGCGGAGGAAGAAGGCGAGCGCCTGGAGCAGCGTCACGGGTTCCTGCCCAGGGGCAGGGTGTCGTCCACCCGCGGCACCTGTCGGTCGCCGCGAAGCCCGCGGGGCTCGTCGGCGCCCCTCAGGATCAGGTCGCGCACCAGGCGGCCGTGCTCCAGCACCAGGACCCGGTTCCCCGAGCGGGGAATGATGGTCGGGTCGTGGGTCGCCACCAGGACGGTGGTGCCGCGTCGGTTGATGTCCACGAAGAGCTGCACGATCTCGCGCGACAGCGACGGATCCAGGTTGCCCGTGGGCTCGTCGGCGAGCAGGATCTCCGGCTCGTTGATGATCGCTCGGGCGATGGCGACCCGCTGCTGCTCGCCCCCCGAGAGCTCGGCCGGGAAGGAGCTCATCCGGTGGGCCAGCCCCACCTGGCTCAGGGTGCGGTACGCCAGACGGCGCTGCTCCCGGGCGTTGGCGCCGAGGATCCGAGGCAGGTAGCTGACGTTCTCGAAGATCGTCTTGCGCTGGATCAGGTGGAAGTCCTGGAAGACCACTCCGATGGTGCGCCGGAGATAGGGGATCTTCCCCTTGGGCAGCGCCGCCACGTTGCGCCCGTTGACCAGGATGCGCCCTTCGTCCGGCACCTCGTCGCAGTAGATCAGCTTCAGCAGGGTGGTCTTGCCGGCCCCGCTGGGGCCCCTCAGGAAGACGAACTGGCCCCGGGGAATCTCGAAGCTCACCCGGTCGAGAGCCACGCGGCGGGCCGTGTACCGGCGCGAGACGCTGAAGAACTGGATCACGAGCCCGCTAGTCTACCGGCGCCCCGCCGCCGCGCCTGCGGAGCCGCTCGACGGGCCATCCACCCGAAGAGGAAGTTGCGTCCGGCGGCGGCGCCGTCGCGGCGATAGCTCCAGAGCAGATCGGAGCGGCAACGGGTGCACACGTCCACCTGGTTGATCCGCTCCACCCCGAGACGGGCGAGCTGGGCGGCCACCGCCCGCCGCAGGTCGAGATGGGGCTTCTCTCTCGGGCCGGCGACCACCACCTCGGGACCGCCGACTCCGGCGACCTCCGCCGCCACCCCGCGGTCCACCTCGTAGCAGCAGGCCCCGATGGCCGGCCCGATCCAGGCGGTGAGGGCGGTCGGAGGCGAGGCCATGCGGCCCGCCGCAGCCGGCACGACGCCGGCGACGATGCCCCGCCACCCGGCGTGCGCCAGGGCCAGCTCGCCCTCGCCCGCCAGCGCGACCGGCACGCAGTCGGCGACGGCGATGCCGAGCGCGAGCTCCCGGCGGGTGGTCACCAGGGCGTCTCCCCGCCCCGCCTCCCCGCCGTCCGCCGGCGCCGACAGCACCTGCGCGGAGTGGATCTGGCGGGCCCAGGCCAGCGGCAGCTCCACTCCCGCCGCGGCCAGGGCGTCGCGGCCCGAGGCCTCCGGCGAGCGACCCACGAAGAGCAGCCGGGCGCCGCCCAACCGCTCGCGCCACAGCCTCGCGGGGCCGTTCACCCGCGCTCGACCCCGGCCAGCCAGCGGCTGTGCCGGAAGCCCCGGGGTGGACGGCCCGGAGCGCGGAGCTGGCCGCAGGCCGCCGACACGTCGTCCCCCCGGCGGCGACGCAGCGTGGCGAGGCAGCCGCGCTGCTTGAGGCGGGCGCGGAAGCTCTCGCTGACTCGGGGATCGGGCGGCACCATCCTGGCGCCGAGCACCGGGTCCGGGTTCACGGGGATGAGGTTGACCTTGCAGTCGAGTCCTGCCAGCCGCTCGACCAGCAGGTCGGCGTCTCCGGGCGCGTCGTTGAAGTCCCTGACCAGCAGGTACTCGATCGTCACCTTGCGGCCGCGCTCCAGCGGATAGGCCTTGAGCGCCGCGAGCAGGTCGTCCAGCGGGTAGGTGCGGTTGATCGGCATCAGCCGGCCGCGCCGCTCGTCGTCGGGGGCGTGCAGCGAGACCGCCAGGTTGGGACGACGCTCCCAGGAGGCCATCCGCTCGATCCCCGGGATCACCCCGGCCGTGGAGACGGTGATCCGCCGCCAGGAGATGAACTCGCTGAAGATCTCGAGACTGCGCGCCACCTCGTCCAGATTCTGGAGCGGCTCCCCCATCCCCATGAAGACCAGGTTCAGACCCTCGAAGGGCGGCTTCACCCCTTCGCGCAGCGCCAGCGCCTGACCCACGATCTCGCCGCTGTCGAGATTGCGCCCCGCGCCCCAGAAGCCGGTCACGCAGAAGCGGCAGGCCAGTCCGCAGCCCGCCTGGCTGGACAGGCAGAGGGTCATTCGCCGGCCGTCCGGGATCGCCACCGCCTCGATCGTCGCCCCGTCCGCCAGCTCCAGCAGCGCCTTCGACGACCCGTCGGCCGAGCGCTCCCGCAGCACCGCCCGCGGCGGCGCGACCTCGAAGCGGTCCTCCAGGGCGCCCCGCAGCTCGAGGCTCAGGTCCGTCATGTCGGCGAACCGGGAGACGCCCCGCCGGTAGAGCGCGTCGTAGATCTGCCGGGCGCGGAAGGTCCGGTCGACCAGAGGGGCGACGGCCCGCTCCAGCTCCGGCCGCGGCAGCCCCAGCAGCGACCGACGCTCGGATCGCCCGCCGTTCGGCTCGCTCTCGCCGGGCGACGGGGAGAGGCTCACGACCTCCGGCGCTTTCCCTTGCGGGTCGGGTCGATGCCCACCGACTTCAGGAAGAGCAGGTCCTTGCCGTCGATCCGGAAGATCGGCTCGGCCGCCGGCAGCGCCCGACGCGCGGTGAGCTCGATGGCCTCGTCATTCTCGTCCTCGGGTCCCCGATCGGCCACCAGGTAGAGGGTCCACCCCTCGCGCTGGATCTGCTCCAGCAGCCGGCTTACCTCCGGGGAGCCGCCCAGCGCCCGCGCCAGCGACACCTGGAGCTCCCTCAGCAGCTCTCGCACGCGCGCGTTCAGCTCTCACCGCCCATCTTCTGGCTCCGGCGAGATTATTCCCAGCCCCTCAGCGGACTGTCAAACCGCGAACGAGCGCCGTGTGCTAGCTTGCCGCCGAGCCATGCCACCCCCGGTGCCGCAGACGCCTTCGGAAGAGCTCCGCGCGTGGGCGACCCTCCATGCCGGCCCCTTCCGGCGCTGGGAGAGGCTGGCCGGCGACCTCTCCGCGCGCGCCTACTACCGGCTCCGCCGGGCAGTCGGAGAGACCGCCGTCCTGGCCGTCTACCCCGCCGAGCTGGCGGCCGACTGCGGGCGCTTCCTGCGCAGCACCTGCCTGCTGGAGGGGGCCCGCGTCCGCGCGCCGAAGGTGCTGGCGGCCGACTGCGGGCGAGGCTGGATGCTGCTCGAGGATCTCGGGGAGGCGACGGTGGCCGATCTCGCCCCCGCTCCCCGGCGGCTCGCCGCCTACTTCCGGCACGCCGCCGGGCTGATCGCCCGGATCGCCGCCCTCCCCCGGGCGGCGGTGGCCGAGCTCAACCCGCCGCTGGACGGCGACCTCCTGGCGGCCGAGCTGGACCTCACCCGTCGGGCCTTCCTCGGGCCGCGAGGGCTCCTGGAGGGGTTGGGGAAGGCCTACGACGACGCCGCGGCGGCGCTCTGCGCCACCTTGGGCGGCGAGGAGCCGGTCCCCTGCCACCGCGACTTCATGGTGCGCAATCTCCTCCCCTGCGGGGAGCCCCCGGCGCTGGCGGTCATCGACCACCAGGGCCTGCGTCTCGGACCCCCGGCCTACGACCTGGCGTCGCTCCTGAACGACACCCTCTTCCCCTCCGCGGCGGTGGAGCGAGCTCTCCTGGACGCCGTCCTCGGACCGGGTCCCCGGCCGGGCTACCACGGCGCGGCGGCGCAGCGCGCGCTCAAGGCCGTGGGCACCTACGCCGCCTCCGCGAGCGCAGGCCGGCCCCGCCACGCCGGCCTCATCGCGCCCACCTTCGTGCGCGCCCTGGACCATCTGGCCCGGCTGCCAGCGACGGCCGACCTCGCCGCCGCTCTCTCGGCGCGCTGGGCCGCGGTCTGCTAGACTTCTAGCCCACCTCGCGAAAGGAGCCCGCCCACCATGCCGACCCTGGGAGTGCAAGAGCTGCTGATCATCCTGCTGATCGTGCTCGTCATCTTCGGCGCCTCGAAGCTGCCCAAGCTCGGCCGGGGCCTGGGCGAGGGGATCCGCAACTTCAAGAAGGGCCTGAGCTCCGAGGAGGAGGAGCCGACGGAGAAGCTCTCCGACTCCGGATCGGGCTCGAACTCTTGAGCCGCCGCTCGCGGCGGCGCCGTCGCTAGCCGAGCGGCAGCGGCGCCGGCTCGTCGTCGAGCGCCAGCTCGTCGGTCGGGAAGCCGTCCCAGTGCAGCCAGGCGCGGTGCCCGGCATCCCGCCAGAGCTGCTGGTGGTAGCCGACGTACCGGCTGAGAACCCGCTCGAGGTAGTGGCGGGTCTCGCCGAAGGGCGGCACCCCGTCGAAGCGCGACACGGTGCCGGGTCCCGCGTTGTAGGCGGCCACGGCCAGCGCGACGTCGCCGTCGAACTCCCGCAGCAGCCAGGCGAGATACCGGGCGCCCACCTCGATGTTGACCGCCGGCGCGTCGTACTCCTCGTAGCCGTAGAGCAGCGCCGTGCCCGGCATCACCTGCATGAGCCCGCGGGCGCCGTCCACCGAGACGGCCTCGGGATTGAAACCGGACTCCGCCTCGATGACCGCCGCGATCAGCAGACCGTCGACCTCGAAGCGGGTCGCGGCGCGCCGGATCTCACGGGCGAAGGGGATACCGTCCAGGAGCCGCAGTCGAGCGTCCCGGTCGTGGAAGGTGCGGAAGAGGTCGAAGCTCTGCGGACGCGCCAGCACCGCCCCCGTGAGAGTAGGCCGCAGCCGCGAGCGCCGCTCCACCACGGAGGGCGGGAGGCTCACCCACTCGAGGAGCTCGTCCAGGATGCGCACCTCCTCCGGAGTGGGCGGCTCGGGCCGCTCGACGGGTGAGACCGGCGCGATGCCGGCGGAGCCCACCGAGGTCAGAACGAGGGCACCCGTGAGCAGAGCGCGGACGAAGAACTGGTGCTTATCGATCTTCATGCGGAGAACCTCGCCGGGAGCTGGTCGGTGGCCGGAAGTGCGTCGGGTGCCGAGGTAGAGATCTCTCGGGACCGACCGCCCGGACGGCGTGATCTGCGTACTGGCCGCTCCATCGCGGCGCCCCTCAAGGGTGCAAGCCCAATGCCATCTTCGGCCTCGACGGGCCGAAAACAGGCGGAAACCCAGCCCGAGAGCCCGTTTTCCGGGGACTCCGCGAGAAGGGGCGGCCTACGGGCGACGACGGCGGCGGCCGGGCGACCGCGCCGAATAGTCGCCCGCTACGATGCCAAGATTGCCCACCTTGTTCTGCAGTGTGTTGCGGTGGACCCCGAGGCTCTCCGCGGAGCGCGACACGTTGCCGTTGTGACGCCGCAGGGCGGCGATGATGAACAGCTTCTCGAACTCACGGCGGGCCTGCGCCAGGGGCACGCCGCGGCCCACCAGCTCGTCCACGATCTGACAGAGGCGCCCGTTGAGGTCTTTCATGCGCCGGAACCGGAGGCCGCGAGAGTACCACGTCCGCCGGTGGCCGCAAGACCGCCGCCGCGAGCTGCTCCGCTCTAGGGCGCCTTGAAGCTGAGGCGGTCGCCCACGTGGACGGTGTAGCGCGACTCGAGGATCTTCCCCACCGCGGAGCGCCCCCGCACTGTCAGCACGGCGAGCTCACCGATCAGCACCGGCGGCAGCCCAGGGGCGCTGGGACGGTAGATCGAGTAGATGTCCCCCGGCGCCTGGTTGCGGCTCCCGTCGAGCTCCATGTACACCAGATGACCGCGGCCGAGCGAGACGAGATTGCGGCGCGAGCGCAGGATGGTCGGCGCCTCGGCCAGCGACGACCGCGAGACCGGATCGTTGACGCCCCGCATGGGCGTCCTGCGCCCCAGGGGGATGGGGATCGGCTCGAAAGCCTCGAGCCGGTCGCCCACGTTGATCGGGTCGCAGGCGAAGATGATCTCGGCGATGGCCGTCTCGTCCTGAACCGAGAGGAGACGCACGCGGCCGCGGTAGTCGTAGTAGCGGCCCATCACCGTGCCGGTCACCGGATGGACCGCCCGGTCGCCCGTCGTCACGACGGTGAGGACCTGGCCGGGGTAGAGGCCGCCGGCGAGGCCGCCGTCCACGTAGACGATGTCGCCGGTGCTGAGGCCGTACTTGATGGTGGCCGTCTTGCCGTAGATGCCGCTGGCCGTCGTGGCGCGCGCGGCGCCCAGGTTCGGCGTCAGGTTTTCGTACTCCGAGCCGATGATGGTGTTGCTGAACGGCTCCTGGTCGGCGCCGAGAAAGCCGGAGCAGTAGACGTCCGCCTCGCTGCCCAGCGGCTCCGGCGAGCCGCTGAAGGCGCCGACCCCCGCCAAGCGGCCGCCCTCGTCATCCGAGGGGGCGGTCGTGCGCGCCTGCCGCTCCAGATCCTGCGCCTGGGCCTCCAGCTCGCTCACCGGGGTCGCCTCGATCCCCACCAGCAGCGGGTCGCCCGGGTAGATCCAGTGGGCGTCGCGCACCCACTGGTTGCGCTCCCAGATCTGCGGCCAGAGATAGGGATCGCCGTAGTACCTCTGGGCCAGGTCCCACAGGGTGTCCCCCGGCTCGACCAGGTGCACCTGCGCCCCCTCCGGCAGCGAGGTGGGCGGATCCCACGCGGTCCAGTGGTCCTGGACGTAGTGCAGATCGGTGGGCGGCCGCTGCGCCAGGCCCGCAGCCGGGGCGCAGAGCATGAACGCGACGAGAAGGCCGCAGAACGGACGACGGCACGCAACCATATGACAAGGGCCTCCGATGGCGAAGCTAACCGCTTTCCCTTTTCCTGTCAAGAATTAGGGTCACACGGTTCAAGCTCTACTTGAGCTACGGCAGCTTGGCGCTGCGCTCTTCGGCCATCGCAGCCGCCGCGGTGTTGGGATAGAGACGCGCGACCTCGGCGTACAGGGCGCGCGCGCCTTCCTCGTCGCCGAGCTCCGCCATGCAGTCTCCGGCCCGCAGCAGGGCGTCCGGCACCTTGTTGCCTTCGGGGAAGCGCTCGATGGTCTCGCGAAAGGCCGCCAGGGCGCCGGGCACGTCGCGACGGGCGAAGCGGGCTTCGCCGATCCAGTACTGGGCGTTGTCGGCCAGCTCGGTGTCGCCGTGGCGCCGGATGAACTCCTCGAAGGTGGCCTCGGCGTCCGCCGGCCGGCTCTGGTGGTAGAGGGTGTAGCCGCGGTCGTAGAGCGCCTGCGCCTCGGCGCTGACCGGCGCGATCGCCGGCGGCCCCGGTGCGGCCTCCGCGGCCGCCGGGGGCGTGGCGCGCACGGCCGGCTCCTCCAGGCGGTTCTCGAGCGCGATCTCGCTGCTCTCCACCGGGGGCTCCCGGTCGACCGGTTGCGGAGGATCGACCTCTTCTGGGTCGGCGGGCGGCGGGGAGGCGGCCTCGCCCTGCGGCGCCGACCCCGGCCCGGGGCGCCCGGCCGGCGACCCCGCCCGCAGCTCGGCCACCTGGCGCCGCAGCCGCTCGATCTCGACCTGGGCGACCCGCGCCTGCCGCTCCAGCTCGACGATCCGACGCTTCATCTCGGCGACGTCGCCGCCGTCTCGCGGTCCGCGGCCGAAGGGCGGGGCGGTGGCGGAGCAGCCGGCGAGCGCCAGGGCCAGAAGCGCGACCGCGGTGCCGCCCCGCCGGCTCAAGAGGAGCCGTCCCCTTCCGCCGGCGCCTCGGTCGGCTCGGGCTCGGACCCCTCCTCGCCGGCCTCCTCGGCCACCGGCGGGGGCACCTCGAAGTCGGGAATCTCCTCCAGGTAGGGACTCTCCGGGAACTCGGAGCGCAGCCGGTCGAAGGTCTCGGCGGCCGCGGCGGCCCGCTTCATCTTGAGCTGCGACCTGCCCAGCAGATAGAGGGTGCGATCGGTCCCCGGGTAACCCGGGTAGTTCTCGAGCAGCCCCTCGAACCGGGCCACCGCCGCGGGATGCAGCCCGATCCGGTGGTAGAAGCGGCCGACCAGGAACTCGGACTCGGCGAGCTGATGCCGCAGGACGTCGATCTCGGCCCGCGCCCGCTCGGCGTACTCGCTGGTCGGGTAGAGGGCGATCACCTCCTGGTAGGCGGCCAGTGCCTTGCGCGTCGGCTCCTGGTCGCGGTCGGGCGACCGCATGCGGCGCTGCAGGCTGGCGGCGATCTGGAAGAGCACGTAGTCGCCGCGGGCGCTGGTCGGGAAGCGGTTCTGGAAGTCCCGGTACTTGGCCTCGGCGCGCAGCAGGCTGTCGTCGCCCCCCGCCTCGAAGAGGGCGTCGGCGGCGAGCAGCAACGCCTCGCGGCCGCTGGGCGAGTTCGGCTCCACCTCGAAAGCGTGGTTGAGGTACTCCTCCGCCCGGCGGTACTTGCCCTCCTCCATCAGCGCCTTGCCCTGGGCCAGCGCCTCCTCGGCCGACAGGGCGAGCAGCGGGTCGTCCTCGAAGCTGCCGCCGCCGCAGCCCACGACGAAGGCCAACAGGCCGGCGGCGAGCGCCGCCGCGAGCCGGCGGCTCATACCGCGGCCCCCGTCGCCAGCTCGCGCAGCCGGCCGATCTCCGCCGCGGGGTCGGCGGCGCCGAAGATCGACGACCCGGCCACACAGGTGTGGACCCCGGCCTCGGCCGCCTGGCGGACGTTGCCCGCGTCCACCCCTCCGTCGAGGGCGATCTCCACCCGCGCTCGCGCCGACGCCGCCAGCTCGCGCAGCCGCCGGGCCTTGGCCAGCACGTGCGGCAGGAAGGGCTGGCCCGCGAAGCCGGGGTTGACGGACATCAGGAGCACGAAGTCCAGCCTCCCCAGGACGTCGCCGAGGAGCTCCACGGGGGTCGCCGGGTTCACCGCCACCCCCGCCGCCGCGCCGGCTTCCCGGATCCGCCCCAGCACCCGGTCCAGGTGGACCGTGGCCTCCCAGTGCACCGCCACCCGGTCCGAGCCCGCCGACAGGTAGTCGTCCAGCAGGCGGCCGGGCTCCTCCACCATCAGGTGGACGTCGAGTGGGATCTCGGTGTGACGCTTGAGGGCGGCGATGACCGGGATGCCGAAGGTCAGGTTGGGAACGAAGCGGCCGTCCATCACGTCCACGTGCAGCAGGTCGGCGCCGCCCTCGGCGCAGCGCGCCACTTCGCGGGTCAGATCGGCCAGATCGGCGGCCAGAAGGGAGGGGGCGATCCTCATGGTCACGCCCCCGCCTCGCCCCCGGCCACGACCAGCGAGATCACCTCGCCCTGCCGCAGGGGATGCCCGGCCACCGGGAACTGGCGCAGCACCACCCCGGCGGCGATGCCCTCGTAGCGCTCGTACTTCACGCTGCCCAGCCGCAGCCCGCGCCGCTCGAAGAAGGCCCGCACCTCGTCGTACTCCCGGTAGACCAGATCGGGCATGAGAAAGGTGGCCGCCCGCCCCTCCTTGCAGAGGAAGAGACGCACCGGGGTGCTGCGGCTGATCTCCGCGCCCGGCGGCGGCGACTGCTCCACCACCGTGCCGGGCAGGCCGCGCTCGCTGTACACCGAGGCGGTGGACGCCAGGGTGAGGTCGGCGGCGCTCAGCGCCACCTGCGCAGCGCGCAGAGCGGTCCCTCGGAGCTGGGGCATCCGCACCACCTCCGGTCCGCTCGAGAGGACCACCCCCACCGGGCTGCCGCGCTTCACCAGCCCGCCACCGGTCGGCTCCTGCCGCACGACGTGCCCGCCCGGCACCGTCTCGTCGTAGACCTGGTTGTCGAGTCGCATCTTGAGCCCCGCGTCCGCGAGAACGCGCCTCGCCTCGCTCTCCTCTACGCCCTGCAAATCCGGCACCGTGGTCACGCCGCGCCGCACGAACAGATTGAAGGAGGAGTAGCCCGCCAGCACGAAGACCGCCAGGAGCCCCAGCGCGTAAGTGGTCCAGCCCAGGGCTCGCAGCAGTCGCCGCAGCATCCGCGCAGTCTAGCAGAGCGACGGCGCCGCTCGGCCACGGGGGCGAGCCCCCCTCCGGGGCTGCTATAACCCCGGGCCATGGCGCCTCCGCCGCCCCGCCTCGGCGCCCACGTCTCCGCCGCCGGCGGCGTTCACCGCGCCCTCGAGCGAGCGCGCGCGGCGGGGTGCGAGACGGCCCAGATCTTCGTCAAGAGTCCCAACCGCTGGCGCGGGCCGGAGATCGCGGACACCGCGGCCGCGGCCTTCCGCGACGGGCGCGGCGATCTGCCCGGACCGGTGGTCGCGCACGCCGCCTACCTCGTCAACCTGGCCGCGACCGATCGCACCGTGCTGCGTCGCTCCCGGCGCGCCCTCGCCGACGAGCTCCGCCGCTGTGACCTGCTCGGGGTGGATGCCCTGGTCGTCCACCCCGGCGCCCATCTGGGCGCGGGTCCGGAGCGGGGGGTGGCCCGGGTGGCCCGCTCGGTGCGCCGGGTGCTGGACGAGCACCCTCCCGACTGCCGCCTGCTGCTCGAGAACACCGCCGGCCAGGGCACCGTGCTCGGCCGCCACCTCGAGGAGCTGACTGCGATGCTCGGAGCGATCCGACGGCCCCGCGTGGGCGTCTGCATCGACACCTGCCACGCCTTCGCCGCCGGCTACCCCGTGCACACCAGGAGGGGGTACGACCGCTTCTGGGACGAGGTGGACGAGAAGATCGGCCTCGCCGCCGTCGGCTGCCTGCATCTGAACGACTCGCGCTTTCCCCTGGGCTCGCGCCGCGACCGGCACGCCAACCTGGGGGACGGCGAGATCGGCCCCGCCTCGTTCCGTCGCCTGGTCGGCGACCCGCGCCTGCTCGAGGTCCCCATGATCCTCGAGACACCCCTCGGCGAGGACGGCCAGGGGCACGCACGGGACCTGGCCCGGCTCAAGCGGTGGCGGAGACGCCGCGCCGCCCGCGGCTGATCCCGGCCCGGCGACCCCCTTATCCGCTATTCTCGACACGGCATGGGGCTGATCGACGATTGGGGCTGGCTGGTGGTGGCGGCCATCTGGTTCGTGCTGCCGATCCTGGCCCGCCTGATGCGCCGGGGGCGGGAGGCCGCGAGCGAGGGCCGGCGGCGCCGGTCGCGTCGGAGCCGCTGGGAGCTGGCGGACGCCGCGGATCCGGGCGAACCCTCGAACGGCGCGCCGCCGCCCATCGAGCCACGCTGAGACCGCCGCTCAGGCGCGCTTCTTGCGCAGACCGGACTTCTGGTTGACCCACCGGTCGATGAGCCGGTTCGTCGCCCGGCGGGGAAGGTTGGCGGTGGGAGAGGGGAGCCGCCTGAGCTCGCGCTGGATCTGCGGCAGCGCCTCCTCCACCCCTCCGACCGGGTTGGCCATCCAGCGCACCTTCTGGTTGCGGTCCACCAGGAAGAGGGCCGGAGCCGCCTCCTCCTCGCCCTCGCCCGGCCTCACGCCGTAGAGACGGGCGAAGTTGCGGTCGTCCGAGAGCAGGGGGAAGCCCAGCTTGAGCTCCCGCTGGAGCTCCTGGAGAGCGTCCACCTTGGCGGGCGAGATCGCCAGCACCGAGGCGGTCAGCTCGTACCAGTCGGCGAGGCGGCGCGACAGGGCCAGCAGGTCCCGGCGGACCACCTCGTCGCCGGGGTCGGCGAAGAAGTAGAGGACCAGGGCGGAGCGGGGCACCTCGTCGCGCAGCATGAGCACCACGCCCTCGGTGCTCGTCAGGTCGAAGTTGGGCGCCTCGGCCCCCAGGTCCAATCCGCTCATCGGCGTCCCCCTAGCCCGGCAGCAGGCCGTCCGGCAGGTTCTTCAGCAGGTCGAAGTAGAGGACCGCCATCATCAGCATGACGATCATCACGAAGCCCACCTGGTTGATGCGCTCCTTCAGCTTGAGCGACAGGTCGCGGCGGCGGATCCCCTCGATGGCGAGGATGAAGATCTGGCCGCCGTCCAGGATGGGGATCGGGAGCAGGTTCAGGATGGCGATGGAGATGCTGATCAGGCCCATGAGGTGCAGCAGGTTCTCGAAGCCGCTGCGCGCCGCCGCGCCGCTCATGGCGGCGATCTCGATCGGCCCGGCCAGGGCGCTCTTGGCCGCCAGACGGCCGGTGAAGATCTTTCCCAGCACCGAGAACGTCTGGACGGTGATGGCGACGTTGAACTTGACGCTCTCGACCAGCGCCTCCACCGGCCCGTAGCGCTGGAACGAGCCCGAGGAGAGCTGCACGCCGATCCAGCCCCTGCCCTCCCGGTCGCGCGGCACCACCGTCAACGTCAGCGGGTCGCCGCGACGCATCACCTCCAGCTCGATGGCCTCCCCCGGCCGGCTGGAGAGGTACTCGATGAAGTCGGAGCGGCCGGCGATCGGGCGGCCGTCCACGCGCCGGATCTCGTCCCCGGGCTGGAGACCCGCCGCCTCCGCCGGGTCGCCGGGAAACAACCGGCCCACCCGGGGCAGCATCTCGGGGAAGACCCCCGCGTCGCCCACCTCGTAGCGCGGCACCTTGGAGGGCACCACCACGGTGGACAGCCGGCGCCCGTCGCGCTCGTAGACCAGCGGCACCTCCCGCTCCGGCGAGGTGAGCAGCTCGAAGCGCACCTCGTCCCACCGGGTGACCCGCTTTCCGGCCACCTCTACGATGCGGTCGCCGGGAGCCAGACCCGCCGACTCGGCCGGCGAGCCGGGCACCACGACCCCGACCACGGAGGGGCTGTTGGGCGGCAGCGGCACCTCGATGCCGATCATGTAGACCCCGGCCACAAGGAGGATGGCCAGGGCGACGTTCATCGCCGGACCCGCAAGGTAGACCAGCACCCGCTGCCAGCGCGGGTGGTTCAGGAACTCGGAGGGGTCGTCGGTGCGCTCCGAGGGGTCCTCGCCGCCGAGCTGCACGTAGCCGCCCAGGGGCACCAGGGAGACGCGGTAGTCGGTGCCGCCGCGACGGAAGCCCCAGATCCGCTTTCCGAAACCCAGCGAGAAGGTGACCGCGCGGATGCCGAATCCCTTGGCCACCAGCAGGTGGCCGAGCTCGTGGACGAAGATGATGACGCCCAGGGCGAAGATGAAGGCGAACGCGTTGCTGATCAGATTCATCTCGGAGGCGCGATTCTACCTCAGGGATCGGCCAGGGCACGGCGCGCCACGTCGCGCCCGACGCGGTCCCAATGCAAGGCGCGGTCCAGGTCGGCGACCTCCTCCGGGCGGTGCTCGTCGAGGACCCCGCGGCAGATCTCGAAGATCCGCGGGAAGGAGATGCGGCGGTCCAGGAAGGCCCGCACCGCCACCTCGTTGGCGGCGTTGAGGACCGCCGTCGCCGAGAGACCCGACGCCAGCGCCCGGCGGGCCAGGTCCACGGTGGGGAAGCGCTCGCGATCCAGGGGCTCGAACTCCAGGGTGCCCAGGCGGGCGGGGTCGAGCCGGGGGAACTCGTTCGCCCACCGGTCGGGATAGGCCACCGCGTACTGGATGGGGAAGACCATGTCGTTCACCGAGAGCTGGGCGATCCAGGAGCCGTCCACGTACTCCACCAGCGAGTGGACAATCGACTGCGGATGCACCACCACGTCGATCCGCTCGGCCGGCAGCCCGAAGAGATAGCTGGCCTCGATCAGCTCCAGCGCCTTGTTCATCAGCGTGGCCGAGTCGACGCTGATCTTGGCGCCCATCTCCCAGGTCGGGTGGGCCAGCGCCTCCTCCGGGGTGATCTCCGCCCAGCTCTCGGCCGGCCGGTTGCGGAACGGTCCGCCCGAGGCGGTGAGCACCAGGCGCCGCACCTCCCGCCCGGCGCCGCAGCGCAGCGCCTGGTGCAGCGCGGCGTGCTCGCTGTCCACCGGCAGGATGCGCGCCCCGGTCCGCTCGGCGAGCCGGTTCAGCAGCGGCCCCGCCACCACCATCGACTCCTTGTTGGCCAGGGCCACGTCCGTCCCCGCCGCCACCGCGGCGTGCACCGCCGGCAGCCCGGCGGCGCCCACCATCGCCGCCACCACCCGGTCCACCCGGGGCAAGGTCGCCGCCCGCAGCAGACCCTCCTCGCCGGCCACCACCTCCACCCCGTCCCCCACCGCCGCGGCGAGCTCCGCCGCCCGCTCCTCGTCGTAGACCGCCACCAGGGCCGGACGCGCCTCTTCGATCTGACGCAACAGCAGGTCGAGCCGGCTGCCCCGCGCCGCCAGCGCCTCGACCTTCACGGCGCCCGGGTGATGACGCACCACGTCCAGGGTGCTGCGGCCCACCGAGCCGGTGGAGCCCAGCACGGCCAGACGTCTCACGGCGCCACCAGGTCGATCCCCACCAGCCAGATCCCCACCGCCATGACCGGAGCTCCGAACATCATCGCGTCCATCCGGTCCATCATGCCGCCGTGCCCCGGGAGCAGGGCTCCGGAGTCCTTGCACCCGCTGCCCCGCTTGAGCATGGACTCCAGCAGGTCGCCGAGCTGCGCCCCGACGCTCGTCGCGCCGGCCAGCAGCACCAGCGCCGGGCGCACCTCGCCCAGCCGCCAGTACGACCACAGCGCGGCGCCCACCACGGCCGCGGCGAGGCCCCCGACCGCCCCCTCCCAGGTCTTCTTGGGGCTCAACCGCTCGGCCAGCTTGTGCCGACCCAGGCGGGTGCCCACGTAGTAGGCCGCCGCGTCCCCGAGCCACACGATGACGCAGGCCAGCACCAGCAGCCACGGGTCGATGCGCCGCAGGTAGAAGAGACAGGCCACGGGGAGCGAGAAGTAGACGACGCCGAAGCCCAGCACTCCCAGAGCGGCCGGCGCCTCTTCGGCGTCGGTGCCCCCCAGAACGACCAGCGCCCCGACTCCGACCGACAGGGCGAGGCTCGCCGCCAGCAGGTACTCCCACGAGATCTCGCCGTCCCCCGGCGGCAGCATGGCGGGGCTCAGCAGGACCGCCGCGGCCGGCACCAGCAGCAGCAGCGTCCAGCGGGGGGCGCTGTGCGCGAAGGAGCGGGTCATGCGCACGAACTCGACCACCTGGATCTCGACGACGGCGACCAGCAGCAGGAACAACCAGCGGGGCGGCAGCAGAAAGGCCGCCGCCATGGCGAGGGGGATCCCCACCGCGGCCGTGACCAGGCGCTTCATGGTGTGGCGAGTCTATGCGACGGGCGGGCGGGCCTCCGCCACCCCCTCGCGCAGCCAGGCGAGGCACGCCCGGAGGCCGCGCCGGAGGGCGAGATCGTCGGCGCCCGCCAGCCGCAGCGCGGCCAGCACCTCCTCCTCGTCGCGGGCGTAGCGCGGCGGGAGGCGCAGCACCGCGACCGCGCGCCCCTCCTCCTGGCGGCGCAGGATGGGGCAGATGGGGCCGCGGCCGAGCCGGTAGACGCCCTCGGCCAGCCGCTCCCGGCGCAGCGGCATCACCATCCACGGCCGGTAGCGGAAGACCAGCCCGCCCTCCTCCCTCGTCACGACCCCGTAGCTGCGCGCCGGCGCCCGGCCCAGCCGGCCCACCGTGAAGGCCCGGATCCGCCCCGGGGCGCCGCGCGAGCCGCCGCGGATGAGATCGAGGGCGAGCACCCACCCGAAGACCGAGAGCCGAAACGACCAGCCGGCTACGGGGACCGCGGCCAGCAGGATGAGGACGGCCACCAGCAGACCCAGGTAGGGGTGGATCAGGGTCGCGCCGCCCAGGAGGGCCAGGAGCGCCCACTTGACCGAGCGCAGCAGCAGGTCCAGGGGCCCGAACGGCGACAGCAGGATGAGCACGTTGATGGCGTGGGAGGCGAGCCAGACCACCAGGAAGGCGGCCACCAGCACCACCGAACCGATGCCCAGGGCGGTCGCGCCCGGCAGGTCGTCCAGCCAGGACAGCGCGGCCGCCCCGGCCTGCTGCGCCACCGGCCCCGCCGTCGCCGGCGCCGAGGCCACCCCCGCGAAGGCGCTGGCGAACATCGGCACCACGGCGGGGATCGCCAGCACCGCGCTCACCTTGTCCTCCAGAACGTCGAGGGCGTCCAACGGCTTCTTGACCCCCGGCAGGAAGCCGAGCAGCAGATCCTTGGAGACGAGGAGGAAGCTGACCAGCAGACCCGGGACCCAGAACCACATCGAGGCGAACCAGGGCAGCGCCTGCCGCTCGACCGGCTCGGCCTGGAGATAGCGCCAGGCGCCCACGGCGCTGACACCGAACAGCGGGCTGATGGCGATGCCGGTGGCCGTGGCCAGCGTCTGCGCCAGCTCGACCCCGGGCAACCGCTGGCCGCCCGGCGCCGGGGGGGGCGCGGTCTGGGCGGCGACCGCCACCGCGGCCAGACAGACGAT
>JAWWBN010000012.1:0-32801 GCA_033720955.1 Thermoanaerobaculia bacterium | reverse complement strand
CGCCTCCAGATCTTCGAGATCGCGGCCGACGGTGGCCTGGCGGAAGGCCTCCAGGTCGGTGACCAGCTCGTCGCCGGGGTGCATGCCGGCGCCGGAGAAGTTGAAGCGGATGGCGGTGAACCCGCGCTGCGCCAGGAGCTCGGCCAGGCTGGGGAGGAAGGCCCACTCCTGGAAGCCCTTGAAGCCGTGGCAGATGATCACCGAGGGCCGCGGGCCGGGTGTCTCCGGAAGGTCCACGATGCCGCACAGGGTGCGGCCGTGAGAGGTCTCCAGTCGGAAGGGATGGCTCTCCGTCACGGGCGGAGTCTAGCCGGAGCGCCTCGCCCGCGGTGCTACGATCCCGCGGTGGCACGGACGTCCGACCTCTCCGACCTCTGCCAAAGGCTCGGGGCGGAGCTGCGGGAGCCGCGGACGGAGCCCCCGCTCGTGGTGAGCTGGGGCGAGCCGGCGGCGGAGCTCGACGCCCTCTTCGGGGGCTGCGGCGTGGTTTTGCGCCACGACCGCGAGCCCCTCGACCTGACCGGGGAGGACCGCGCCCGCTTTCTGCACGGCCTGGTGACCTTCGACGCGAAGAGCGCCGCCCCCGGAGAGGGTCGCCACGGCTTCTTCACCGACATCCAGGGCAAGATCCTGGCCGACGTGGCGATGCTCGCCCTGCCGGACCGTCTGCGGCTCTGGCTGCCCGCCGGCCGGGCGGAGCCGATCGAAGCCCACCTGGGCAGGTACCGCATCGCCGACCGGGTCGACTTCGAGCGTCCAGGGGATCTCGCGACCCTGCTCTTCGCCGGGCCCGGGGCGACGGCGGCGGTCGTCGGGCTGACCGGCGCCCGGCCTCCCGAGGCGGCGTGGGGGCACCTCGCCGCCGGGGTCGGACCGGGCTCGGCGTGCATCCTCCGCGACGGGCTCTGGCCCGTGGCGGCCTTCGCCGTCACCGCCGCCGCCGAGACCGCCGCCGGCTGGATCGAGGAGCTCTCCTCCGGTCTGCACGCCCCGGCGCGTCTGTGCGGCTGGCGCGCCCTGGACACGCTGCGGGTGGAGTGCGGCGTGCCGCTCTACGGCCGCGAGTACGCCGGCGACGCCTTTCCCCAGGAGACGGGGATCGAGGGGGCGGTCAGCTACGAGAAGGGCTGCTACCTGGGCCAGGAGGTGGTGGCCCGCATCCACTACCGCGGCAGGGTGAACCGCGTCCTGCGGGGGCTCGAGCTGGGCTCCGGCCCGCTGCCCGAGCCGGGGGCCGAGGTCTCGTTCGAGGGCCGTTCGGCGGGCGCCCTGGGCACCGTGGTGCGGTCGGCGCGCACCGGCGAGGGGATCGCGCTGGCGCTGCTCCACCGCCGCGCCGCCGATCCCGGCACCCAGGTCGAGGTGGCCGGGGCGGCTCCCGCCCGGGTGGTCGAGCCGCCGCGGCGCTAGCTCAGACGGCGAACGACGAGCCGCAGCCGCAGGTGCCCGAGGCCTTGGGGTTGTTGAACTTGAAGCCGGCGCCGCTGGGGCTGAAGACGTAGTCGATCTCGGTGCCCTCGAGATAGCGGGCGCTCACCGGGTCGATGTAGACCGTCAGCCCGTCGTACTCGAGCACGAAGTCGGTCTCGCGGGCCTCGTCGTCGAAGTCGAGGGCGTACTCGAAGCCCGAGCAGCCGCCGCCTCGCACCGCCACCCGCAGGGCGGACCCCTCGTCGAGGTTCTCCTGCTGGCGGGTCATCTTGACCATCTGGACGGCCTTCGGGCTGAGCGAGATCGGGCCTTGCGGGGCGGCGGTCTCGGCGGGCTGGGCGGACGATTCGGGCTGGGTCTCCATCTGACTCTCCTCGGAAAGAGCCAACGCGAGGGCTCTCTCCACTATTCCCGCCAGTTTAGCCGGCGAGCCGGCCGAGTCAACCGCCGTCGGGGTCAGTTGATGGGCACCCGGCCGGCAAACCCCTCCGAGTAGCCGTGGTAGTGCGCCAGCGACTCCTCCGGGTAGCGCCAGCAGTAGTAGCCGTCGCCGCTGTCCCAGTCCACCAGCCAGAGGCCCTTCACCTCGCAGCCCAGCTCCTCCACCTGCGCCGCCCAGCGCTCCACGATGCGGCGTGTCTCCGCCTCGAGCTCCTGGCGCCGGTCCTCGCCCGCCGGACCGGAGGAGCTATGGATCTGGCGCACCTCGCTCACGGCCTCGCCGGTGATCTCGCGCACCGCGGGGAAGCTGTCGAGGGCCTCCTGGTAGGTGAAGATCCGCCGGGCCATCGACGGCATCGTAGCAGACCGCTCTGCGCTACCATCGCCCTTCACATGACGAGCCGAGCGCTTCTGGACCGGCCCGTGGGCCGCATCGAGGTGATCGCCGGCGGCATGTTCTCGGGCAAGAGCGAGGAGCTCGTGCGGCGGCTTCGGCGGGCGGTGATCGCGCGCCAGGAGGTGCAGGCGTTCAAGCCGCGGGCCGACACCCGGCACCCGCACGGCGTCCTGGTCACCCGCGACGACCGGCGGCTGGCGGCCGAGTCGGTGGGCGGCAGCGCCGAGCTCGAAGAGCGGCTCAGGCCGGGCGTCGAGGTGGTGGGAATCGACGAGGCGCAGTTCTTCGACCCCGGCCTCGTGGGGCTGGTGACCCGGCTGGCCGACCGCGGCGTGAGGGTGCTGGTCGCCGGGCTCGACCAGGACTACCTGCGGCGCCCGTTCGGCCCCATGCCCGAGCTGATGGCCCTGGCCGAGTACGTGGACAAGATGCACGCGGTCTGCGTTCGCTGCGGCGGGGTGGGCCACTACAGCCAGCGGATCGCGGGCGGCACCGAGCAGGTCGAGGTCGGCGACTTCGAGCACTACGAGGCGCGCTGCCGCGAGTGCTACGAGCCCTACTCGCCCCGGGGCTGAGCCGCCGGCCCGGCTCCGGCGCCGACGGGGATCGGCCGGCCGGCATCGTCGATGTGGACGTAGACCACCTCCGCCTCGGTGACCAGGACGGTCGCGCCACCGCGCAGCCTCCGGTCCGCCTCGACGGTCACCCGGACGGTGATCGAGGTGCGCCCGAGGCGGGTCACCGAGGCGTAGAAGCTGACCAGGTCGCCGACGAACACCGGCTGGTGGAACTCCACCTCCCGCAGGGCGACGGTCACGAAGCGGGTGCCGTGCATCTGCGCCTCCACCGCGCCGGCCTGGTCGATCAGCGACAGGATCCGGCCTCCGAAGATGGTCCCCAGGGCGTTGGTGTCACGGGGCATCATGATCACCCGGATCGCCGGCAGCCGTCCGGGAGCTCCGGCGGAGGGACGGCGGGGGCTCACCGGCCCACCCCTCCGGCCGCCGCCAGGGCCAGCTCGACGGCGTGGACCGGATCGCGGGCCTCGGTCAGCAGCGGCTCGGCCCGCCCGTCGGGCAGGGCGAGCCGCCAGCTCGACAGGGTCACGACGGGGATCCGGTGCTTGAGGGCGAGGGCGATCTCGCTCAATGTGCCCCAGCCGCCTCCCACGGCGATCGCCGCGGCGGCCGACAGGACCACCACCAGATTGCGGGCCTGGCCGAGGCCGGTGAAGATGGGCAGCTCGACGTGCGGGTTGGGGGGCGAGCCGGCGGCGTCGGCCGCGGGCAGGATCCCGACGGTCCGGCCGCCCTCCCCGGCGGCGCCTCGAGCCGCTTCCGACATCACCCCTCCGCCGCCGCCGCAGACCAGCACCGCTCCGCCGAGAGCGATCCGGCGCCCGACCTCGTACGCCTGTCGCCCCGTCCGCTCGTCGCAGACCGCGCCACCCAGCACCGCGATGGTGGGCGGACGGCTCGGCATGACCGTGCTATTGTACCGGCCGCCCGAGGCCTTGAGCCGGCAGATGCCCGCCCGTGACAACGAAGAGCGCCGCGCCTCCGAGGCCCGGCTGGTGGCGGCCGTCGGCGCCGGCGACGCCGAGGCGCTGGCGGACCTGTACGACCGCTACTCCGGCATGCTGCTGGGCCTGGCGCACCGCGTCCTGGGCCGCGCGGCGGAGGCCGAGGAGGTTCTCCAGGAGGTGTTTCTGCAGGTCTGGGAGCAGGCGGACCGCTACGACCCGGGCCGCTCGTCGGTGTCCACATGGCTGGTACTGATCACCCGCAGCCGCGCCATCGACCGGCTGCGGACCACCAAGGTGGTGCGCCGCACCGCGCGGGACGCGGAGCGGGAGGCTCCGTCGAGAAGTGAATCCCCCACGGGGGAGCACGCCGTACTGAGAAGGGAGAGGCGGAGCCGACTGCGCCGCGAGCTGGACCGGCTGCCGCAGGAGCAGCGCCAGGTTCTGGAGCTGGCCTTCTTCGAGGGCCTGACCCAGAGCGAGATCGCGCGCAAAACCGGGATTCCGCTGGGAACCGTAAAGACCCGTACCCTCTTGGCCGTGCGCAAGCTGCGGAAGGAGTTGACGGCCGATGCCGGAGAGCTGCTGTGAGTGAGGAGACCGGGACCCAGGAGCTGGGCGAGGGCGACCGCCGGGTGCTGGAGGCGGTGGACCGGGTGGCGGCGGGCGCCGAGATCGCGCCGCAGGACCGGGAGGTGGCGGAGACCCTCGCCGCGCTGGCCTGGACGGTGGACGAGATGCCGGCGCCGGCGGGGCTCAGGCGCCGGATCGTGGCCCGGGCGGCGGCGTCCAGGCCGGGTCCGGTCGCCCCGGCGGCGACCCGGGGGTGGCCGGCGTGGACCCTGCCGCTGGCCGCGTCGCTGGTCGTGGCTCTTCTCGCGGTCTCCGTCTGGCAGCAGGTGCTGCTCACCCGGCAGGGGCGACAGCTCGCGGAGCTCCAGGCGGCCCGCGCCGCGGCTCCGCCCGAGCCGCTCGAGCTGGTGGAGGAGGTGGCCCGCCAGCGGCGGCTGCTGTCGCTGACCACCGCCGAGGGCACCGAGTTCTGTCTGCTCAAGCCGGTCGGGGCGGACCCCGTCTTCCCCGAGGCTCGCGGCACCCTGGTGGTGGCCCCCGACCGTCAGAGCTGGTACCTGCGCCTGCGCGGGCTGGGTCCGGCGCCCGGGGAGCGGGGGTACCGGGTCTGGTTCCACACCGACGACGGGCCCCTGCCCGGACCCTGGTTCGAGGTCGGCGCGGACGGCGGGCCGGTGGAGCTGGAGGACGGCGCGGCGCCGGCGGGTCTCAGGGCGGTCTCGGTGACCCACGAGGAGGACCGGCGGGGGTCGTCGCCCAGCGGTCCGAGGGTGCTCTGGGCCGACCAGGCGATGACGCTGCTCTGAGCGGGAGACCCTGGTAATCTGACCGGCGCGCAAGCGCCGCGGAAGGGAA
Organism: Thermoanaerobaculia bacterium; assembly: GCA_033720955.1. Lineage (GTDB taxonomy): Bacteria > Acidobacteriota > Thermoanaerobaculia > Multivoradales > JAHEKO01 > JAWWBN01. The sequence continues at coordinate 27,582 of JAWWBN010000012.1, read as the reverse complement.
TTCCCCCCGGCCGCCGCCTGTTCCCACTGGCCGAGGAGGTCGTCCGATGCTCGATCCGCTCTACCTGCTGCTCATGCTGCCCGCCTTCGCGCTGTCGCTGTGGGCGAGCTTCCGGACCAGGTCGGCCTTCAACAAGTACTCGAAGGTCGGCACGATGAACGGCTACACGGGCGCCCAGGCGGCCCGTGTCCTGCTGGAGCGCGCCGGGATCCGCGACGTCGAGGTGGTGCGCACCGGGGGCTATCTCTCCGACCACTACAACCCGGTCAACAAGCGGCTCGCCCTCTCCGAGGCGGTCCACGACTCCCGCTCCATCGCCGCCGTGGGAGTGGCCTGCCACGAGGCCGGCCACGCCATCCAGCACGCCCGCAGCTACAAGCCCCTCTGGCTGCGGTCGGCGCTGGTGCCCACCGCCAACATCGGCTCCAAGCTGGGCTACTTCGCGATGCTGGGCGGCCTGATCCTGCTCTACATGGGAACCGCCCTGGGCGTTCAGGTGGTGATCTTCGGCGCCATCCTCTTCTCGGCAGTGCTCCTCTTCCAGATCGTCACCCTGCCGGTGGAGTTCGACGCCTCCAACCGGGCCAAGCGGCTGGCGGTCGAGTACGGGGTGGTGGCGGCGCAGGAGCGGCAGGGCATGGACCGGGTTCTGAACGCCGCGGCCATGACCTACGTGGCGGCGGCGGTCTCGACCCTGATGACCCTGCTCTACTTCCTGATCCGGGCCGGCGTGCTCGGCGGCCGCCGCTAGGGCGACGGGGCGCGCGTCGGGCGGCGTCGCCGGCGGGTCAGACGGGCCGGCCCAGCAGCTCTTCCAGCTCGGCCCGGTGCTCGGCCAGCGCCTCGTCGGTCTCGGCCTCCAGCACCAGCCGCAGGTAGGGCTCGGTGTTCGAGGGCCGGACGTTGAACCACCAGTCGGCGAGCTCCACCGTGACGCCGTCGAGGTGGTCGATCCGGCCGTGGGCGTAGCGCTCCTCGAGCTCGCGCAGCTTGGCCGCCTTGTCCTCCACCACGAAGTTGATCTCCGGGCTCTTGGCGTAGCGGCGCAGCGGCTCGACCAGGCGTGACAGCGGCTGGCGCTTGCGCCGCAGGAGGTTGAGGACCTCGACCACCGCCAGCAGGGCGCAGTCGGCGTGGTGGTTGGCGCGGAAGTAGTAGTGCCCGGCGAGCTCGCCGCCGAAGATCCCCTTCTTCTCGCGCAGCGTGGCCTTCATGAAGGAGTGACCCACCCGCTCCCGCACCGGCCGGCCGCCGCACTCGGTGATGTACTCGGGCACCGCCCGGGACGAGCGGAGGTCGTAGAGGACGTGGCTGCCGGGCTCCGTGCGCAGCATCTCACCGCCGATCAGGGCGGTCATGAGGTCGCTGCCGATCGCCTCGCCCTTCTCGGACACGAAGGCGGCGCGGTCGGCGTCGCCGTCGAAGGAGATTCCCAAGTCGGCGCCGACGGCGCGCACCCGCGCGATCAGGTCCTCGAGGTTCTCCTCCTTCAGGGGGTTGGCCTCGTGGTTGGGGAAGGTGCCGTCGAGCTCGAAGTAGAGCGGGTCGAGGCGGATCCCCATCCGCTCGAGCAGAGGCCGGTAGATGGAGCCCATTCCGTTGGCCGCGTCCACCACCACGGAGAGGGGGCTCGGCTCTCCCTCCAGAAAGGAGAGCACGTGCTCGCCGTACTTGTCGTAGACGCCGGCCCGCCGGTAGCCGCCGCGTCTCCCGGCGGGCTGCGCCTCTCCGGCCTCGATCTTGGCCTGCATCAGGGCGATGCCGCCCTCTCCGGAGACCGGCCGCGCGTCGCTCTTGCTGAACTTCAGCCCGTTGTACTCGGCCGGGTTGTGGCTCGCCGTGACCTGAACGCCGCCGGCGGCGCCGAGGTGTCCCACGGCGAAGTAGTTCATGGGAGTGGTGGCGAGGCCGATGTCCACCACGTCGAGACCACCCTCCCGCAGCCCCTCGATCAGGGCCTCGGAGAGGGGCTCGCTGTGGGGGCGCATGTCCCGGCTCACCACCACGTGGTCGCCGTAGCCGCGGTCGCGCTCGTCCAGCACGAAGCGGAAGACGCGGCCGATGGACCGGGCCATCTCCTCGTTCAACTGCTCGGGGTAGAGACCGCGGACGTCGTACGCTTTGAAGATCCCCGACATCGGGTCCTCCTCGGTTGCTTGGGGTCGTAGGGGCGGCGGCCTAGGCCGGCCGCCCCGAGAGAAAGCCCTCCAGCCGCTGGCAGAAGGGGGCGGCGACCTCGGCGTGGGGGAGGTTACCGCATCCGTCGAAGACCTCGAGCTCGGCGCCGGGGGCGTGCAGCAGCCAGAGGTCGGCGGTCTCGACCGCCGGCGACCGCGCCTCGCGTCCCCAGGCCAGCCAGAGGGGCAGGTCGAGCCGGGCCAGGGCGTCGTCGACGCGGTGGTTCAGGTAGCCCGCCAGGTACGCGGACAGGGGCCGCTGGGCGCCGGGCTGATGGCTCGACCGGTAGTGTCGCTCCACCAGCGCCGCGTCCACCCGGTCGGGGCGGGAGAAGACCTCCCGCCGCAGGTGGCGGGCGATGTTGGCGTGGCTGGTGTAGAGGTTCAGGGCGTAGGTGCCCAGGATGGGCAGGCCGAGGGTGCGGTGGAGAAGGGCGTCGCGCAGATCGGGCTCGTCGGCGTGCTGATTGAGCCCCGACGGCACCGACAGGGCGAGGCCGCGCACCCGCTCGGGGTGGTCCACGGCCACCTGGACGGCGTAGGCCGCGGGCAGGCCCGCCGCCGCGACCACCGCGCGTCGCTGCACCACGTCCTCCAGGAAGTCGGCGATGAGCTGCAGATAGAGGACCCCGTCGTAGGCGAGGGGGGGCTTCTCCGACCGGCCCCACCCCAGGAGATCGGGCGCGAAGACCTCGAACGAGCCCGCCAGACGCTCGGCCGCCGCCCGCCACTCCTCCGAGTCGTGGCCGGGGCCGAAGGAGTGCAGCAGCACCAGCGGCTCGCCCTGCCCCAGCCGCTGGAAGGCGATCTCGCCCTTCTGCCAGGCGTAGTGGGAGCTGCGGCCCCACGAGGGGCCTTTCAGGTCGCGGACCCGGCGCGAGACCAGGGCGTTGACCAGCGCCGGCACGCCCACCGCGGCGCCCCCCAGCAGGAGGCCTCGAACCAGCAGCTTCCGCCGCCGCCGTTTCTGCTCCTCTTCGGTGGTCCGAGCCGCCATGGGGCGTCAGACTACCAGCCTCGGCGCCGCGGCGGTATGGTTGGCCCCCATGTCGCGGGAGCTGATCGTGGCCTGGGCCGGCCGTCACCGGCGCGACGAGTGGGAGAGGCTGTGCGCTCGCTACCGGGAGCGCGTCGTCGGACCGTGGTCGGTGCGCGATCTGCCCGTGCGCTCGCGGGCCGCGGCGGCGGCGCCGGCGCGGCGCCGGGAGGAGGGCCGGGCCCTGCTCGCGGCGCTGCCCGACCCCTGCTGGACCGTGGCCCTCGATGCCGGCGGCCGCCAGCGGAGCTCCCGCCAGATGGCCTCCTGGCTGGAGGAGCTGCTGACGCGCTGGCCCCATCCTGTGGCCTTCCTGCTGGGCTCGGACGTGGGCCTCTCGCGGGAGGTGGTGACCGGGGCCCGAGAGCGGCTCTCCCTGGGCCGGCTGACCCTGCCCCACAACCTGGCGCGTCTGGTTCTGTACGAGCAGCTCTACCGCTGTGCCACCATCCGGGCCGGAATGCGGTACGACCGGTAGCTGTTTGTATTAAGATCGCGCGCTGCGTGAACGGGAGAAAGGAGGGCCTGACGAGATGGCCGGAACCAAGACGCAACAGAAGACCAAGCAGAACGCCGCCTTCCGCAAGCGCCTGGAGGAGCAGCGCACAGAGATCCTGGACATGTACGAGCACGACCTCAAGGTCGGCCAGAGGTCGAGCGACGAGGGGGCCGAGGACCTCGTGGACCGCGCGAACAGCGCTTACGACCGCGAGTTCATGCTGTCGCTGTCGGCCAGCGAGCGGGACATCCTGCTGGAGATCAACGCCGCTCTCGAGCGGCTGGACCAGGGGAGCTACGGCGTCTGCGGTCAGTGCGGCGAGGCGATCCCGAAGAACCGATTGCAGGCGATCCCCTGGGCGAGGTACTGTATCGACTGCCAGGAGCAGGTCGAGCAGGGCCTGATGGAGGAGTAGACGCCTGGCCCGGAGCGAATGCGCTTTCGAACTCTTGGGGCTTTCCTTCTCGCTCTCGCCAGCGTCGTTGCCGTCGCCTATCTGACGCAGCTCAACATCGGACTTCTCTCCGCCCGCTTCCAGCTCACGGCCGAGCGGTCGTGGCCGCTCTATCTGGTCCTTCTGACCGTGTTCCTGCTCGGCTTCTTGCCGGCGGGCATCCTGCTTCTCACGCAGACCCTCAAGCGGGACCTCGACCAGCGCCGCGGCCGACGTCTGAGCAGCGAGGCTCGCAGCCTCGACAACGCCTACCGGCGGGCGGTGGACTACCAGGCCGACGGGCAGTCGGCGCGCGCGGCGTCTGACTTCCGCTCCTACCTGGCGCAGCGGCCGGAGAGCTTCGGCGGCCTGCTGCGCTACGGTGAGGAGCTGCGCAGGCTGGGCCAATCCGAGGAGGCCGTGGAGGTCCATCGCCGCGCGTCGGTCCTCTACCCCCAGAGCGTGTCGGTGCTCTACGAGCTGATCGAGGACTACGAGGCCGCCGGCGACGGGGAGGTCGCGGTCCAGCTTCGCGACCGCATCCTGCGCGACTTCCCCGGCATGGGCAAGAAGATCATGGCCCGCCGGCGCAACGCGGCGCTGGCCGCGGGGGAGTGGCGGGAGGCCTCGCGGTGGCACGAGAAGCTCGAGGCGCTGCTGGCCGAGGGCGGCGAGACCGAGGGGCTGGAGCGCGAGCAGGAGGTGCGCAAGGGCCTCGCCTACGAGCGCGGCGTCGAGCTGCTGCGGGCCGAGCGGGTGGGGGAGGCCAGGACCATCTTCGAGCAGATCCTGGCCGAGGAGCCGAGGTTCCTGCCGGCGGTGATCATGCGGGGCGAGGCGACGCTGCTCGACGAGGGGCCCGAGGCGGCGCTCGCGATCTGGAAGGCCGGCTTCGTGGATTCGGGGAGCCCGATCTTCCTCCAGCGGATCGAGGACCACTTCATCGAGCGCGAAGAGCCCATGGAGGCGATCGAGACCCTGCACGGGCTGATCACCGCCGCCGAGAACGACCTTCTGCCCCGCTTCTTCCTGGGCCGCCTCTACTACCGCCTGGAGATGCACGAGGAGGCGCTCCGGGTGCTGGAGGAGCTGCGCGAGCGGATCCACCCGTCGCCCACCTTCCACTTCCTTCTGGCGCGGCTGCACGAGCGCCGCGGGGAGATGGGGATGGCCGTGCAGAGCCTGTCGGCCTGCGTCGCCGAGGCGGGGATCACCACCCAGGAGTACGTCTGCCGCGCCTGCCGCACCAAGTACCCCGACTGGGTGGACCGGTGCGACTCCTGCGGAAGCTGGAACTCGGTCGAGATGGACTTCGAGGAGGAGAAGCTCGAGCTCGGGGTCCGGCCGGGTCCGATCTGGGCCATCTACGGCGCGGCGGAGGCCTTCGAGGGCAACGGCGGCCGGGAGGACTCCTGAGCCCCGGCTCCGGCCGTTCCGGCGGCCTGGAGAGCCTGCTCTCCGAGGTCGCGGACGGCCGGCTGGAGCCCTGCTACCTGATCGTCGGCGACCGGGTCGTGGCCGAGCCCGCCGCGGCGCGCCTCGCCGACGCCATCGCGACGCGGCTGGGCGGCTCGCCGACGGTGCACCGCCGGCCGTCCACCCTGCTGCCGCTGCTGGCCGACCTCCAGACCTACTCCCTCTTCGACTCGGCCAAGGTCGTGGTCGCGGTCGAGTCGGCCGCCCTGGCCGAGCTCTCGGCGGCGGCGGCGCTCTTCGACGACCTGGAGAAGGCCCTGCCCGTCGAAGCCGCCGACGGAGAGACGCTCTCCGGCCCCCGGCGGGACGCCGCGATCCGTCTGCTCCGCGCCCTGCGTCTGCTGCAGCTCGATCCCTACCGGGGGGCGCCCGGCGACGCGCTCGCCGGCGTGCCCGACTGGGCCCTGGCGGGCGCCGGGCGGGGCCGCAAGCGAGCCAAGCCGGCGCGGGAGAAGCTGCGCTCGGGACTGGTGGAGCTGCTCGCCGCCGCCCGGGAGGCGGAGCTGGCGGGCCGCGGCGAGGGTGAGGCGGAGGAGCTGGCGGCGCTGCTCCAGCGGGGTCTGCCGGAAGGCCACTGCCTGATCCTGGCGGAGAGCTCGGTGGCGCGGGAGCACCCGGCGGCCCGGGTGCTGGCGGAGCGCGGCGCCCTCGTGGATCTGGGCCGGGTGGAGCAGGATCGGCAGGGCTGGCACGGGCTGACCGACGTCGCCGCGGAGCTCGAGCGGGAGACCGGCGTCGCCATCCGCGGCGACGCCCTCCGCGAGCTGGCGCGGCGCACCCTGCGCAGCGAGCGCGGCGGCCGTCCCGGCACCGGCGCCGCCCGCGCCGACTCCACCGCGCGGCTCGCCGCCGAGTACCGCAAGCTCGCCGCGATGAGCCCCGACGCGCCGATCGCCGCGGAGCTGGTGCGGGAGGTGGTGGAGGATCGCGGTCAGGAGGACGCCTGGGCGGTGCTCGACGCCGTGGGCGCGGGCCGCTCCGACGAGGCTCTCGCCCGCCTCGCCCGGCTCCTGGCGGCGGCCGACGACCCGGTGGGCGACCGGCTGGCCTTCTTCTCGCTGCTGGCCGGCTTCGCCCGCCAGATGGCGGCGGTGGGGGAGATGCTCGACGCCGGGGTGGCCCAGCCGGGGGAGGGCAACTACCAGCGCTTCAAGCAGCGGGTGGCGCCGAAGCTGCAGGCCGACCCGCCCGGCGGCGGTCGCAGCCCGGTGGCCGGCCTACACCCGTTCCGCCTGCACCGCGCCTACCTCGCGGCCTCCCGCCTGCCGGCGGCGAGCGGGGTGCGGCTCCCGGCCCGGGTGCTGGAGACCGAGCTGGCCATGAAGGGGGACAGCCGTGCGCCCGAGGCGGCCCTGGCCGCTTTCGTCGCCGGCCTCGCCGCGGCGATCGGCCGCCCCTAGCGCGGGAAGCCGCGCTCGAGCTTGAGCCGCCGGAAGATCGAGGTCACGCGCTCGGCGTCGCGACGGGAGAGGGTAGACCGGGAGCGGTAGAGCCGCCGGTACCGCGGCTCCAGATGGGGGTACTCGCGTCGCAGCCAGCGCCAGAAGCGCGCCCGGACCGGCGTCCTCAGCACGAGCGGCTCCGTCTCCAGGTCGAAGGCGCCGACGCTCTCGGCAGCGTCGAACAGGGGCAGGAGCTGGCGGCTGCCGGCGTTGACGCCGGTCAGCAGCGGCATGCAGTCGATGGCCACCGGCACGCCGCGGCCGGCGATCTCGGCCGCGGCCCGCAGCCGCTCGGCGGGCGCCGGCGAGCCGGGCTCGAGCCGGGTCGCCAGGTCGGACTCCACCGTGGCGACGGCGATCCGGACCTCCACCGCGTGCTTGCGGTTCAGCCGGGCCAGAAGCTCGATGTCGCGGAGGACGAGAGGTGAGCGGGTGGCGACGGCGAGGGTGAGGCCCTCGAAGCGGTCGAAGGTCTCGAGCAGCTCGCGGGTGACGCGGTGCCGGCGCTCCACCGGCTGGTACGGGTCCGTGACCGTGCCGACGACGATCCGCTGCCCCGGCCGGGCGCTCTTGCGCAGACGTCGCTCGAGGGCCCGGGCCGCTCCCTGCTTGACGAAGATGCGGCGCTCGAAGTCGTCGCCGCCGGCCCACCCCAGGAGCTCGTGCGAGGAGCGGCCGTAGCAGTACAGGCAGCCCAGCTCGCAGCCCCGGTACGGATTGACCGTCCAGGCCCGGCCTCGGCGGTTGAGGACCTCGCGCGCCGGCAGCATCCGCGTCTCGACGCCGCCCGGACGGACCGACGCGACACCCGCGAAGGCGGGGAGCGGATCGAGCTGGAGCGGCAGGGTTCCCTGGGTGGCCATGACTTACGCCTTATTTTCACTCATCGACGCAAAGCTGTCAAGCCCCGGCGCCCGGCTACAATCGATCCGTGCCCGAACTGCCCGAGGTGGAGGTTCTCCGGCGCAGCCTGGAGGGGTCCGTGATCGGCGACCGGATCGACCGGGTGGCGGTGTGGAACGGAGCGCTCCGGGAGCCCGTGGACGGGCGCCGGCTCGCGCGACGGGTGCGGGGCCGACGGATCGAGCGGCTCCGGCGGCGAGCCAAGTACCTGCTCATCGATCTGGAGGGCGGCTCCACCCTGGTGATCCACCTCGGCATGAGCGGCCGGCTGACGGTAGTGCCGGCGGGCACAGGGCGGGAGCCGCACGAGCACCTGGGCCTCTTCCTCGACTCCGACCGTCGCCTGCGCTTTCGCGACCCGCGGCGGTTCGGGCTGGCCTTCGCCCTGCCCAGCGGCGCCCTCGCCGCCGATCGTCACTTCGCCCACCTGGGGGTCGAGCCGCTCGGCGAGGAGTTCTCGGGCGCCCTGCTGGCGGAGCTCGCCCGGGGCCGGCGGGCGCCGGTCAAGGCTTTTCTCCTGGACGCCAGGAACGTGGTGGGCGTGGGCAACATCTACGCCACCGAGGCGCTCCATCAGGCGGGGATCCACCCCCGCCGGTCGGTGGCGAGGATCTCCCGGGAGCGGTGGGACCGGCTCGCCGTCGCGGTCCGCGAGGTGCTCGAGAGGGCGATCCGGCAGGGCGGGACGACCCTCAACGACTTCACCGACGGCCAGGGGAACAGCGGGTACTTCCAGGTCTCGCTGGCGGTCTACGGCCGGGAGGGGGAGCCGTGCCCCCGGTGCGGCGCGGCGATCCGGCGGATCGTGCAGAGCGGCCGCAGCACCTTCTACTGCCCCCGGTGTCAGCGATGACCCCTCCGCGCGCGGTGCTGGTCGACATGGGCGGGGTGCTGCTCGACATGCAGGGGTCGCGCGGCATTCCCAGCGGCGCGGCGGACTGGCGCGGCCGGGAGGCGCTCCTGGCCCACCTCAGGGCGCGCGGCGCGCACCTGGGACGGGCCGATCTCGAGCGGCGGCTCTTCGGGCCGTGGCGCCGCGGGTACGAGGAGCGCCACCGCCGCGGGCGGGAGGAGCCGTGGAAGCCCCACCTCACGCGGCTGCGCCGGGGCACCGGGGTGCGCAGCCGCGACCTCACCCTGCTCTCGACCTGGTTCCGGCCCTACGCCGACCGGCTGCGACCCCTGCCGGGCAGCCGGTCGGCGCTCGCGGGTCTGGCGCGACGTCGTCTCGCGCTGGCCCTCGTGTCCAACGTGCCCCTGCCGGGCGCACTCTACCGGCGCGTCCTCGAGCGCTTCGGGCTCGCGGCGCCGTTCGGGGCCCTGCGGTTCAGCTACGACGAGGGCAGCCGCAAGCCGTCGCCGTCCATGCTGCGCTCGGCCCTCGCCGAGCTCGGAGAGCGGCCGGAGGCGGCGCTGATGGTCGGCGACCGCCGCTCCGCCGACGTCGCCGCCGGTCTGGCGGCGGGCACCCGCACCGTCTGGGTGGCCAGCGAGCACGACGACGGGCCCGAGGCCGAGTTCACCATCGGCTCCATCGCCGAGCTGCCGGAGCTGATCGACCGTCTCGCCGCGGGGGGCGGATGAGCGTCGAGGCCCGGGGACCGGTCGCCCTCGGTGTGGCCGGCGGCACCGGCTCCGGCAAGACCACGGTCGCCCGCGCCATCTTGCGGGCGGTCGGCGCCGACCGGATCGCCTTCCTGGCCCAGGACAGCTACTACAAGGACGTCGCGTGGCGCGACGAGAAGCACCTCCTGCGCCACAACTTCGACCACCCGGACGCCCTCGACGGCGAGCTGCTGGTGCGCCACGTGGAGGAGCTGAAGGCCGGCCGGGCGGTGGAGGTGCCGATCTACGACTTCGTGGCCCACCGGCGGACCCGCCGCACCGAGCGGGTGGAGTCGCGGCCGGTGATCCTGCTGGAGGGGATCCTCCTCTTCGTCGAGCCCCGTCTACGCGACCTGCTCGACTTCAAGATCTACGTCGACACCCCGGCCGACGTGCGGCTCATCCGGCGGGTGCGCCGCGACCTCCGGGAGCGCGGCCGCGACCTGGAGGACGTCCTGCGGCAGTACCTGGGCACGGTGCGGCCGATGCACCTCGAGTTCGTCGAGCCGTCGAAGCGGTACGCCGACGTCATCGTGCCCGTGGGGGGCGAGAACCGCGTGGCCCTGGCGATGGTGATCGCCCAGGTGGAGCAGCTTCTGGCGCGCGCCGGCTCGCCGGGCGGCTGAGGGCCGGGCGGGAAGGGGTGGAGGCGGCCGCGTCGAAGCCGGTGGGGCCGCGGCGAGGGGCGACCTCGAGCGCCCCGGGCCGCGGAGGCCGGGCGGCGCCAGGCCTCTCGGCGCCGGCTCCGGAGGCCGGAGCGGGACAGCCGGGGCGGCGAGCCGCTAGAATCCCGCCCAGTCCTCGGATCGCGGTCCGGGGCATGCAACGGGGGAGGTTCGGAATGCGACTGCGAAGCTGGAGTCCGGTGGCCGTTCTGGTCGCCTTCACGATCGCGGGCTGTGGCGGTCCGGGAGACCCGGTGGCCTCGCTCTCGGTCGAGCCGCGGCAGATGGAGGTGGGCTATCCGGGATACGCCACCGCGGAGCTGACCTGGAGCTTCGCCCGTCCCCTGGGCGAGGTCGACGGGGAGCCCAGGGTCTTCCTGCATCTGGTGGACGAGCAGGGCAACCTGGCCCGCACCTTCGACCACGAGCTGCCGGGCGGCTGGCGCGAAGAGGGCCAGAAGGCGTACGAGGTGAAGATCTACCAGTCGGCTCTGGCGCCGCCCCTGGCGGCCGGCGAGTACGACCTGGTGGCCGGTCTGTACGACCGCTCCAACCGCCGCTGGCCGCTCAGCGTGGAGGGGCGGCAGACCGCCGAGCTGGCCTACCGGGTGGCGGGGGTCACCGTCGCGGAGTCCTCCGGCGACTCGCCGATGTTCTTCTTCCCCTCGGGGTGGCAGCCGGTCGAGGGGGGTACGGATCTGCAGGTGCTCGGCCGCCGCTGGCTCTCCGAGACCGGATCGCTGCGCCTCTCCGAGGTCGTCCGTCCCGGCTCGCTCTGGCTGATGCTAGGGGTTCCCACGGGGGCCGGAAAGGTCGAGGACCTGGTGCTGGACGAGGGCGCCGCGACGCCTCAGGTGGTGGTGACCAGCGACTGCTCCGCGGAGCTCGAGAGCGTCACCGTCAGCGGCAGCGGCTCGCACGGCCTCGAGCTGCCCGTCGAGGTCGGGCCCGACGGCGAGGCGCGGGAGTGTCAGGTCACCTTCGAGGCCAACTACTACCTGGTCTCGCTCGAGACCCTCGCGCGGCGGACCGTGGCGCTCGAGAACCTGGCCTGGTCGGCGCGCTGACCGACGCCGCGAGGTAGACTTGCCGGCCATGAGGCACGCACTCCGGACCCTGCCGCCGGCCGCCGCCCTCCTGCTGGCGCTCGCCGGGCCGCCGGCGTGGAGCCAGGAGGAGCCGGCGCGGCCCCCGATCACGATCGAGGAGATCGTGGTGGAGCCCGCCCGGCCTGCGGCCGACACCCTCTGCCGGCTCAAGGTGAGGCTGAAGAACCACGGCGAGCAGATCGGCTCGCAGCTCGGCTTCGACGTCACCATCAACGGCCAGGAGCTGATCGTCTACAGGAACCAGCTCTTCATGTACCCGCTGGAGCCCGGAGCGGAGTCGGAGCTGCCGCTCTACAACTTCTGGAGCACCGAGACCTCGCGGCCGATGCCCGCGGACGGCAAGCTGAAGCTCGAGATCAGCCTGCGCGAGGCCCGCTGGTTCGACATCTCGACCGACGAGGAGGGGGTCGAGGTGTGGCAGCCGATCGGCCCCGCCGAGGGGCTGCCCGCGAAGCGCTCCCTCGTCGTGGAGATGGAGAAGTAGCCGACCCGATCCTGCCCCCGCCGCAGGCCCGCTACCTGCGCTCTCTGCTGCCTCCGCCCGACCCGCTGCTGCGCGAGATGGAGGAGCGGGCGCGGCGGGAGGGAGTGCCGATCTCGAGCCCCGAGACCGGCAGGCTGCTCGAGGTTCTGGCGGCGGCGACGCGGCCGGCCCTCGTGCTGGAGCTGGGGGGCGCCATCGGCTACGGCGCCCTGCGTCTCGCCCGCGGCGCGCCCGGCGCGCGCGTCATCTCCGTCGAGCGCGATCCCGAGCGGGCGGCCGTCGCGCGCACCTACCTGGAGCGGGGGGAGGTCGCCGACCGGGTGGAGGTGGTCGAGCGGGAGGCGATCGAGTTTCTGACCGGCTTCGAGGGCCGGGTCGGCCTGGTCTACCTGGACTGCGACAAGCGCCAGTACCGTCGCTGTCTCGACCTGGTGCTGCCCAAAGTCGAGGTGGGCGGCGCCGTGGTGGCCGACAACCTGCTCTGGAAGGGGAGGATCGCCGACCCCTCTCCCGGCGAGGAGGAGCCCGAGGCGCGCGCCCTCGAAGCGTTCAACGGCTATCTCACCATGCACCCCCAGCTTCTCGCGACGGTGCTGCCCGTGGGCGACGGGGTGGGGGTGGCGGTCAAGACCCGGCCTCTCGTCACCGAGCTCGGCGGACCCTTCTAGTCCCCCCGCCGGCGGGCGGCGGTGCGGACCGCTACCCCTCCGGGGCGGTCAGTCCGAGCTCCCGGTAGACGGCCGCGAAGACGCGGTCGAACCGGGCGAGGTGACGGCCGTCGTCGGGAGCGCCGTTGACGGCGAGGGCCACCGCCAGACGGTGCTCCGGGTCGCCGAAGGCGGCCGACGAGCGGTAGCCGCTGTGGCCGAAGGTGCGCGGCGAGGCGTCGGGTCCGAAGCCGTAGGGCGGCGGCTCCGCCCCCTCCCGCTTGGAGTCGAGGATCACCCCCAGCCCCCAGTCGAGCTCGCGGCGGAAGGTGCGGTCCATCATCCGCACCCGGTGGCGGGCGGTCATGGCCGCCACGGTCTGGGGCGTCAGAAGAGGGCCGCCCTCCGCCCGCCGGCCCCCTCGCAGCAGGCACTCGTAGAGCCGGGCGAGCTGCCGGACGGGGCCGTAGCCGTTGCCACCGGGGTGGCAGCGGGTCACGTGGGGCTCGGTGTCCCACCCCAGCTCGCGCGGCGGTCTCTTGACGGTGTCGAACAGCGGTGCCAGCCGGTGACGCTCGCGGGCGTAGACCTGGGCCGGCATGCCGATCCAGCAGTCGTCCATGCCGAGCGGCGCGAAGATCTCCTCCCGGGCGTAGCGCTCGAACGGCCGCCCGTCCAGCCGCCGCACCAGCTCGCCGAGCAGAAACCAGGTGGACGCCCGGTGGTAGCCGGCCTGGCGCCCCGGCGCCCAGCGCGGCTCCGGCTTCATGGCGCAGATCCGCGCGACGATCTCGTCCCACGAGTCCCGCGGCCAGCCGGGGTCGAGCATGCGCAGGCCCGCGGTGTGGGTCAGGAGGTGCCGGACCGTGATCGTCTCCTTGCCGCGGTTGCCGAACTCGGGGAGGTGACGGGCCACCGGGTCGTCGAGGTCGAGAAGACCCGCCTCCCACAGCCGGGCGACCGCGACCGCCGCCACGGGCTTCGTGCTCGACAGCCAGAGCATGAGATGCCCTCGGGTCAGGGCGACCCCGGGCCGGGCCTCGCCGAGGGCCAGGTCGGCCACGGGTCGGCCCGCCAGCGAGACGTAGAGCTGACCCCCCAGATGGAGACCCTCGTCGATCCCCCGCTCGAGCTCCGCGACGGCGGCCGGCAGCTCGTCCACGGTGGCGTCGCGGGGGCGGCTCATGATCCGCGCACGATACCAACGTCCGAAGCGCCGGGTGCCGGCCGTATACTGAGGCGCCGTGCCTCTCGCCGCCGTCGTCCAGCTCAACTCCACCTCCGACGCCGAGGCCAACTGGGAGAGCGCTCGCGGGCTGGTGGAGCGGGCCGCCGGCTACGGCGCGGTCTTCGTCGCTACGCCGGAGAACACCAACTACCTGGGGCCGCACGAGGAGAAGGTGCGGCGGGCCGAGCCCCTCGACGGACCCACCTGCGCCCGCTTCGCCGAGCTCGCCCGCCGGCTGGGGGTGGAGCTGCTTCTGGGCTCCTTCAACGAGCGCGCCGCCCAACCGGCCCGCTGTCGCAACACCTCGGTGCTCTTCGGCGCCGACGGGGAGCGCCGCGCCGTCTACCGCAAGATCCACCTCTTCGACGTGAACCTGCCCCCGGACGTGCGGTTCGCCGAGTCGGACACCGTGGAGCCGGGCGACGAGCTGGTCACCGCCGCGACCCGGTGCGGCGTCCTGGGGCTGTCGGTCTGCTACGACCTGCGCTTCCCCGAGCTCTACCGGGCGCTGGCCGCCAAGGGGGCCGAGCTGCTCTCGGTGCCCTCGGCGTTCACCGCCCGCACCGGCAAGGCCCACTGGGAGCCGCTGCTGCGGGCCCGGGCGATCGAGAACCAGTGCTACGTGCTGGCTCCGGCGCAGCACGGGCGGCACGACGACGAGGGACTGCGCGAGAGCCACGGCAACGCGATGATCGTGGACCCCTGGGGGTCCGTGGTGGCGCGCGCGGCCGACGGCCCGGGGATCGCCCTCGCCGAGATCGACCCGGAGCGCCTGCGGCAGATTCGGCGGGCGATGCCCGTCGCCGAGCATCGGCGCATCTGATCCAACGCCCGGAGACGAAGCACCTACCGAACGAACCCCTATGGGAGAAATCGCCATGAGAACGACCCGCCTTGCCACCGCCGTCCTCCTCGTCGCCGCCGTCGCGGCGGCCCCGCTGGCGGCCGGCACCTACACCTTCGACCCCACCCACTCCTCCATCGGCTTCGCCGTCACCCACCTCGGCCTCTCCAAGGTGCGGGGCGAGTTCGGCGAGTACGAGGGCACCGTGGAGCTCGATCCCGAGAACCTGACCGCCTCGTCGGTGGAGGTCTCCATCGTGACCTCGTCGATCGACACCGGCAACGAGCAGCGCGACGGACACCTGCGCAGCGGCGACTTCCTGCTCGCCGCCGAGCACCCCACCATCGAGTTCAGCTCGACCGCCGTCGAGAGCCTGGGCGGCTCGGAGTACGCGGTGACGGGCGATCTCACCATCCGCGGGGTCACCCAGGAGGTGACGATCCCGGTGACCCTGCTCGGTCCGGTGACCGGCATGCGCGGCGAGAAGCGGATCGGGGTCGAGGGCGGCCTGACGATCGACCGCCACGACTTCGGGGTCTCCTGGAGC
This sequence comes from Thermoanaerobaculia bacterium, assembly GCA_033720955.1. Taxonomy (GTDB): domain Bacteria; phylum Acidobacteriota; class Thermoanaerobaculia; order Multivoradales; family JAHEKO01; genus JAWWBN01. Next base: position 12,487 of record JAWWBN010000012.1, on the reverse strand, counting down.
CGCACCCTGGACGCCGGAGGCCTGGTGGTCGGCGACGAGGTGGACATCGTCCTCAACGTCGAGGCGGTGAGCTCCGACGGCTGAGCCGGCGCCGCCCGGCGGTCGTCAGCGGCCGAGGAGGCGGGCCAGCAGGTCGATGCCGCGGCGGGTGACCGGGGGCTCGGCGGCGGTGAAGCAGACCCGCACCCAGGTCGGGTAGGGCCCGAAGCTGGGTCCCGGCGCCACGAAGAGTCCCCGGTCCACGCAGCGGCCGAGAAACCCCTCGAGGCCGCTCTCGTCCAGGGCGCCGGCGGCGTCCACGAAGAGGAAGGTGCTGCCGTCCGGCGTCTCGACGCCCAGCCGCTCCGCCGCCTCCCGTCCCAGCTCCCGGTAGCGCTCTCGCGCGCTCGCCACCCAGCGGTCCCCGGCCTCGCTCAGCACTCGCTGGGCGGCGACCTGGGAGGCGGTGGGGGTGGAGTAGAAGGCGTGGGTGGAGACCTTGCGCGCCGCCGCCATCGCGTCGGCGGGGCCGACCAGATAGCCGCAGCGGTTCCCCGCCATGCCGTAGGCCTTGGAGAAGGAGTGCACCGAGAAGGTGCGCTCCGGGGCGAGGGGCCGGGTGTAGACGTGCTCGCCCCGGTAGACGATCTCCTCGTAGACCTCGTCGGCCAGCAACCAGAGGTCGTGGCGGCGGGCCCACTCGGCCAGCGCGTGGAGCCAGGGCGCTGGGATGGCCCTCCCCGTGGGATTGTTCGGGGTGTTGAGGTAGAGCGCCACGGTGCGCTCGCTGCGGAAGGACTCGACGATCTCCACCGCCGACTCGGAGGAGTCGGCCTCGCCGAAGAAGGGGACCGGGACCGGGACGCCGCGGCCGCCGCGCACGATGCCCGAGATCAGCGGCCAGTAGGGGGCCAGGATCAGCACCTCCTCCCCCGGGTCGAGGAGGGCGCCGGCCACGGCCCCCAGGGCCCCCGTCGCCCCCGCCGTCACCAGGATCTGCTCGCGCTCGGTGGCGACCCCGGTGCGCTGTCGGTGCCGCTCCACGATGGCGTCCAGGAGCGACGGCAGCCCCTGGGGCTGGGCGTAGCGGTGCAGACCGGGATGCTCCTCGACGGTCAGGTCCTGCATGCGGCAGCCGGCCAGCGGCTCCATCCAGGTGTCGCCCACGTGGAGCGGATAGACCTCGCCCCGGTGGGCGGCCAGGCGGTGCGCCAGCGCGGTGTAGACCGACCCCGGCATGGCGGCGACGGCGGCGGCGGTGCCGGGGCAGCGGGGCATCGGGCGGCGCCTACCGCTTCGGACCCACCCGCCAGCGCGCCGTCACCCGCGCCACGGTGTCGCCCGCCTCGTCGGAGAGGTCGGCGGCGACGTCGTACTCGGCCTCCTCGCTGCTGGCGGGCGGCTCGCAGACGCAGGTCGCGGTGATGGGGCCGCGCGCCTTCTTCAGGTAGTCGATGGTCAGCCGGACCGGAATGCCGCGCGCGTCGGCCGGGAGGCCCGCGTTGAAGGCCAGCCCCGTGGCGAGCTCGCCCAGGTTGCCCAGCGCCAGGGCGTGGACGGAGCGCAGGTGGTTGCGGAGGCGTCGCCGGTCCTCGATCCGGGCGGTGGCGCGGCCCGGCTCGAGCTCGAGCACCCGCGCCCTGATGGTGCCCGTGTAGGGCACGGCGCGGCCCAGGATGCGGGAGAAGAGCCATCTGCCCCCGGGCCGATGCCCGAGGGAGCGCCAGAGCCGGGTCAGGCGGTCGATGGCGGGCTGCGGCATCGGCCGCGATTGTAGCGTCGCGGCCGGCGCGCCGGGGAGCCGGCAGAGCGGCGGCGGCCGCCGTCCGGGGGCGAGAGAAGGCCGGCGGAGAGATAGGCCAGGAGCAGGACCGCGCCGGCGAAGCCGACGGCGGTGGCGGCGGTGGCCCGCCCCTCCCGCCGCCGCCCCAGGTACGCGGCAGCGAGGTAACCCATCCAGAGGAGGTTGACCGTCAGCAGGAGCGGCGTCAGTGGGCCCTGTGCGAGCAGCGCCGGGAGGGCGCCCGCGCCGTCCATGGTCAGGCTCCACGCCGGCATCAGGGCGAGCCGCACCAGCCCCACGTAGAGCATTGCCGCGACGACCGGCAGGGCCAGGCCGCTGCGGAGCCGGGCGAGGGTGCGCTCGATCTTCATCCACCCCTTGTGACGGTCGGGGAGCGGAATCGGTTCCCGCCCACGGATCTCCGACCTGATAGAAAGCCCCGCATGACGGCGCCGCCCGGTCTCTACGAGAAGGTCCTCGAGAGGCTGGCCGCGGGGGAGTCCCCGGTGCCGCCGCCCAGGATCCGCGCCTCGGCGGCCGTGGTGCTCTGGCGGCGCCGGGGCGGCGGCCTGGAGGTCTTCTGGGTGAGGCGGTCGCCCGAGCTGGCGTTCATGGGGGGCTGGCACGCCTTTCCCGGCGGGGGGCTCGCCCGCCGGGACGCCGCGCTGCCCGTCAGCGGGCAGCCGCTGGGCGTCGACGAAGGTCCGGCGGACGCCGGCATCCCCGACCTGGTGAAGGACGGCATCGGCGAGCTGGGGCCGGTGCTGCCTCCCGGTCTCGCGGGGTGCGCGGTGCGCGAGCTGCTGGAGGAGACGGGGGTGGTCCCGGTCGCCCGGCGGGCGGAGGGCGCGGCCGATCTTCTCGACCGCCTGGCCGTCGAGCGGCGTCGTCTGCTGGCCGGGAAGGGCGACCTGGCCGCCCTGCCGGAGCGGCTGGGGGTGGAGATCGACCTGTCGCGGCTGGTCTACGCCGGCCGCTGGCTCACCCCGCCGCTGGGGCCGGTGCGCTTCGACAACCGCTTCTTTCTCCTGGAGTGGCCCGCGACGAGCCCGGTGCAGCCGAGGGTGGAGAGGGGCGAGCTGGTGGAGGGCGAGTGGATCGCCCCGCGCGAGGCGCGGGGACGCTGGGAGAGGGGCGAGGTGATCACCGCGCCCCCCATCCTGCACATCCTCAAGGTGCTGGCCGAGGAGGGTCCGGAGGCCGGGCTCGCCCGTCTGCGCAACCCGGTGGAGGCCAACCTGGGTCCGCTGCGGGAGGTCGAGTTCCGCCCCGGCGTGGTGCTCTTCCCGCTGGCCACGCCGACCCTGCCCCCCGCCGCCTACACCAACGCCTACCTGCTCGGCACCGGCGACTGCGTCCTGGTGGATCCGGGCTCGCCCTTCGACCGCGAGAGCGCGGCGCTCGCCGGCGCGCTCGCCGTGGCCGCCGAGCGCGGGCGGAGGGTGCGCGAGATCTGGCTCACCCACCACCACCCCGACCACGTGGGGGGCGTCGAGGCGCTGCGCCGCGAGCTGGGCGTGCCGGTGGCGGCCCACCGCTCGACGGCGGAGCGTCTCGCCGGGGCCGGCATCGGGATCGACCGCGAGCTCGTCGAAGGCGAGAGGGTGGAGCTCGAGGGCGATCCGCCCTTCCCGGTGCGGGTGCTCCACACCCCGGGGCACGCCTCCGGGCACCTCGCCTTTCTCGACGAGACCTTCGGATCGCTGGTGTCGGGCGACGTGGTGGCGGGGCTGGGAACGATCGTCATCGACCCGCCCGACGGCGACATGGACGTGTACCTGGCGACCCTCGCGCGGCTGGAGGCGTTGGCCCCGCGAACCCTCTTCCCCTCCCACGGTCCGCCCATCACCAACGTGGTGGAGAAGCTCGCCGAGTACCGCCGGCACCGGCTGTGGCGGGAGGAGAGGATTCTCGACGCCTGGCGCCGCGGAGTGCGGACCACCGCCGAGCTGGTGGCCGAGGCCTACGACGATCTCGCCGCCGCGGCCGTGCCGCTGGCCGAGCGCCAGGTCGAGGCCCACCTGGCGCGGCTCGCCGGCCACGGCCGGATCTAGGCCTACGGAACCGAGACGCGGCCGGCGATCCGGTCGAAGCTGACGCCGCCCGAGCCGTCCGACTCGACCACGAAGTCGCCGTCGACGCGGACCACGCGGATCGAGCCGGAGCCGTCGGAGCGCACCCGCACCGATCCGCGCACGTCGCGGACGTCGATCGAGCCGGAGCCGTCGGTCAGCTCGACGTCGCCGCCGATGTCGGCGACGGTGATGGAGCCGGAGCCGTCGCGGATGTCCACCGGGCCGCCGGCGTCGCGCAGGTCGATCTCGCCCGAGCCGTCGCGGATCTGGACCCGGCCCGCCACCCGGGTCACCTCGATGGAGCCGGAGCCGTCCTCGATCTCGAGCGAGGCGACGCCTTCGATCTCCACCGACCCGCTCGTGTCGTCCACCACGACGTGCAGCCCGGCGGGCACCTCGACGTCGAGATCCAGGCGGGCCGAGCCGCTCCGCCACCCGGCGTCGTCGGGAATCCGGACCTCGAGCACCAGAGTGTCCCCCCGCCGGCGGGTGGTGAGCTGGATGTCGTCCAGCGTGCTCCTCCGCGAGCTGCAGGCGGTGCCACGCGCGACCACGGCGTCGGCGTCGGGCCGCCCGACGAGAGTCAGCGACCCGGCGCGGGCCTCGACCACGAGCCGGCCGGCCCCCTCCGCGTCGATCCGGGCGTCGCGCTCGGCGGTGTGGTCGCAATCGTCGCCCCAGCCGAGGGCGGGGGCTGCGACGAGAACGGCCAAGACGCTGGCGATCAGGGTCCTTTTCATCTTCTCTCCTTCCTTGTCTGCTCCTCTGTTGCCTACGTTCCCCACGGCCGGTGGTTTCATCTCGCTGTGCTAGGGTGGCTCGAAGCCATGGCCGCCGATCTGCTCGACTACCCCGCCCTGGTGGAGGGGGCGCTGCGCGGGGTCGTCCGCGAGGTCCTGCTCCGGGTGGCCGACGAGGGGATCCCGGGCGACCACCACTTCTTCCTGACCTTCGCCACCGGCCGGCCGGGGGTGGAGCTGCCCGGCTTTCTCCTGGAGCGCTACCCGGACGAGATGACCATCGTGCTGCAGCATCAGTTCTGGGACCTCGCGGTGGACGAGGAGGCCTTCGCCGTGACCCTCAGCTTCCGGCGCGAGCGCCACCGCCTGAGGGTGCCTTTCGCGGCTCTCACCGGCTTCGCCGACCCGGCCGCCGACTTCGGCCTGCGCTTCGGCGAGCGCGACGAGGCCGTCGAGGAGGGCGAAGAGGTGCCCAGCGGGGCCGAGGCCGAGGGGGAGACGGCGCCGACGGGCGATCCGGCCAAAGTGGTCTCGATCGACCGCTTCCGCAAGAAGAGCTGAGCGCCGCGGCTACAATCCCGCGGTGCTCAAGGTCGGTCTGGTGGGGCTGCCGAACGTCGGCAAGTCCACGCTCTTCAACGCCCTCGCGCGCGCCGAGGCGCGGGTGTCGAGCTACCCCTTCACCACGATCGACTCCAACGTCGGGGTGGCCGTGGTGCCCGATCCGCGGCTGGCGCGGCTCGAGGCGCTGCTGGACCCGCTCGACACGACGCCGTGCGCCATCGAGTTCATCGACATCGCCGGCCTGGTCGAGGGCGCCAGCCGCGGGGAAGGTCTGGGCAACCGCTTTCTGGGGAGCATCCGCACGGTGGACCTCATCGCCCACGTGGTGCGGCTCTTCGACCAGCCGGACGTGGCCCACGGCTACCCCGGTCTGGACCCGGTGCGGGACGCCGAGATCGTCCAGACGGAGCTGCTGCTGGCCGATCTGGAGGTGCTCGGGCGGGCGATCGAGAAGCGCAGCAAGGTGTGGGCCACCGACCCCGGGGCCCACGCCGGCGAGAGGGAGCTGCTGGAGCGCTGTCGGACCCGGCTCGAGGAGGGGCGCCCTCTGGCCTCCCTGGAGCTCGACGCCGCGGCGCGGGTGGAGCTCGAGGCGGTCGGGATGCTGACCACCAAGCCGGTCGTGTGGGTGGCCAACCTGTCGGAGTCGGAGGTCGGGCCCCAGGAGCCGCCGGCGGTGGAGGAGCTCGGCTGGGCCCTGGGCGAGGAGGGCCGGCCGGCGGAGGTGGTGGCCCTCTCGGCCCTGCTGGAGGCGGAGCTGGCGGCGCTCGAGGAGGACGACCGCCGGGAGATGCTGGAGATGCTGAGTCTCCCGGCGAGCGGGCTGGAGCGCCTGGTCGAGCGCTGCTTCGACCGGCTGGGCCTCATCCGCTTCTACACCGTGGCCAACCGCAAGCTGCGCGCCTGGGAGCTGCCGCGTGGCGTCGCCGCCCCCGCCGCCGCGGGCCGGATCCACTCCGACATGGAGAGCGGCTTCATCCGCGCCCGCGTCGCGAGCTTCGACGAGCTCGTCGCCGCCGGGGGTCTGGCCGAGCTGGCCCACCAGGGTCGGCTGCGCACCGAGGGCAAGGAGTACCAGATCCGGGACGGGGACGTCGTCGAGTTCCTGTTCAGTCGCTGAGGAGATCCGCATGTCGTTTCGAGCCTCTCTCCGTGTGGCCCCGGCCCTTCTCGGGGTGGCGGCCGCCACCCTGGCCCAGGCCCCCACCTACTCCGACCATCTCGGGCGGCCGCTGGGCGACCGCATCACCCGCCATCACGAGATGGTCGCCTACCTCGAGGCCCTCGACGCCTCGGATCGCGTGCGCCTCGGCGAGGGCGGCCGCTCCTGGGAGGGTCGCGAGCTGCTGCACGCGATCGTCACCTCGCCCGCGAACCAGGAGCGGCTGGACGAGATCCGCGAGGCGGCCGGGCTGCTGGGAGACCCCCGCCGGCTGGATCCGGAGGCGGCTGCCGAGCTGGTGCGGACCCAGCCGGCGATCGTCTGGCTGGGCGGCTCGATCCACGGGTTCGAGCTCTCCGGCGCCGAGGGTCTGCTGAAGCTCCTCGAGCGCCTGGCCACCGCCGCCGACCCCGACACCCTGGCCGTGCTCGACGCCACGGTGGTGATCGTGGACCCGATGCTGAACCCGGACGGGCGCGACGCCTTCGCGCTGCGCAATCTGCGCTCCCGCGGCCGCGAGCGAGTCCCCGACCGGGACGACTGGGGCAACGACTTCGGCCGCTGGGAGGCGCTGGCCTACCGCACCGGCCACTACTTCTTCGACACCAACCGCGACTGGTGGGCCCAGACCCAGCCGGAGACCCGCGGGCGGGTTCCGACCCTGCTCGCCTGGCGGCCGCAGGTGGTGGTGGACCTGCACGAGATGAGCTCGGACGTCGAGTTCTTCTTCGACCCTCCCACCGAGCCCTATGGACCGTTCTTCCCCGGCTTCGCCCGCCGCTGGTTCCCCCGCTTCGGCGCGGCCTACGCCGCCGCGTTCGACCGCGCCGGCTTCGAGTACATGACGGGGGAGAGGTACAACTACCTCTACCCGGGCTACACCACCTCCTTCGGCAGCTACCAGGGGGCGGTGGGGATGCTCTACGAGCAGGGGTCGTCGCGTGGACTCTCGATCCGCCGCGCCGACGAGTCGGTGCGCACCCTGGCCGACGCCCTGGAGCAGCAGTACACCGCGGCGTGGACCGCCGTCCAGACCGCGGCCGGCCGCCGCGAGGAGCTGCTGGGCGACTACTACGCCGCCCACCGCGAGGGGCTCGCCGACGGGGCCCGGGGAGTGCGGCGCTACTACCTCGCCCTGCCGGGCGATCCGCTGCATCTCGAGGAGGCGGGCGAGCTGCTGACCCGCTGCGGGATCGAGGTCGGGGTGCTCTCCGAGGAGGTCGAGCTGGCCGCCGCCCGGGGCCGCGACGGCCAGACGGTCGAGCGGGTGCGGCTGCCCCCGGGCACGCTGGTGGTGGAGGCGGCGCAGCCGCGCAACCGCCTGGTGCGCACCCTGCTCGAGCCCGACCAGCCGCTGCCGGCCGTCTTCCTCGCCGAGGCGCGGGAGCGGCTCGACCGGGGCGAGAACCCGCGCTTCTACGACGTGACGGCCTGGTCGCTGCCGCTGCTGTTCGATCTCGCCGCCTACGGCTCGCGGGAGCCGGAGAGGCCGCCCGCCACCCCGTTCCGGCCCGGCTCCGGGGAGGCCTCGCTGCCGCCGCCTCCCGGCTACGCCTACCTGATCGACGGCGCCCAGACGGCGTCGCTGGCGGCCGCACACCGGCTGCGGGCGGACGGGGTGCGGCTGGCGGTCCTGACGAAGGCCACCCGGCTCGCCGGCCGCGGCTTCGCCGCCGGCACGGTGGTGGTGCGGATCGGCCAGAACGACGCGGGTCTCGAGGAGAAGCTGCGACGGGTGGCGGCGAGGTACCGGCTGGCGGTGGACGGGGTGGACACGGGCCGCGCCGACGAGGGCTTCCCCGCGCTGGGCTCGGGCGACGCGGTGCCTCTTTCCCCCTCGGAGATCGCCCTCCTCGGCGACGATCCCGTCCACGCCTACTCCTTCGGCTGGGTGTGGCACCTTCTGGACCGGCAGTACGAGCTGCCGGTGACGGTGCGGCGGGTGGGCTCGGTGGCATCGACGCCGCTCGACCGCTTCGACGTGCTGGTGATCCCCGATCTCTTCTCGGCCGAGGCCCTCGGCCGCGAGCTGGGCGACGGCGGGCTCGAGCGGATCCGGGCCTGGGTGCGCGACGGGGGCACCCTGGTCGCCCTGGGCGAGGCGGTCGAGCTGGCGCGCGGCCCCCTGGACCTGATCGACCTGGCCTCCTACTACGACCCGCCCGGAGGGGCGGAGGGCGAGGCCGCGGAGGGGGGCGGCGCCGGTACCCGCCGTTTCACCGTGCCGGGGGCCATCCTGCGAGCGCGTCTCGACCCCTCCCGGTGGCTGGCCTCCGGGCTGCGCGAGGAGCTTCCGGCCCTGGTCACCTCGGACCGGGTGCTGCTGCCGCCCCCGGGCCCGCCCGACCCCGGGCGCAGGGTGGTGGCCCGTTACGCCGCCGCCGGCGAGCTGCTCCTGTCGGGGCACCTCTGGCCCGAGAGCGCCGAGCGCCTGCCCGGCGCCGTGCTCGCCTACGAGCAGCGGGTGGACCGTGGCCGGGTGATCGCCTTCGCCGAGGACCTCTCCTTCCGCGGCACCTGGCGCGGCGCCCACCGCCTGCTGCTCAACGCCGTGGTCCTGGGGCCCAGCGCGCCGTGAGCGACGCCGGCGACGATCGGGGGCGGGTGTTCCTCACCGCCGAGTGGCGGTGGCTGGTGATGCTCAACTATCCCGTGGAGGCGCGGGTTCTGGCGCCGCGGGTGCCCCCCGGCACGGAGCTCGACCTCTGGGAGGGCCGCCCCCTGGTCAGCATGGTCGCCTTCCGCTTCCTGCGCACCCGGCTGCTCGGGGTGCCGATCCCCTTCCACCGCGACTTCGACGAGATCAACCTGCGCTTCTACGTCCGCCGGAGGACGGCCGACGGCGTGCGCCGCGGCGTGGTCTTCGTGAAGGAGGTGGTGCCCCGGCGAGCCATCGCCTGGGTGGCCCGCCTCTTCTACGGCGAGAACTACGTCTACGCTCCCACCCGCCATCGGCTGCCCGGACTGGGCGACGGCAGGCTCGAGTTCTCCTGGCGGCTGGCGGGACGGTGGCACCGCCTGGCGGCGCGGGTGGACCAGGCCGCCGAGCTGCCCTCCGAGGAGTCGGAGGAGCGCTTCGTCACCGAGCACTACTGGGGCTACGCCGCACGGCGCGGTGGGGGCACGACGGAGTACCGGGTGGAGCACCCCCCGTGGCCGGTCTACCCGGCGCTGGCGCCGGAGCTGGAGTGCGACGTGGCGGCGCTCTACGGCCCGGAGCTCGCGCCCTTCCTGGAGGGTCCGCCGACGTCGGCCTTCGTGGCCGCCGGCTCGCCGGTGACCGTGCACTGGGGGCGGCGGCTGCCGCCCGCCGGGGGCTGATCAGCCGGCGCGCCGCAGCAGCGCCCGCGCGTCGGCCAGGGCCTTGGCGTCCTCGACGCGGCAGTGGTCGCGGGGCTCCTCCTGCGCCAGCCCGCGGAGCAACTCGAGCGCCTCGTCCCGGCGCGCCCTCTCCCTGCGCAGCAGCGCCTCGGCCAGGTAGAGACGGTTCAGGGTGTCGTCGGGCGCCAGCTCTACGGCACGCTCCAGCTCCCGGACGGCCGTGTCGCGGTCCACCCAGCCGGTCACGAAGGGGATCTTGGGCGCCTCGTCGTGCAACCGGCCGAGGACGCGGTGGCCGCCGGCCTGCTCGTACACCGGGTCGAGGGCGATCGTGGCCAGGGCGCCGTCGCGGATGCGGGAGGCGACGCCCTGGCGGGCGGCGGCCATCTTGCCCCGGGTCTGCCCCCACAGTCCCCAGTGCACGGCGGTCCAGAAGTAGAGCGGCGCGGCGGCCGGCTCCGACCCCAGGGCGGCGGCGACCTCGGCGGGCGACAGGTCGTCCAGGGCCTCCCGCCCTCCCAGCCCCTCGGCCAGCCGGTCGAGGCCCTCCTCGCCGAGCTCCCGGCCGCGCTCGAAGACCGCCAGCCGCGCATCGTCGTCGAGACCCGTGTGCTCGCCCTGGAAGTAGAGCGCCCGCATCAGCTTCCAGCGTGCCTCGTGACGGCTCGGGTCCTCTTCCAGGGCCGCGGCGTAGGCGGCGACGGCCTCCTGCACCGGACCGGGGTCGGCCCGGGGGCCGTCGGCGCCCTCCGCCCTCCGCTGCCAGGCGGCGTCGCCGCGCGCGATCGACTCGGCCGGGTCGGCGAGACCGGGGGCGCCGGGAAGCAGCATCGCCAGCGCGGCCACGAGGCACGGAAGTCGCATGAAGGGATTGTAGGCGCTGGGGCGGCCGTCGGCCGCCGGTCAAGGTCCGTGGGGAGGGCGTCGAGCCGCCGGGGGCGACCTTGCTTCACCCGTCGGCAACGGTAGAATGACCCGCATGATTTCGAGCCGGCCCCTGCGGGCCCGTAGGGAGGGAGGGGGAGTGCCGTATCGGCAGGAAGCGGCCGCCAGGCCGGATTCGGACAGTTGGCTGGCGCGTGTCAGGTCCTGTCTCGAGGCGGCCCGCGCCCGTCTGCTGGAGCTGCAGCGCGACGACGGGCACTGGTGCGCGGAGCTGGAGGGCGACTCGATCCTCGAGTCGGAGTGGGTGATGCTCATGCACTACCTGGGTCGCGGCGAGGAGCCCAAGACCCAGAAGGCGGCCGCCTACCTGCGGGAGAAGCAGCTCGCCGACGGCGGCTGGGCGCTCTACCCGGGCGGGCCGGCGGAGCTCAACTGCTCGGTGAAGGCCTACTTCGTGCTCAAGCTCCTCGGCCAGGAGCCCGACTCGCCCGAGATGGAGCGCGCACGGCGCAAGATCGTCGAGCTCGGAGGTCTCGAGGGCTGCAACTCCTACACCAAGATCTACCTTGCGATCTTCGGTCAGTATGAGTGGGACGACGCCCCGGCCGTGCCGCCGGAGATCGTCCTGCTGCCGCGTTGGCTCCCCTTCAACCTCTACGAGATGTCGTCGTGGTCGCGGGCCATCGTGGTGCCGCTGTCCATCGTGTGGGCGCTCCGTCCCTCCTGCCCCGTGCCCGAAGGCGCGATGATCGACGAGCTCCGGGTGAGCGGAGGGCGCGCTCCCCGGCCGGCCCTGGGAGGTGACCGGGGGCGCCTGTGGGCGCGCTTCTTCCTGCTGGTGGACGCGCTGATCAAGGTGGTCGAGCGGGTGGGCTTCACGCCCCTCCGCCGGCTCGCCCTGGAGCGGGCGGAGCGGTGGATCCTGGAGCGGCTGGAGGAGAGCGACGGCCTCGGCGCCATCTTCCCGCCCATCGTCAACACGATCTACGCCCTGGACAAGCTGGGCTATCCGCACGACGATCCCCTCTTCCGGTCGCAGCTCGACGAGCTCGAGCGGCTCGAGATCGAGGAGGAGGAGACGTTGCGGGTGCAGCCGTGTCTCTCCCCCGTGTGGGACACCAGCCAGGCGATGAGCGCCCTCTTCGAGGCGGGGCTGCCGGACGACGACCCGCGGTTGGCGCGGGCGGCCGAGTGGCTGCTGGACCACGAGGTGCGCTCGGCGGGGGACTGGAAGGTCAAGAACCCCGGCTGCGAGCCGGGAGGTTGGTACTTCGAGTACGCCAACGAGCCCTACCCCGACTGCGACGACACCGCCGAGGTCCTCCTGGCGCTCTCCCGTGTCTCGCTGCCCGGACCCCTGGCGGATCGGGCCGGGGCGGCGATCGACCGTGGCTGGGCCTGGCTCCTCTCCATGCAGAACCGGGACGGCGGCTGGGCCTCCTTCGACCGCGGCTGCGACAAGGAGTGGCTCACCTACATCCCCTTCGCCGATCACAACGCCATGATCGACCCCAGCACCGCGGACATCACCGCCAGGGTGCTTCTGACCATGGCCGAGCTGGGCGTCGGCCGGGACGAGCCGGTGGCCCGCCGGGCGATCGACTTCCTGCTGCGCGAGCAGGAGCCCGACGGCTCGTGGTACGGGCGCTGGGGCTGCAACTACCTGTACGGCACCTGGCTCGCCCTGACCGCGCTGGAGGCGATCGGGGAGGAGATGAGCGCCTCCTGGGCCCGGCGGGCCGCGGAGTGGGTGCGCTCGTGCCAGAACGAAGACGGCGGCTGGGGAGAGCTCCCGGCCTCCTACGACGATGCGGCCGCGAAGGGCCGTGGGCCCAGCAATCCCGCGCAGACCGCCTGGGCGGTCATGGCCCTCGTCGCCGCCGGGGGGCGAGCGAAGGCCGGGGGGGACGGGGGGGGCCCACACCCATGAGGGGCAGGAGGGGCCGCGCCGCGGGGGCGCCGCCCACCCCCGTCCAGG
>JAWWBN010000011.1:0-33172 GCA_033720955.1 Thermoanaerobaculia bacterium | reverse complement strand
GGAGGACCGCTCCCCGGGGGGGGCGACCCGGTCCCCGGGGGGAGCCGCCCTTCGACCTCCGGCACGCCGACGTCGAGGCGCGGCTGCTCGAGCTCGGGCGCGACCCGGGGCTCAGCACCACCCAGGCGGTGACCCTCGAAGGCGGCTTCCGAGCCGTCCTGGACCTGACGGCTCGCCGCGCCGGCCAGGGGGCGCTCCAGATGAGCCTGCTGCCGATGGCCGAGGTGACCGCGGTCCACGACGGCGACGGCCGGCCGCTGCCGTGGCTGCGCGACGCCACCGGCCGCCGCTTCCGCACCATGGACCGCCGGGTCCACTCGCCGGGGCTGGCGGTGCTGCTGCCGCGGGAACCGGCCGTGGGCGAGCGGGTGCGGCTGGTCGTGGAGTACCGGCTCGACGTCCGGAACTACGTGCCAGGGCGCTTCTGGTACCCGGCGGTGGGGCTGGTGGAGCCGGTGCTCCTCGACCCCCATACCCTCGACCTCGAAGTGGCCATCCGCGACGCCTACCGGGTGCGCGCCATGGGCGAGGCGGGCGAGGAGCGGGTGGCCGACGGGGTGCGGACCAACCGCTGGCGGATCACCCGGCCGGTGCGGATGGCCACCTTCGCCTTCGCCCGCCGGATGGTCGAGGAGAGCGTCGCCGAGCCGGGTCTGCCGGAGGTGGTGGCCTTCTCCCCGCCGCTGGGGTCGGCGACCGCCGCGCGGCTGGAGCGGATCGCCGGCGAGGTCGCCGAGGCGCTGGCCTTCTTCACCGAGCTGCTGGACGCGCCCGTCGAGGGTCCCCGCCTCTACGTGACGATGATCCAGGCCGCCCACGGCCAGGCCTTCGAAGGCTTCCTGCACCTGGCCGAAGAGAGCGCCTACCGCCCGCGCACCGGTCCCTCCGAGCGCTTCCACGCCCACGAGGTGGCGCATCTCTGGTGGGGTCACAGAGTCGCCTGGAGCGGCTACCGCGACCAGTGGCTCAGCGAGGGGCTGTCGAACTACCTGGCCCTGCTCTTCCTGGAGGCTCGGCACCGGCGGGGGCAGGAGCTCTACGGCGAGGCGATCGAGGTCTACACCCGTCAGACGCTGGGCTCGATGGGCTCCAGCATGAGCCCCTTCGCGCGCTCCGAGATCGCCCTCGGCAACATGCGGGGCGGGGACCGCATCGGCCCCATCGGCCACGGCGTGCGGGCGGCCATCGGCGAGGCGCCGTCGGCCTTCCGCTCCCAGAGCTACGACCGCGCGGTCCTGGCGCTCCACAGCCTGCGTCGGGAGCTGCGGATCCGGACCGGTGACGACGCGGCCTTCACCGCCATCCTGCGCGACCTGGTGCGCGCTCACGACGGGGGCCAGATCGCCACCGTCGACTTCGCCGACGCGGTCTCCCGCCACTCGTCCGTGGACGGGGCGCGGTGGGTGGACCAGTGGATCCATACCGCGGCGATCCCCACCTGGCGGTGGCGGCTGACCACGCCCGCGGGCGGGTCGCGGGTGGAGATCGTGGTCGAGCAGTCCGGGGTGGCCGACGGCTTTCGCTCGGCGGTGCCCCTGCGCGTCGAGTACGCCGACGGCGGACGCGAGGAGCGGCTGGTGGAGGTCGCCGGTCCCCGCACCGTGATCACCCTGGAGCTCGCCGGGCCGCCCCGCGCGGTGGAGCTCAATCCCGACTACGCCGTGCTGGCGAGGATGAAGCCGCTCTAGGAGCGGCCCGGCGTCGAGGCATGCCGAGGAATCTGAACCCCCGGCCGCGCACGAAGAGAGAGTCGGGAGAGACGAGAGCGATGAGCGTCATCCAGCCCGAGACCCGCCCGGTGGCCCGGCGACCCGCCGGCGCCGGGCACCGGCTGTGGCTGGCGCTCGAGTTCGCCGCGCTCTTCTTCGGGGTACCGGCCGTGATGACCCTGGGGCCCCTCGGAGGCAGCATCATCCCCTGCCTGCTCGCCGCCTTCGGTCTCGCTCTCCTCTACCTGCTGCGCGACCCCGGCTTCGACCGCCGCGAGCTGTGGAACGCCGCCCCCTTCGCCCGCGAGGCGCGGCGGTTCGTGCCCCGCTTCCTGGTGCTGGCGGCGCTCATCGCCCTCTGCGTGGCCCTCTTCGACCCGAGCGAGCTCCTCAACTTCCCCCGCCGGCGCCCCGGAATCTGGCTGGCGGTCATGCTGCTCTACCCGCTCCTCAGCGTCTACCCCCAGGAGCTGCTCTTCCGCACCTTTCTCTTCCGCCGCTATCGGGCGCTCTTCGGCGGCTCGACCGCCCTGGTCTGGGCCAGCGCGGCGGCCTTCGCGTTCGTGCACATCCTCTTCGAAAGCTGGCTGGCGGTGGCCTTCACCCTCCCCGGAGGCCTTCTCTTCGCCGACACCTACCGCCGCAGCCGATCGCTTTTGGCAGCCTCCGTGGAGCACGCCCTCTACGGCTGCTTCGTGTTCACCATCGGCCTCGGCCGCCACTTCTACAACGGCGCCTGAGATCTCCCGCCCCCGCGGGTAGCGCACCGCTCGCGGGTCGATGAAAGAATCGCGCCCGAGATGCGAGCCGCTCGACCCGTCCTGTCCACTCTCTGCGTCGCTCTCGCCGCCCTCGGGACCGCCGCCGCGCAGGCCGCCGAGCCGGCCGCGGGCGAGGAGCGTTTCCTGTCGCGCGTGCGCCGCCTCACCTTCGAGGGGCGGCGGGCCGGCGAGGGCTACTTCTCTCCCGACGGCTCCAAGATGGTCTTCCAGAGCGAGCGCGAGCCGGGCAACCCGTTCTTCCAGATCTACCTGCTGGACCTGGAGACCGGCGACACCCGGCGGGTCTCGCCCGGGTGGGGCAAGACCACCTGCCCCTTCATCCGACCCGGCACCGGTGAGGTCCTCTTCGCCTCCACCCACCTGGACCCGCGCTCGAAGGTGCTGCAGGAGAGGGAGTACGAAGAGCGCGAAGCCGCCACGGGCCGCCGCTACGCATGGGACTACGACCCGATGATGGACCTCTTCGTCGCCGCTCCCGGGACCTTCGAGCTGACGCGGCTGACCGAGGCCGAGGGCTACGACGCCGAGGCCAGCTACTCGCCCGACGGCGAGTGGATCGTCTTCACCTCCACCCGCGACGCCTACGAGCGCGAGCTCTCTGAGGAGGAGGCCCGGCAGTTGGAGCTCAACCCCTCCACTTTCGGGGAGATCTACCGCATGCGCGCCGACGGCAGCCAGCTCGAGCGGCTGACCCGCGTCCCCGGGTACGACGGCGGGCCCTTCTACACGTCCGACGGCTCGCGCATCGTCTGGCGCCGCTTCGACCCGGAGGGGTTGATCGCCGACGTCTGGACCATGGCGGCCGACGGCTCCGACCCCCGCCAGGTCACCGACTTCGGGGCGATGAGCTGGGCCCCCTACGAGCATCCTTCGGGCGACTACATCTTCTTCGCCTCCAACAAGCTGGGCTTCTCCAACTTCGAGATCTTCATCGTGGACGCCGGCGGCGAGAAGGAGCCGGTGCGGGTGACCCACACCGACGGCTTCGACGGCCTCCCCGTGCCGACCCCCGACGGCCGCGGCCTCGCCTGGACCTCCACCCGGCACGGCGGCGACGCCGGCCAGATCTTCCTCGCCGACTGGAACCACGAACAGGCGCTGGCGGCCCTCGCCGCGGCGCCCCCGAGGAACGAGCCATGACCCACCGACTCCGCCCCCCGCTCTCTCGCTCCCGCACCGCGGCGGTGGCCGCCGCCCTCGCCGGCGCACTCCTGCTGTCGGCCCCGGCGCGGGGCGCGCTGGTCGAGGAGCTGCGCCGCCACGTCGCCACCCTGGCCTCGGAGGAGCTCGAGGGCCGGCTCACCGGCACCGGGGGGGCCCGGGCCGCGGCCGACTACCTTGCGGCGGAGCTCGCGGCGCTGGGCGCGGTGCCGCTGCCGGGGCAGGAGGGCTTCGAGCAGCCGTTCGAGTTCACCGCCGGCACCAGCGACGCGGGGAGCCGCATCGTCCTCAGCGGCGGGGAGGTGGAGCGCGAGTGGACCGGCACCGACCAGGTCCAGGCCCTCTCGTTCTCCGACAACGGCGAGGTCAGGGGTCCCGTGGTCTTCGCCGGCTACGGCATCGTCCTGCCGGAGGGACGCGACTTCGCCTACGACAGCTACGCCGGGCTCGACGTCCAGGACAAGATCGTGGTGGCCCTGCGCTACCACCCGGAGGACGTCGAGCAGGAGGCGCGCGCCGAGCTGGCCCGCTACTCCGGCCTGCGCTTCAAGGGCCTGCAGGCGCGCGAGGCCGGGGCCAAGGCGCTCATCCTGATCACCGGGCCGCGCTCCCCCAACGCCGGCGAGACGATCCCCATGACCTTCGACACCGCGATCTCTGGCTCCGGCCTGGTCGCGGCGAGCGTCGGCGCCGAGGTCGCCGAGGCCCTCTTCTCCCACGTCCCCGACAAGACCCTGGAGCAGGCGCAGTCGGCCCTCGACGACGGCAACCCCCACGTCACCGGGTTCGACATCCCCGGCGTGGAGATCACCCTGGAGGCGAAGGTGGCGCGCGAGAAGCGCGTCGGCCGGAACCTGCTGGCGCTGCTGCCCGGCTCGGGGACTCGGGGGCTGGCGAGGCCCGCGGTGGTGCTGGGCGCCCACTTCGACCACCTGGGGCGCGGCGGCGGCGGCAACTCGCTCGCCAAGAAGGAGGAGGCCGGAGGCATCCACTACGGCGCCGACGACAACGCCTCCGGGGTGGCGGCCGTGCTCGAGACGGCCCGCGCCCTCGCCGCGCAGGAGCGCCGGCGCGACCTGGTGGTGGCCCTCTGGTCGGGAGAGGAGCTGGGTCTGCTGGGCTCGTCGGCCTTCGTCAGGGAGGCGGTCGTTCCGACCGACCGGATCGCCGCCTACGTGAATCTCGACATGGTGGGCCGCATGCAGGAGAACAAGCTGTCGATCCAGGCGATGGGCTCCTCGTCGGTGTGGCCGGCCCTCGTGGAGCGGGTCAACGTGCCCGTGGGCTTCGACGTCCGCGCCCAGGACGACCCCTACCTCCCCACCGACAGCACGAGCTTCAACCAGGCCGGTGTGCCCACGCTGAACCTCTTCACCGGCGGCCACGAGGACTACCACCGGCCCTCCGACGTGGCGGAGCGCATCAACTACGACGATCTCGCGCGGGTCACCCGGTTCGCCACGCTGCTGGTCGGCCGTCTGCTCGAGGCCGACGAGCCGCCCGACTTCGTCCGGGTGGAGCCCAGAGTGGAGCAGGGCGGGGGCCGCGACACCCTGCGTGCCTTCACCGGAACGGTCCCCGACTACACCACCGAGGTCGAGGGTCTGCGGCTCTCGGGGGTGATCGGGGGCGGTCCCGCCGACGAGGCCGGTCTGCGCGAAGGCGACGTCATCGTCGAGTTCGCCGGCCAGAAGATCACCAACATCTACGACTACACCTACGCCCTCGACGCGGTGAAGATCGGCGTGCCGGTCCAGGTCGTCGTGCTGCGAGAGGGCGAGCGGCTCGAGGTGACGATCACCCCGCGGGCGCGCGACTAGCGCGACGTCTCACGGCCGGACGGCGATCTCGTCCAGGAGAAAGGCGCCCGAGGCGCCCGCCGGCGTGCCGGCCCCGGGCAGCCCCGCCAGCAGCTCGGTGACCGCGCGGCGGCCGTTGGCCAGGTGGTGGTCCTCGGCCACGACGCGGCCCTCCTTGAACAGGCTGACCCGGCCGTCCTCGGCGCGCCTGGACGACGCCCGCCGCCACTCGACCGCGAGGGCGATCTCGCGGTTGGCGGGCACGCGGGTCGAGCCCACCCGCACCATCCGCTTGCCGCTGCGAGCGGCCAGGTGCACCTCGTAGCGCCCGCCGCGCTGCTCGAGCGACAGCGAGACCACGGTCCTCTTGCGGTCCTTCAGCCGCGCGATCTCGACCTCGCCGCCGGCCAGATCGGCCCGCCCGGCGTGCAGCAGCAGGTCCATCCGGAGGGTGGCCTGGCGGTCCGGGAGACGCGCGGCGACGTGGGACCGGCCGGCGTCCACGGACACGGCGAGGGCGAAGCCGGTCTCCCCCAGACCGGGCGCGACCACCTCGAGGCCCGGCCCGCGACGTCCGGACCACGCCGAGAGGTCGCCGCTCTCGAAGCCGTCGGCGAAGATCGCCTCGCCCACCCGCGGCCGGACCACGAAGAGGCCGCGGTTGATGTCGCTCACCGCCACCACGCCGCTGGCGAAGAAGGGGTAGACGCCCCAGGCGCCGTCGAAGCCGGTCTCGTCGTCCTCCGGGTAGGTGTCGAAGAACGCCACCTCCCGCATCCGGCCGCGCGCGAGGTCGGTGAGCTCGAGGACCCGCAGGCCGCTGCGGTAGTTGGCCTGGTACACGAAGTCGCCGACCACGTACTGGTTGTGGTCGATCGAGCCCACGGCGGAGAAGTGCTCGCCCGCGACCGCCGGCCGCTCCAGGTCGGAGAGGTCCCACACCAGGGTGCGGGTGCCGTGCCGGAAGGCCGACTCGTCCAGCTCGTCGTCGAGCAGGAAGTGGGCGTGGTCCTCGGTGAGCCACCCCTGGTGGGCGTACCCGAAGCCTTCGTAGGAGCTGCGGGAGACCAGCCGCGGGGCGTCCTTGTCGCTGACGTCCACGACGGTCAGGGTGTCCTCGTTGGCCGCGAAGCAGATCTCGGAGCCCCGGTAGCGGCGGTCCGGGCCAGCGAAGAGCACGCACTGCACGTCGTGGGTGTAGCCGTCCTCGCCGTAGCAGCCGGCGAAGACCGGCGCCCTGGGCCGGGCCAGGTCCACCATGTGAAGGCCGCCGTCGCACGAGCCGACGGCGCCCACCACGTAGGCGTAGCCGGTCTCCTCGTTGATCGCGATGTTGTGGGCCGATCCGAAGTCGTCGTAGTGGGCGCTCTCCGCGAAGACCGCCGGGGGGCTCTCCACCGAGCGGAGCTGGCGCAGGTCGAAGACCTGCATGCCGTGCTGGCCGGCGGAGTCGGCCACCACGTACAGGTGGTCACGGTAGACCTTGAGGTCGCGCCAGACGGAGCCGAAGGTGTGGGTGGGAAGGTCGCCCAGGTAGACCGGCCGCGCCGGATCGGTGACGTCCACGAACGAGACCCCCGACGAGCGGCCCATCAGGACGTACTCGCGGCCGGTCTTGCGATCGGTCCAGCCCCAGACGTCGTTGCCCGAGCCGCCGCCGATGTCGTCGAGGGGCAGGAAGGCCATGAGATCCACCTGCTGGCAGGCGAAGCCGGCCGCGTCGCCGTCGCCGCAGCCCACCCCGCCGACGATCCTCTCGCCCGGGACGTGCTGGCCGCCTCCCCCCTTGCCGCCGCCCTCGTCCACCTCGTCGTGGAGCGCGGACCAGCCGGTCAGGCCCAGGGCCGCGAGCCGCTCCGGCAGCGGGATCGACCGGGCCGGCGCCGCCGCGAGAAGAAGGGCAGAGAGGCAGAGGCTCGAGAGGCGGAGGAACGGTCGCACGCGGCAGTATCTCAGATCCACACCGCCAGGAGAGCGGTCGCCGCCAGACCCAGGGCGGCGAAGATCCACTTCACCAGGCGGCTCCCCGGACGCAGCAGCTCGTCCTGGATGGTGTCGAGGGAGGCGATGTAGAGGAAGGTCCCCGCCGCCACGGCCAGGGCCAGGGCGTCGAACCGCGCTTCGACGCCGGGGGCGAGCAGACCGCTCACGGTGAGCCCGGCCACGATGCCGAGCGGCGTCATCACCGCGAAGAGGAGGGCCAGCCGGAGGCTCCTCCCGCGCGCGACCCCGTGCCGCGCCAGGCTCACGCCGAGGGCGAAGCCGGCGGTGGCCTTGTGGGCCAGGATCGCCACCGAGATCACCACGAGCTGCGCCACCCCGTCCTGCGCTCCCAGCGCCGCCCCCTCGATGAGCGAGTGGGTCGAGAGCGCCGCCACCAGCAGGTAGGGCGAGGCGCTGTGCGACACGGCGTGCATCTCCCGCTCGGTGACGCTGTGGCCGGCGTGGCCGTGGACGATCTCGTGCGCCTGCTCGGGCAGCAGCACGTGCTCCACCAGCAGCACGCCCACGAAGGCGGCCGCCGCCAGCAGGTAGGCGATGGGGTACTCCCAGCCCAGATCGGTCCAGGCGCGGTGCGCCTCCGCCAGCATGTGGAGCAGCGCCGTGCCGATGAGCACCCCGGCGGCGAAGGCGTTCCCTCGTCCCAGGAACCGGTCGCTGGCCTCGAGCGCCCGCAGGCGCGGCAGAGCGGCCCCCATCCACCCGGCGGCGAAGATGGTGGCGAGAAGGGCCAGCTTGAGAGTCAGGAGGCTCACGGGGTCCAACGACTTTATGCCAGGGGAGCCCCTGCGGGCGGGAGACTCAGGCCCGGCCGAGGCCGTGGGGCTCGTCGCGCGCCACCCGCTCGACGAACCGCCGGAGGGCGGTGGCCGGGCGGCCGAGCAACCACTCGAGCGCGCGGGGGCCGCCGGCCATGCCGTGACGCCCGTAGTAGCGGAACATGCGCAGCAGCGCTTCGAGAGCGTAGCCGTGGAGTCCCGCTTCGCGGGCCCGCGCCGCCCATTCGTCGAGGGGCGTCTCGACGGCGCGGACCTCGCGGCCCAGCGTGTCGCCGAGGATAGCGGCGATCTGGCGCTGATCCGGGAGCCCGGGAGCGCAGAGCTCGTACGTGGCGGCCTCGTGACCCGGCTCGGTGAGGACGCGCGCCGCCGCCTCGGCGACGTCGCCCAGGTCCACCAGCGCCACCCGGGCGTCGAGGTCGTACGGGACGGCGTAGACCCCCCTGCGGACCACCGCGTCCCACTGCGCGAGCAGGTTCTGCATGTAGGCCGCGGGCTGGAGGATCGTGAAGTCGAGACCCGAGGCCACCAGCAGCTCCTCCACCCGCAGCTTCGCCCAGTGGTGCGGCATCGCCTCGATCCGCGGGTGGAGCACCGAGTGGAAGACGAGCCGCCCGACCCCCGCTGTCCGCGCCGCCGCGATCACGCCGCGGCCGATGGCCACCTCGTCCGGGTGGACGTTGGGGCAGATGTGGTAGATCGCCTCGGCGCCGGCGACGGCCGCGGCCACGGCCCGCGGGTCGAGCAGATCCCCCTCGCAGACCTCGGCAGCCAGCGTCCGGACCCCGTCGCGCCGCCGGGGGCCCCGCACCATCGCCCGAGCCGCGGCGCCGCGCCGGGCCAGCGCGGCGAGCACCGCGCGCCCCGTCTTGCCGCCGGCGCCGGTGACCAGGATCAAGGGGCGCCTCGCGCGGCGCCGGCGCCCGGCCCCGCCGAGGAGGTCACCGCCAGCCCCTCCGCCGCTCCAGCTCGATCGCCAGGAGCTCCTCCGGGGTCAGCGGTCGCGTCGGGCCGCCGGGGTGGACGATGATCCACTCCGACCTCGCCCGCGCCTCCGCCATCGCCACCTCCTGGGCCGCGCCCGACCAGATGAACAGGGCGATGAACAGCAGGAAGGGGTTGAAGAAGAAGCCGACGACGCCGAAGACCACGGCCAGGGCCTTGCCCAGGCCGGCGGCCAGGCGGGTGGCCCGTAGCGGCCCGATGCGCAGGGCCAGGAGGGCGCGCAGCACGCGGCCGCCGTCCATGGGGAAGGCGGGCACCAGGTTGAAGAGCACCAGCACCACGTTGACCGCCAGCAGCCGCTCCAGGAAGGGCCCGATCAGCAGCCCGACACGGTCCGCGGACACCAGCGATCCGGTGAGCCAGAGCCACAGACCGAGAGCCGTGGCGATGCCGACGTTGACCGCCGGCCCGGCCAACGCCACCACCAGCTCCTGGCGCGGATCGTCGGGCATCCGCTCCAGCCGCGCCACCCCGCCGATGGGCAGCAGGATGATGTCGCGAGTGCGGATGCCGAACCGCCGCGCCGCCAGGGCGTGCCCCAGCTCGTGAAGCACCCCGCAGCCGAAGATCGCCAGGACGAAGGCCAGGCTGCCGGCCACCGCCGCCGCCCCGCCGCCGGCCCGCACCTGCAGCAGAGCCACCCAGCCCACGATCAGCAGGAAGGTGACGTGGACGTAGACGCCGATGCCGAACGGCTCGGCGATCTTCAGGGACCATCTCCGCCTCATGCCTCTCCCTTCGTCCGGAGGGACCGCCTTCGATGCGCGTCCCGTCGAAGCAACAAGCGGGGGCCGCGGACGATTCCGCCGGCGCGGGCCCAACACGGGAGCGCTGCTAGAATCCTGGCGATGGAACGCGACACGCGGCAGCGGCGGGCGATCCGGGAGGCGATGATCGACGAGGACCGTCCGCTCACCCCGGCGGAGGTGCTGGAGGCGGCGAAGTCCCGTGTGCCCGGCATCGGCCAGGCCACCGTCTACCGCAACCTGCGCGAGCTGGGCGAGCGGGGCCTGCTCGAGGCGATCGCCATCCCCGGCCAGCCCATGCGGTACGAGCTGGCCGGCAAAGAGCACCACCACCACTTCGTCTGCCGCTCGTGCGACGGCGTCTACGAGGTGGAGGACTGCCCCGGCGACCTGGCCCCGCTGACCCCGTCGGGCTTTCGGCTGGAGAGCCACGAGGTGGTGCTCTACGGCCTCTGCGCCTCGTGCGCGTGAGACGGCCGCCCTCCGATCGCCAGCCGCTCCCCCCAACCCCCCCTCCTGGAGGTCCCCCGACATGAAGCTGCGCTCCTCGGCCCTTCTGAGCGCCCTCGCCCTACTCTGCTCGCCGCTCGCCGCCCAGCGCCCCACGGCCGCGGCGCCCGCCGACCTGGCCGCCAAGCAGGCCGCCTGGGAGCGCCACCAGGAGCTCGACGGGGCGTCACTCTTCCCCGGCCTGGCGTGGCGCTCGATCGGGCCCGTGGTCCAGGGCGGCCGGGTGGTGGACATCGAGACCGTCCCCGGAGAGCCCTACACCTTCTACGTCGCCTACGCCTCGGGCGGGCTGTGGAAGACGACCAACAACGGCGTCACCTTCGAGCCGGTCTTCGACGACCAGCCGGTGGTCATCCTCGGCGACGTGGCGGTCGATCCGTCGCGGCCCGAGACCGTCTGGGTGGGCACCGGCGAGAACAACTCGTCCCGCTCCTCCTACGGCGGCCTGGGGATCTTCCGCTCCGACGACGCCGGCGCCACCTGGCGCTGGACCGGGCTCGGCGAGACCGACCGCATCGGCCGCATCCTGGTGGACCCGCGCGACTCGGACCGGGTCTTCGTCGCCGCCCTGGGCAGGCTCTACACCCCCGGCGGCCAGCGCGGCGTCTACCGCACCGCCGACGGAGGCGAGACCTGGGAGCAGGTGCTGGCGGGCGACGAGGTGACCGGGTTCGTGGACCTGGTGATGCATCCCACGAACCCCGACGTGCTCTACGCCGCGGCCTGGGAGCGCTCGCGGCGACCGTGGAACTTCACCGAAGGCGGCGACGGCAGCGGCATCTGGAAGACCACCGACGGCGGGGTCACCTGGAGCCGTCTCGAGGGCGGCTTCCCCCGCGGCGAGCACGTGGGCCGGATCGGACTGGCCGTCGCCGCCTCCCAGCCGGACACGGTCTACGCCTCCCTCGACGACCAGACCCCGCTCCCCGAGCAGGAGTGGGACCTGGGCGACGGCGCCGTCACCCCCAAGCGCCTGCGCACCATGACGGAGCAGGAGCTCCTGCGGCAGGACCCGGAGGCGATCGAGGACTTCATCCGCGGCAACGACCTCGACACCGAGCTCACCGCCGAGAAGCTGATCGAGATGGTGGAGAAGGGCGAGGTGACCATCCAGGACCTGCTGGACGAGATCAGCGACGCCAACGCCAACCTCTTCGACGCCGACATCGAGGGGCTCCAGGTGTGGC
This sequence comes from Thermoanaerobaculia bacterium, assembly GCA_033720955.1. Lineage (GTDB taxonomy): Bacteria > Acidobacteriota > Thermoanaerobaculia > Multivoradales > JAHEKO01 > JAWWBN01. The sequence continues at coordinate 21,493 of JAWWBN010000011.1, read as the reverse complement.
GCTCCGACGACGCCGGCGCCACCTGGCGCCTGACCCACGGCGAGCCGATCCGCGAGATGGTCTACACCTACGGCTACTACTTCGGCGAGATCCGGGTCTCCCCCAAGGACCCGGAGCGGATCTACCTGCTCGGCGTGCCCATCATCACCTCGGGCGACGGCGGAAAGAGCTTCGAGTCGATCCAGGACCCCGACGTCCACGTGGATTATCACGCCATGTGGATCGACCCGAACTTCCCCGACCGCTTCTTCGTGGGCAACGACGGCGGCATCGACGTCTCCTACGACGGCGGCCGCTCGTGGCTCAACCTCGACGCGCAGCCCGTGGGCCAGTTCTACGCCATCACCGTGGACATGGCGAAGCCGTACAACGTCTACGGCGGGCTGCAGGACAACGGCAGCTACAAGGGCGGAAGCCGCACCGACTGGCGGCTGGGCCAGCGCTGGACCCGCATCGGCGGCGGCGACGGCATGTACGTGCAGGTCGACCCGCGCGACAACCAGACCGTCTACACCGGCTTCCAGTTCGGCTTCTACGGACGGTCCGGCCCGGACGGCCGGCAGCAGGTCCGCCCGCGCGACAAGCTCAAGGAGCCGGCGCTGCGCTACAACTGGCAGACTCCCATCCAGCTCTCCTCGCACAACCCCGACATCGTCTATTTCGGCGCCAACCGGCTGTACCGCTCGATGGATCGCGGCGAGAGCTGGGAGCCGATCTCGGACGACCTCACCCGCTCGGAGATGCGGGGCGACGTGCCCTTCGCCACCCTGACCACGATCGACGAGTCGCAGAGGCGCTTCGGTCTGATCTGGGCGGGCACCGACGACGGCCACGTCTGGGTCACCGACGACGGCGGCGTCGAGTGGCGGGAGGTGAGCGCCGGTCTGCCGGTCGACCGCTGGGTCAGCCGGGTGGAGGCGTCGCACCACGACGAGAAGACCGCCTACGTGAGCCTCAACGGCTACCGCGACGACGACATCACCGCCTATCTCTACCGCACCACGGACCTCGGGGAGAGCTGGTCCTCCCTCGCCGCGGGCCTGCCCGCCGAGCCGATCAACGTGGTGCGGGAGGACCCGGTCAACGCCGACGTGCTCTACGTGGGCACCGACCGCGGCGTCTACGTCTCGCTGGACCGCGGCGCCTCCTGGCAGGGGCTCCCCGGCGGTCTGCCCAACGTGCCGGTCCACGACCTGGTGGTGCACCCGCGCGACCGGGAGCTGGTGGCCGGGACCCACGGCCGCAGCGTCTGGGTGATCGATGCGCTGCCCATCCAGGAGCTCGACAAGGAGCTCCGCGCCCAGTCCGCCCACCTCTTCCCGGTCGAGAGCGTCGAGTACGAGCGCCACTGGCAGGGCCGCCGCCATCCGTGGTTCTACAACCCCGACTACGACGCCGAGATCGACGTCCCCTTCTGGACCTCGGAGGCGGGGACGGTGGCCCTGGAGGTGCGCGACGCCGAAGGGCGGCCGCTGCGCCGGCTGGAGATGGAGGCGCCGCGCGGCGTCTCCACCTTCACCTGGGATCTGCTCCTGGACGAGAAGCTCGCCCTGGCCGCCGAGGGCGCCGCCCGTGTCGAAGCGGAGAAGAAGGCGTCGAAGGAGGGCGGGAAGAAGGCCAAGAAGGGGGAGGAGAAGGAGAAGGCCGCCGCCGACAAGGGCGTCGTCGCCAAGACCCCCTGGGCCGAGGCCGTGCGCCTGGGCTGGCCTCTCTACGTGACCCCCGGCAGCTACGAGCTGGTGCTGGTGGCCCCCGGCGGCGAGGCGAAGACCGAGCTGGAGGTCGAGAAGCCCGAGCGCCGCGATCCCCGCGCCAAGCCCGAGATGAAGATCCGCGGCGAGAAGGACGACTGAGAGAGTCGCGGCCCGGCGTCCGTCTAGGATCGTCGGGCCGGCGGAGGCTCGTCCGGCGGGCTGACCGCCCGCAGGTCGAGTGGGAGCGAGAACGCCCTCTCGAAGAGGTCGGCGTGCTTGGAGGCCTCCCACAGCTCGACGGTGGGCTCCTCGCGGGCGGCCACCTCGATCCTCACCCGCTTGCGGCCGATCGTGGCGCTCACCCCGGTGACCCGGCCCGAGCGGGAGCGCTCGAGCTGCTCCGCCAACCGCAGACAGGCGGCGAGCTGCTGGAGGCGCCGCGCGTCGCCGCGCTCGGCCAGACGACGGAAGCGGCCCAGCCTGGGCAGACCCTTGCGGTGGTAGCGCACCAGGAGGGCGATCAGCGCCTGCTCGCGACGGCTGTAGCCGGGCAGCGGCAGGGAGCGGGCGAGATAGGCGCCGTGCTTGTGGTGCCGGTTGTAGTCCACCGCCATGCCGATGTCGTGCAGCCGTCCGGCCGCCTCGAGCAGCCCGCGGGACGCCTCGCCCAACCCGTGCAGTGGCTGCAGCTCCACGAAGAGACGGTCGGCCAGCTCGACCACCCGGTCGACGTGCGGCAGGCTCTGGCCCCACTGCCGCTGCAGGTTCTCCACGCTGAACCGTCGCACGTCCTCGATCAGGTGCGGCGGCGGCAGAAAGCGGCGATAGAAGACCCCCTCGCGCACCCCCTGCCCCGAGATCAGCAGCTCGTCGCGCCCGGTGCTGGCGAGCAGCCACCGGAAGATGAGCGCCGCGTGGACGATCAGATCGGCTCGATCCGGGTTGAGCCCGGGGACCGCCGCCCGCTCCGCCTCGGTCATGCCGAGCAGCAGGCCGGTGATCTCCTCTAGCGCCTCGCGGGAGAAACGGAAGCCGTGCAGGATGCCCAGCACGTCCTTGCGCCGCTCCTGACTGGCGCGGGCCAGGTTGCGGACGGCGCCTCCCATCGCCACGATGGGCCAGTCGCGGCTGGCGATCCGTCGCGCCACCCCGGTCAGCTCGGCGGCGACCGTCCGCTCGATCTGGCGGACCTCCCTCTTGCGGGGCGGGTCCGAGAGCGGGTGGGCCTCCTTCATCCTCAGGCTGCCCAGCGGGAATGCGCGGCCGCTCTCGTAGAGGCGGTCCCGCATCACCGAAACCTGGACGCTGCCGCCCCCCAGGTCCGCCACCCAGGCGTGCGGAAAGGCGAAGCTGTTGGCGACCGCCGCGACTCCGAGCTGGGCCTCCTCCTCCCCCGTGAGGACGCTGACCTCCACCTCCAGCTCCCGGATCCGCCGCATGAACTCCACCGAGTTCCGCGCGTCCCGGAGGGCGCTGGTGCCGATCACCTCCAGCCGGTCGAGCTCGGTGGTCCGGGCGTAGTCGCCGAAGAGACGCAGGGCCGCGAGGCCGCGGTCGATCGCCTGGGGGGTGAGCTCGTGCCCGCGGCCGAGCCGCTCGCCCAGCCGAACCGGCTCGCGGATGCCGTCCAGGATCTGAAACCAGCTCCCCGGCTCGTACTGGAAGACCACGAGCCGGGCGGTGTTCGATCCGAGGTCCACGATGCCCAGGCGCGCCACCACGCGATGCTACCGAGCGCCTCGCCGACCCCGCCGCGGCATGTGCTAGGGTACCCGCAAGGTTCGATAAACACGGAGATCACGCCGGCGTGTCGTCGATAGCCGGGCAGGAATCCCTCCCTCGCGGCCCGGAGGTCGGGGGAGGTAGCCACCATGCGCTCGTCCCCTCTCGAGTCTCGCTCCCTCCGCCCCGCCGCGCGACGGCCGGATGGGGCGACCCGCTGATGTTCACCGGCATCGTCGAGGAGATCGGAACGGTCGCCGGCGTCGACCACGGCCCCGGCCGGTCGCGTCTCGAGATCGCCTGCCGGCGGGTTCTCGACGACCTGGCCATCGGCGGCTCGATCGCCGTCAACGGGGTGTGTCTGACCGCCGTCGCGGTCGGCCCCGACCGCTTCGCCGCGGACGCGGTGCCCGAGACTCTGCGCTGCACCAACCTGGGGGAGCTCACCCCTGGCTCCACCGTGAACCTGGAGCGGCCTCTGGCCGCCGCGGGGCGCTTCGAGGGGCACGTCGTGCAGGGTCACGTGGACGCGGTGGGCGAGGTGCTGGCCGTGGAGGGGGAGGGCGACGGGGCGCGGCTGCGCATCGCCCTGCCCGCGCCGCTCTCGGCCTACGTGGTGCAGAAGGGCTCGATCACGGTGGACGGCGTGAGCCTGACGGTGGCGGCGGCCGGCGACGGCTGGTTCGAGATCGCGGTCATCCCCCACACCCTGCGCGCGACGGTGCTGGGCGACGCCGAGCCGGGCCGGCGGGTCAACCTCGAGGCCGACGTCCTGGCCAAGTACGTAGAGCGCATGCTGTCGGAGACGAGATGAGGCTGGCGAGCGTCGAAGAGGGCGTCGCCGCCTTCCGCGCCGGCCGGTTCGTCGTCGTGGTGGACGACGAGAGCCGCGAGAACGAGGGCGACCTGATCCTCTCCGCCGAGGGCGCGACCCCCGAGAAGCTCGGCTTCATGGTCCGGCACACCTCCGGCATCCTCTGCCTGCCGCTGCTCGAAGAGCGGCTGCGCGAGCTGTCGATCCCCATGATGGTGAGCCAGAACACCGACGCCCGGAAGACCGCCTTCACCGTCTCGGTGGACTACCGCCACGGCACCACCACGGGCATCTCGGCGGCGGACCGCGCGGCCACGGTGCTGGCGGCGATCGACCCCGAGAGCGCCCCCACCGACTTCTCCCGGCCCGGCCACATCTTCCCGCTGCGCTACCAGCGCGGCGGCGTGCTGTCGCGCCCCGGCCACACCGAGGCGACGATCGACCTGGCGCGCCTGGCCGGCTGCTACCCGGGCGGCGTCCTGGCCGAGCTGGTCAACGACGACGGCAGCATGAAGCGGCTGCCGGCTCTCCTGGACTTCGCCGCCGAGCACGACCTGCCGGTGATCACCATCGCCGACCTGATTCGCCATCGTTTCCGCAACGAGCGCCTGGTGCGGCGGCGGGGCGTGGCGCGGCTGCCCACCGAGTTCGGCGAGTTTCGGGCCATCGGCTACGAGTCCACCTGGGACGGCCTCCAACATCTCGCGCTGGTGGCCGGCGACGTCGCCGGACGCGATCGCATCCTGGTGCGCGTCCACTCGGAGTGCCTGACGGGCGACGTCTTCTCCAGCCTGCGCTGCGACTGCGGCTTCCAGCTTCGCGACGCCATGGCATCGCTGGGGCGCGAGGGCACCGGGGTGCTGCTCTACCTGCGTGGCCACGAAGGCCGCGGGATCGGACTTCTCCACAAGATCGCCGCCTACGAGCTGCAGGACCGCGGCCGCGACACGGTGCAGGCGAACGAGGATCTCGGCCTGCCGGCCGACGCCCGAAACTACGGCGTCTCGGCCCAGATCCTCCAGGACCTCGAGGTGCGGAGCATCCGGCTGCTGACCAACAACCCGGTGAAGCGGAGCGAGATCGAGCGCTTCGGGATCGAGATCTCCGAGCGGCTGCCGCTGCTGGTAGAGCCGAACGACGAGAACCGGCGCTACCTGCGGACCAAGGAGCTCAAGCTGGGGCACCGGCTGGGTCTGGGCAAGGGGTAGCGGATGCGGGTCAGGGAGCTGGCCGGCAGCCACGACGGCGCCGGCCTCCGGGTCGGCGTGGCGGTGGCCGAGTTCAACCGGGTGATCACCCGCGGCCTCCTGGAGGGCGCGCTCGCGGCGCTCGAGGCCGCCGGTGTTCCGGAGGTGACCGTGGTTCGGGTGCCGGGGGCGCTCGAGCTGCCCCTCGCCGCGGCCCGGCTGGCGGAGGGGCACGACGCCGTGGTCGCTCTCGGCGCCGTGATCCGGGGCGACACCGACCACTACGAGCACGTCGCCACCCAGGCCTGCGCGGGCCTGCGTCAGGTCGCGCTCGCCGCAAGGGTCCCCGTGGCCAACGGCGTCCTCACGGTGCGCGAGACCGCCCACGCCCGGGAGCGCAGCGCCCCGGGTCCCGGCAACAAGGGGGCCGAGGCGGTAGAGGCGGCGATCCTCACCCTGCGCGCCCTCCAGCGGCTGGGGGACCCGAGGTGAGCGGACCGACGACCCTCTCCGCCGCGGGTCCCGACCTCGAGGCGCGGATCAGCCCCCTCCACCGCTCGGTCAGCCGCTTCCTCCTGGCGCTCAAGCGGCCCTTCCTGGCCCGGCGGGTCGGCCGTCCGGTGCTGGAGGAGATCGACGGCGTCCCGCTGATCGTGCTGCCGGAGGTCTTGAACCCGGTCGTCTTCCGCACCGGCGCCTTCCTGGCCCGCAGTCTCGCCGGGCTGGCTCCCGCCGGCGGCGCCGCCGAGCCCCGGCTGCTCGACATGGGCACCGGCTCGGGGGTCGCCGCCATCTTCGGAGCTCGGCTGGGCTACCGCACGGTGGGCGTAGACCTCAACCCGGTGGCGGTGCGCTGCGCCCGCATCAACGCCCTGCTCAACGGGCTGGAGCACCGGATGGAGGTGCGCTACGGCGACCTGTTCCAGCCCGTGCGGGGCGAGCGCTTCGACCTGGTGCTCTTCAACCCGCCCTTCTTCCGCGGCCGGCCGCGGAGCCGCTACGACCTCGCCTGGCGGGGAACCGACGTGATGGAGCGGTTCGCCGGCGATCTCGAGGACGCCCTGGCGCCCGGGGGCCGGTGCCTGCTGCTGCTCTCGACCGACGGCGACGCCGGCGCCATGCTGCGGGCTCTCGACGCCGCCCGGCTCGCCGTGGAGGTAGCCCGGCGGCGGCACTACGGCAACGAGATCCTGACCATCTACCGCGTCGCCCGGAGGGAGGGCGGATGAGCGCCGGGGGTCGGGTCCTCCTCGTCAACCCGTACATGGCCTCGCGCGACGCCAGGCGTCTGCCGCTCTCCGTGCTCGCGCTGGGGGCGGTTCTCGAGGGCCGGCACGACTACCGCATCATCGACGGCAACCTGGACTACCAGGCGGTCGACACCGCGCTCCGGGCCCTGGACGAGGAGCCGTGCGGAGCGGTCGGGGTCACCGTGATGCCCGGCCCCCAGGTGGCCACGGCGATCGAGATCTCCCGCGCCGTGCGCCGTGCGCGCCCCGAGGTGCCGATCATCTGGGGCGGCTACTTCCCCACCCTCTACGCCGAGGCCGCGATCAACGCCCCCTACGTGGACTACGCCGTTCGCGGCCAGGGCGAGAGGACTCTGCTCGAGCTGCTCGACCGGCTGCCCGACGCCGGACCGCCGGTGACCCCGGAGGAGCTTCCGGCCGCCTCCTCGGCGCGGCGCACCGCGGTCGTGCGGGAGGTGCGCGGCCTGACCCTCAAGGAGGAGGGTCGGGTGGTCCACACGCCGGACCGCGAGTTCGCGCCGCCGGCCGACACCCCCCCCTATCCCTTCGAGCGTCTCGAGGCCGTCGAGCCGTACCTCCGGCCCAGCTTCATGGGCCGGCGCACCGGCGTCCACCAGGCGGCGATCGGCTGTCGCTACCGCTGCACCTTCTGCGGCGTCGTCTCGATGTTCAACGGCGTCACCCTGCTGGAGGAGCCGGAGCGGCTGCGCCGCGCCGTGGCGACGCTGCGCCGGCTCGGCGCCGACTCGGTCCAGTTCTACGACCACAACTTCTTCGACCGCCGGCAGACCAGCGAGCCCATTCTGGAGGCGCTGGCCGGCGATCCGATGCCGTGGTGGTGCTACGCCCGCGCCGACACTCTGGCCAACTTCCCCACCTCCACCTGGAGGCTGCTCGAGAAGAGCCGCCTGAAGATGGCCTACATCGGCGCCGAGGCGGGCAGCGACGAGGTCCTGCGGCGGATGAAGAAGGGCAGCCGCGTGGAGCACACCTTCGAGACCGCCAGACGCTGCCGGGAGCACGGGGTGGTGCCGGAGTTCTCCTTCGTCCTGGGCGGTCCCGAGGACCCCGAGGGGGAGATCGAGCGCACCCTGTCGATGATCCGCCGGCTGAAGGCCATCCACCCCGAGTGCGAGGTGGTCACCTACTTCTACAGCCCCACCCCCCAGCGCGACCGCCGCGCCGTCGCCGCCGACCGCGATCGCGCCGTCCTCCCCCGCCTCGACGAGTACGGGCCCGACGGGCCGCCGCTGCCGACCACGCCGGAGGAGTGGTGCGAGAGCCGCTGGATCGACTACGTGTGCCACCGCGACGCCCCCTGGCTGTCGGAGAGGGTCCGCCAGCGGGTGCGCGACTTCGCCACCGTCCTCGGCTGCCGCTTTCCCACCGTCCAGGACTACTCCACGCCGGCCTGGGGCAAGCGGGTGCTCCGCGGGCTGGCGAGCTGGCGCTACGCCGGCGAGATCTACGGGCGCCCGTGGGAGCTGCGGCTGGCCCGCAAGCTGATCCCGCTGCGGGAGCCCCAGGCACAGAGCATCTGACCGGGGAGGGGCTCGTGCAGGCGATGACGGAGCGCAGGACGATCTCCGACTTTCGGGCCGTCCATCCCGGCGAGCCGGTCTTCCTGCTGGCCTCCGGCCCGTCGCTCTCCCGGCACGACCTGACGCCGCTCGACGAGCGCCGGGTGATGGGAATGAACCGCTCCACCCTCCTTTACGACCGGGCCCGCTACCACTGCGCGATGGACCCCGGCCTCTTTCGCCGCAACCCGGAGCTGCTGCGCAAGGCGCCGGTCCTCTTCACCTTCCCCGGCCGCCCTTTCGGCATCCCCATCCGTCAGCTCGACCACCGCGGCGAGCGGTTCAGCTTCGACCTGGAGGAGGGGATCTACAGCGGCTGGACCATCTCCTATTTCACCCTGCAGGTGGCGGTTTGGCTGGGCTTCACTCGCATCTACTTCCTGGGCCTCGACCTCACCCACACCGCCGAGGGGTCGCACTTCTTCGGCCGCGACCGCCCCCGGGTGGATCGGGAGCAGCTCCGGATCTTCCCCGAGATGCGGCGCGCCCTCGCGGCCGCCGCCGCGGCGCTCGAGGGGACCGGGGTCGAGGTCTACAACTGCAGCCCCATCACCGACTTCGACGCCTTCCCCCGCGTCGCCTACGAGGAGGCCCTGGCGCGCACCGCGCCGGCGGTCCGGCCGGGGTGACCGACCCGGTCTTCGTCAGCTTCGCCACCGCCGGCAGCGGCTACGTGCTCGAGATCGAGCGGCTGCGGCGCTCGCTCGACGAGGTGGGGCTCGAGCACCGGCTGGAGACGGTTCCCGACCGCGGGTCGTGGCAGGCCAACTGCGCCTGGCGCCCCACCTGGCTCCGCCGCCGGCTCGACGAGCTGGCGCGGCCGGTGGTCTGGGTGGACGCGGACGCCGTGGTGCGTCACCACCCGGAGGAGCTCTTCCGCTCCGGCTACGACCTCATGGCGTGGTTCCACGCCGCCGGCCGGCTGGCCGGCGGCACCACCTACTGGGCGCCCACCCGCCCGGCGAGAGCCCTCCTGGCCGAGTGGGAGCGCCGCGCCTCGCAGCCCGTCGAGGCCTGGCCCGACAGCCACCTCAAGCTGACCGAGCTCCACCTGCTCGACGCCTACCGCGTCCTGCGCCGGCGGCTCAAGGTGAACCGTCTCGCCGAGTCCTACTGCCGGATCTTCGACTGGGGCCAGGGGCCCGCGATCATCGAGCACTTTCAGGCGTCGCGTCGCTACAAGAGCCGCGTCGGCGACGCCCGCCGCAGACGGTCGATCAGCGTGAAGTAGTCGCGGCTCCGCCGCTCCCAGCCCCACTCGGCGATCGACGCCAGGCTCGCCCGCACCAGCTCGGGGTAGCGCCGCAGCGCCTCGCGCACGCCGGCGTGCAGGGCGTCGAGGTCGCGCTCCACCAGAAGCCCGTTGCTGCCCGAGACGACGAGCTCGGGCACGCTGCCCACGGGCGTCGAGACGACCACGCAGCCGCAGGCGGCGGCCTCGAAGACCGGGTTGGGAGTGCCCTCGACCGAGCTGGCGCAGACGTAGACCGTGCCGCCGTTGTACCAGCGCACCATCTCCTCGCAGCTCCTGCGCTCGGCGGGCCGGGAGCTGTCCACCAGCAGGAGGCTCGTCTCGATGCCCTCGCGCTCGAGCCGGCGGGCCAGCGGCACCAGCAGCTCGTCGTAGCCCTTGAGCTCGCGGTGGTAGACGCTGCCGCTCCAGAGCACCCGCGGCCGGCGGGCGGCCGGCGGGCGCAGGACGCGGAAGCGGTCGAGGTCCACGCCGTGGGCGATCGGCCAGGTGCCGGGGAGCCGGCCGGCCCTCTCCCAGGTCTCCCGGTTGACCACGATCACCGCGTCCGAGACCTCCCCGCATACGGCGAGAAGCTCCCTGCGCCGCGGCCAGCCGGTGTTGAAGGAGGTCACCAGCAGAGCGTCGTCCTGCCGCCGGTCGAGCTCGTGCCGCACCCGGGCCGCCTGGACGTAGTTCAGCATCAGGACGACGTCGGGTCGGACCCGCTCCAGCCCCAAGCCGGGCTCGGTCTGGGCGGCGAGCTCGACGGCGAGCCCGGCCGGAGCGTGACGCGCCAGGGCCAGGGCCCGGCGGTGGTAGGCCCAGCCCTCCTGGTCGTAGACGATGAGCAGGTCGGCCCGACGGCGGCTCATCGCCGCTCCAGCTCGAGCAGGTAGTGGTCGGCCAGGGCGGGCAGGGGGAAGACGGTCTCCAGACGGCGCTCCCAGCGGTCCAGGCGCAGGACCCAGCCCCGCCGCCGCCGCGCCCACTCCTCGGCGTAGGGAGGCGGCAGGAGCGCGCCGAGGGCGGCGGTGCGCAGCGGCCGGAAGCCGGCGCCGAAGAGGCGTCGGGTCCGTCCGGCGGTCGGATAGCGCACCCGGAGACCCCGCCAGTCGTCGCCGCCCGGGCGCAGTCGCCGGAAGGCTCTGCCGGGCCGGCCGCGGGCCAGGAACCAGAGCCACTCCCACGGCACCACCGGCCCCATCAGGCAGAGGACCGCCACCGCTTCGGGCCGCAGCGCGGCCGCCAGCCCCCGGGCCACCGGCGCCAGGTCGGCGGCGCAGTTGAGACCGCCGAAGTCGGAGAGCGCGCCGTCGAAGCCGCGGCCGGCGAGCTCGCCGAGCGCCTCGAAGGGCAGCAGCCGGGTCTCGACCCGGTCGGCGACGCCGGCCGCCTCGGCCTTGGCGCGGGCGCGCTCCACCATGGCCGGCGAGGCGTCGGTGGCCAGCACCGAGACACCGCGGCGCGCCAGGTGGACCGCGTCCTCGCCGGTGCCGCAGTTGAGCTCCAGCACCCGGTCGCCGGGCCGAAAGCGCGCCTCCAGCCGCCGCCAGACGGCGCGCCGCAGCAGGCCGCCGAGAAGGGTGTCGGTGAATTCCCGGTCGTAGCCTGCGGCGGTCTCGTCGAAGGGGGATCCGGTCAGGCCTCGACCTCGGCCGCGCTGGCCAGGAGAGCACGACGCGCCTCGACCGCCGCCATGCGCCGGGCCGCCGCCTGCTCGGGGTCCGTCCCCTCCAGACGGGAGGCCTCGACCTCGCTGCGCAGCCAGCGGTCGGCGTGCTTGTAGTAGGCCTTGGAGTGCCGGCCGGAGAGGGCGAGGTCGCGATCTGTGGTGGCCGCCCAGTCGCCGGGGGTCACGATCCGGTCGCTGACCTCCCGGTAGTACGCGGTGTTCTTGATGGGGTAGGCGACCGTGGTGAAGAAGATGTCGGGGTTGCACGCCTTGACGTGCTCGATGGTGGCCTCGATGTCTTCGAGCTCCTCGCCCTCGTAGCCCCACATGAAGAACATCCCCACCTCGATGCCGTGGCGCTGCGCGGCTTTCGTGGCCCAGCGCACCTCGTCCACGGTGACGCCCCGCTCCATGGCGTCCAGAATCCGCTGGCTGCCGCTCTCCGAGCCGATCCACACGCGGTAGCAGCCCATCCTGGCCAGGGTCTCCAGCACCTCGTCCTTCATCATCCGGTCGGCGCGAGAGATCGTCTCGAAGGGCATCTGGATGCCGCGCCGCTCGAGCTCGGCGGAGAACTCGTACAGCCACCGGTGGTGGATGGTGAAGACGTCGTCGGAGTACCACACCTGGTCGGGCGCCCAGCGCTCCCGGATGTGCTCCACCTCGTCGGCGCAGTCGAGGACGCTGCGGCGCCGGTGGGTGAAGCCGAAGACGGCGTGCGAGCACCACTTGCACCGGTAGGGGCAGCCGCGGGCGGTGATGAGGTTGACGCTGCCCATGCCGTGGTGCTCGCGCCAGACGTCGACGTAGCGCGCGAGATCGATCTGCTCGCGGTCGGGCCACGGGATGGAGTCGATGTCGGCGATCTGGGCGCGCTCCGGGTTGACCACCACCTCACCGGTCTCGTCGCGGAAGATGGTCCCGGCCACGCCGTGCAGACGGTGGGGACCCCGCTCGGCCAGCGCCGGCAGCAGCTCGGCCATCGTCGCCTCGCCCTCGCCCGCCACCACCACGTGGGCTCCGTGCTCCAGGTACTGCTCGGGGTAGTTGGCCGCCTCGGGCCCGCCCAGGATCACGGTCCACCCGGCCTCGCCGGCGACCCGGAGGATCTCCAGGACCGGGCCCCGGGTCATCAGGTTGGTGTAGATCCCCACCACCCCGGACGAGTCGGAGCGCAGCCGCCGGTAGAGCGTCTCGCGATCCGAGAAGGTGGTGTCGAAGAGCTCCACGTCGAACCCCTCGCGACGCAGGTGGGCCGAGATGTAGAGCAGCCCCAGCGTCGGGTAGGGCTTCATGATCTCGATCTCTTTCGGGTCCTCGTAGAGGAAGTACCCGTGGGTCAGGAGGACGTCGGCCATCGCTAGTTGTACCGCTTCGACAGGTCGGGCGACGTCGGCTCGGCGTAGTCCTTGCGGATCAGGGTCGGGTTCTCGCTGAGATGCTCCGGCTCCATGCGGCCGAGGTCGAACCAGAGCCCGTTGAGCTCGTCCAGCCGGCGCAGCAGCTCGGGCTCGGCGGGCGCCCGGGCCAGATCCTGCCGCAGCTCCAGGTCGCGGTGCAGGAGGTTGTGGAGGTGGCGGTAGAAGGGCGTCTCGTAGGTGCCGCGGAACATCATGGCCAGGTCGTTGGAGTCGTCCCAGTGGTCCTTGTCGCCGAGCTGTCTGCGCACCATCTCGTAGAACTTCGTGCCCGGCAGAGGGTAGCTCACGCTGATGCCGATGTCGTCGGGCAGCGTCTCGCGCACCACGCGCACCGTCGCCATGATGTCCTCGAAGGTCTCTCCGGGATAGCCGAACTGGATGAAGAAGCAGGCCTTGATGCCGGCCTTCCGCAGCCGCTTGCGGGCGGCGGGCACCTGCTCCAGCCGGGTTCCCTTGTCCATGGCGTCGAGGATCTTCTGGCTGCCGCTCTCGACGCCCATCCACACCTCCACGCAGCCGGCCCGCGCCAGCCCGTCCACCGCCTTCTCGGTCATCAGGTCGACCCGCGACTGGATCATGAAGGGGATCGAGGCGTCCCGCGCCTCGACCTCGTCGGCGAACTCGGCGACCCACCTGGGCTGGAGACCGAAGATGTCGTCGGAGAACCAGAGGTGGTCGGGGCGCAGAGTGCGCTTCACCAGCTCCATCTCCTCGGCGACGTTGGCCGGCGAGCGCATCGCGTACTGCTGGCCCCAGATCGGCTTCGCGCACCAGTTGCAGTGGAACGGGCAGCCGCGGGTGCTCGCCAGGTTCAGGCTGTAGTAGCCGTGGGCGTCCAGCCACACCCGACGGTAGCGCTCGACGTCGAGGAGGTCCCAGGCGGGGAATGGGAAGGTGTCCGGGTCGCGCTCCGGCTTCACCGGCTGCAGACCGACCAGGGTCTCCGCCTCCTCTGTCCCGCCCTCCGGAAGCAGCAGCCCGGGGATGGTCCCCGGCGCCCCGCCGCCGTCCTCCATCAGGTGGTCCACCAGCGCCGCCAGGGAGTGGTCGGGCTCGCCGACCAGGGCGAACTCCACCCCGCGCTCGAAGTACGGCTCGGGGTGGTCGCTGACGTCGGAGCCGGCGACGACCACCCGCGCGCCGCGCCCGCGCGCCAGCTCGGCCATCCGGCAGGCCGCCTCGCGGGCGTGCTGGAGGCACATCTTGTTGAGGAAGTTGAAGAGGTCCTCGTAGATGGCGACGATCCGGGGCCGATGCTCGTCCAGCTTGCCTTCGTACTCGGAGAGCCCCTCGGCCAGCATGGCGTCGAAGAGGGCCACCGAGCGACCGCGGCCCCGCAGATGACTCGCCGCGTAGAGGGTGCCCAGCGGCGCATAGGGCCGCATCTTCTCCATCTGCTTCGAGTCGTTCTTGAGAAAGAACGAAGTGGCCAGCAGGACGTCGGTCATCGAGTCGCGCCGAGCGTCGAAAGACCGCGAGCGGACCGCTCCGCCCCGCTCTTTCGCACTGAAACTCTCTTGAAGTTGCCTGCTAGCATAGGGCAGCCTCCGTTCTCCGTCAAATCTGCGGAGCCGCTCCAGCCGGCAGGCCGGAGGCGGCCAGAGACTGGAGACTCGAGCTTGATCGGCCGCCCCACCCTCCGAGCCACGCACGCCGCCTGCCCTCTCCTGGCCGCCGCGGCGCTCCTGGCCACGCTGGCGCTGCTGGCTCCGGCAGGCCTTTCCGGGGGGCAGACGGAGGGCGGGCACGAGCGGCCCGATCCGCCCGCCGCCGACGACCGCTCCCGCGAGCGGGAGTACTTCTCCGACGTCGAGCTGGTCAGTCAGCACGGCGCCTCGCTGCGCTTCTACTCGGACCTGCTCCAGGGCAAGACCGTGGTGATCAACGCATTCTTCACCACCTGCACCGGGGTCTGTCCCCTCATGAGCGGCAAGCTCGCGGCGATCCAGGAGTGGCTCGGGGACCGGATGGAGACAGAGGTGCGGCTGCTGTCCATCTCGGTGGATCCCGAGACCGACACGCCGGACAGGCTCAAGGCCTATGCCGACCGCTTCGGCGCCCGGCCGGGCTGGTACTTCCTCGGCGGCGACAAGCAGAACGTGGACTGGGCGCTCTCCCGGCTCGGGCAGTACGCCGACACCCCGGAGGCCCACACCAACGTGATCATCGTCGGCAACGAGCCCGCCCGGGTGTGGCGCAAGGCCTTCGGGCTGGCCGACGCCAAGGAGCTGATCGCCGTCCTCGATCAGGCGCTGACAGAGAGTGATTGAGCCGCGCCGCGTGGTCGCCGCCCTGGGCGACTGCCGGCCCCCGCCCCTCTTCCCGCCGAGGGCCCTCTCCGGCGCGGCGCCGGGAGAATGGGTCGAGCCACGGTAGGACCGTCGTGAGGGAGAGTCCGACGGAGCCCCGCGACCACCACCGGCGGGCGGGGGCCGCCTACGACGCCTTCGCGGAGGCGTACGACCACGCCCTCGCCCGCGACCTCTGGGCGCGCCGGGTCCTCTGGCGTCACCACCGCCGGCTCTTCGGCGCCGGCGACAGGGTGCTCGACGTGGCCTGTGGCACCGGCGCCGACAGCCTGGCCCTGGCCCACAGGGGAGTGCGGGTGGTGGCGGCGGACCTGTCGCCGGGGATGCTCGTCCGCCTGCGCCGCAAGAGCCGCGCGGAGGACCTCTCGGCCCGGGTGACCCCGGTGGCGCTCAACGTCGAGCGGCCCGGACTCGCCCCCCGGACCCCCTTCGACGGCATCGTCTCCTCTTTCGCCGGAATCAACACCCTCCGCGACCCGCGCGCCTTCGCCGCGACGGCCGCCTCGCTCCTGCGCCCGGGGGGCCGCATGGTTCTCCACCTGCTCGCCTCCCCCGAACGGGGCGGCGACACGGCGACGCGGACGATCGAGCTCGGGGGCCAGAGCGTGGATCACCTGCTCTACTCGCCGCGGCAGGCCTACCGCCTGTTCGCCCCCTGGTTCCGACTCCGCCTCGTCTACTCTCTGGACGGGGTTCTGGCTCCCCGCGGCTGGGCGGCGCGGCTGCCGGTCCCGCTGGGGACCGCCCTCGGGCTCCTGGAGGCGGCGGCGAGCCGCCGGCCCCCCCTGCTGGGCCGCGGCCGCTTCTCGGTGCTGGACCTCGAGCCGAGGCCGACCAGCCAGGAGAGCTGCCGCGGTGGCGACTCCGACCCTTCGTCGGGGCGGCAGGCAAGCTGAGCCGGCGGCCGCGTCGAAGCGAATGGGCCGGAGGCCGCCGCGGAGCGGCCGGGACCCACGGAGGCTGTAATAGAATCCTTCCAGACAGCGAGCCAGAGTGCAGCGAACCCTCCAGGCCGGCGCCCGCCGCGCCTCGGGGGAGCGCGCATCGGGGGCGCTTCCGGCCCGGTGCGCGACCGGAAAGGAGCCTCCCATGAGCGGCAAGACCAAGAGCGGCGGTGGCGGCGCGGGGAAGGAGGGCGGCGGCACCGCCGCGACTCCGGTCATCCTGGCCCTGGACTCGGCCACGGCGCAGGTGATCAACACCGGCCTCGTCGATGGGCTCCGCGTCGTCTCCAACGGCCAGATCACCATGACCCTGCCCGAGCAGACGGCGCTCATCTTCCAGACCGCGTTGGCGGCCGGGATCCAGGCCAGCGAGAGCGGCTCCGGAGAGAACAGCGGAAAGAAGGGCGGCGACCCCGGCGGCGGCGATCCGGGCGGGAGCCGGGGCGGCGGCAAGTCGGGGGGCAAGTAGATCGGCGGCGGCGCCCTGCCGCGGCGGCTCGTCCGCGTCGTCCATCGCGAGCTGGGCTCGGAGCCCCGGGCGCTCGACCTCACCGAGCGCCTCGTGGCCTGCCAGGGGCTCGACCGGCGGACGCGCACCGAGCTGATCTCGGTCGTCCGAGGCGAGCTCGGAGACCCCCGCGAGCTGCGTTTCTTCGCCGCGGCGGTGCTCGAGGTCCTGATCGTGCGCTCTCCGCCGCGGGGCCGGGCGGCTCGCGAGCTCTTGGGAGCGTTGGGACTCGTGGGAGCCGGCGATCGGGTGCGCGCGAGCGTGCTTCGCGACGGCTTCACCACCCGCGACCCGGACCTCTTTCTCGACCAGCTTCTCGACCTCCTGGCTGCGAACGGCTGGGCCCGGACCGGTGTCCGGGGCCGCCGCACGACGGCCGCCGGTCTCCGCCGGCTCCTCGCCCTCGCCCGCACGCCCTGCCGTCTGTGGCTCACCCGCTATCTGCTCGAGCCGGAGGAGGTGGTCGGTTGGGTCCTCGAGGAGGTGCGGCGCTCCCGAGCCATCCCCTCCCCCTTCCTGCGCGACGACTCCCAGGGCGGCGGCGCCGCGCGTCGTCTCTTCCGGCGGCTGCCGCGCTACGAGGCGGAGATTCTGGGCGCCCTCGCCCGGGCCGGCGAGATCTTCTGGGTCGGACCCGATACCCCGTCGGAGCTCTTCTCGCTGGTGCGCTATCCCCCCGGCACCGTGGTGCTCACGGTGCGCCCGCCGGGGAGCTGTCTCGAGATCGAGATCAAGCGCGCCGGCCGCCGCGAGGAGCTGCCTCTCGGGGTCGCCTACCGGCGCGGAGGCCGCGCGGTGCCGCCCTCCCACCGTCTGGACGGGGGCAGCATGGGCCTGGCGCTGAACTGGGAGGCCAACGCCGCGGCCAAGCTCGGCGCCCTCTACCGGCGGGTCCACGGCGAGAAGGCGCCGGTCTCCACCGCGGCGGCGATCCAGACCATCCTCGACGTCCCCACCGGCGCCGGGGACCGCGACCTGCACCACTATTTCGACGACCCCCACGTCTTCGGCGCCGGGCACGACGCCATGCGCCGCACTCTGGAGGCGGCATGGCGGGCGTTCGTGCGCGAGCGCGACTGGAAGCGCCCGGAGCCCGAGGACGGCCGTGCCCTGACCCACGAGTTCCTCGTCCACACCAAGCCGGCCCAGGCCATCCTGGCGGGCTCGAGCGATCTGCGGGTGGACCTCGCCGCCCGCTACCTGTCCTCCGACGGCGCGGCGAGCTACTTCCACGACGTGCCCGGCAGCCCCACCGGCCGGCGGGCACGCCGGAGGCTGGCCGACACCCTGCTCGCCGAGCTGCTGCCCCCCCATCGGCCGCCTCCCGGGCTCGGCGTGTCCTACGACGCCTACGTCGGCGCCGCTCTGAGCCGTCGCCGCCGGCGGGCGGATGCGGTCTACCTGGACCTGCTGCGCCAGGCCGCGCGCGTCTGGGGGACCCTGCTCGCCGTCCGCGGCTGCTCGCGGGGGGAGTCCTTCGTCGGCCGCAACGTCGGTCTGCGCCGCGTCTGGCGGGAGGCGGAGTGGCGGGTCGAGCTCGTCTTCATGGACCACGACGAGCTCACCCTGCCGCCCTGGGAGCAGACCGGGCTCCTGCCGTGGAAGGTCCTCGGACGCATGGAGTCGGACGACTTCTTCCTGGGGGGTCTGGAGGGAGGCCGCCGGTGCGGCGACAGTCTCTTCGAGCTGCTGGGCCGGATCTACCGGGTCTCGCCGGAGCGGGCGCGGGAGGGGAGGTCGCTCTTCCGCGAAGCTCTCGCCGGCGCCTACCGGACCACCCTCGGCCGGCTCACCACGGAGGCCCGGTTCGAGGACCTCTTCCACCCCGACCTGCTGGCCCGCCTCGGCGACTGGGACGACGTGGCCGCTCTCTTCCTGCGACAGCGAGAGGACGGATGGCGCGCCAGCGCCGCCGAGCTGCTGCGCGGACGCGGCTACGCCTCACGGGAGATCCCGCGGCATCTCGCCGCGATGGAGCGGCACGCCGGCTTCCTGGAACGCACCGCCTTCCTCTACGAGCCGCCCGGCCGGGCCGGGTGCGCATCTCCCTGATGGGCTACGCCCGCGGTTCCGCGGCGCACCCTCTCGGGCTACGCCGCCCACCTCGGGGACTCCCCCGCTCCGGAATGAGCCCGGCGCGGGGCGTGTTGCGGTAGAGGGTCGAGAGCGATGGCCACCGGCAGCTTCCAGCGGAAGTCCTTTCCCGTCGTGGGGATGAGCTGCGCCGCGTGCGCGACGGCGGTGGAGGGCGCCCTCACCGCGCGGGTGGACGGGGTCAGCGAGGCCAAGGTCAACCTGGCCGCCGACACGGTCACCGTCTCCTGGGACCCGTCCCGGGCGAGCGGCGAGGATCTCGCCGCGGCGGTGGAGCGGGCCGGCTACCAGCTCATCGTCGCCGACGCCGAGAGCGCCCCCGACGCCGAGAGCATCGCCCGGAGGGCGGAGTCGGCCCGCCAGCGACGGGAGTTCCTGGTGGGAGCGGTCTTCACGGCGCCCCTCTTTCTGCTCGGCATGGGGGGCGATCTGGGTCTCCTGGGATCGCTTCCCTCCCACCCCCTCTTCCGCTGGCTGCTCCTGGCCCTCGCCACCCCGGTGCAGCTCTACACCGGCCGGAGCTTCTACGTCGGCGGCTGGCGCAGCCTCGCGAACCGGCGCGCCAACATGGACGTCCTGGTGGCGCTGGGCTCGTCCACCGCCTATCTGTACTCGGTGGCGGTGCTGCTGACGCCGGCGGCGGGCGGACACGTCTACTTCGAGACCTCGGCGCTGATCATCACCCTCATCAAGCTGGGCAAGATGCTCGAGGCGCGGGCCCGCGCCCACACCTCCGACGCCATCCGCGGTCTCATGGAGCTGGCGCCCGAAACCGCCTGGGTGATCGACCCGCAGGGGATCGAGCGCCGGGTCCCCCTCTCCGCGGTGCGCGCCGGCGACAGGGTGGTGGTCAGACCGGGGGAGCGGGTGCCGGTGGACGGTGAGGTCCTCGCAGGCAGCTCGGCGGTGGACGAGAGCCTGCTGACCGGCGAGCCCCTCCCGGTGGACAAGGGCCCCGGCGACGAGGTCTTCGGCGCCACGGTCAACCGGCACGGACTGCTCACCGTGAGGGCCACCGGCGTCGGCGAGGACTCGGTGCTGGCGCGGATCGTCCGGCTGGTGCGCGAGGCGCAGGGCAGCCGGGCGCCCATCCAGGATCTGGCGGACAGGGTGTCGGCGGTCTTCGTGCCGGCGATGATCGGCGTCGCCCTCCTGGCCTTCGCTCTCTGGTGGGGCGTCGGCGGCGCCTTCGTGCCGGCGATGCTGCGGCTGGTGGCGGTCCTGGTCATCGCCTGCCCCTGCGCCCTGGGGCTGGCCACCCCGACGGCGATCATGGTGGGCATGGGCCGCGGGGCGACGATGGGGATCCTCTTCCGCTCCAGCCGCGCCCTCGAGGAGGCCCACCGCCTGGAGGCGGCGCTGCTCGACAAGACCGGCACCCTGACCCGCGGCCGCCCCGAGGTCACCGACTGGCGGCCGCTGGCCGGCCACGGCGACGAGGCGCTGGCGCTGGCGGCGGCCGCCGAATCGGGCTCCGACCACCCCATCGCCCGCGCGGTGGTGGACGAGGCGCGGCGGCGGGGCCTGGAGCTGCCCGCCCGCGTGGGCATGACCAGCTCGGCGGGGCGCGGCGTCGAGGCCACGGTGGGATCGCACACGGTGCGGGTCGGGCGGCCGGTGTGGACGACGGGCGGGGCGCTCGGGTCCGAGGCGGCGGCCGTCGTCGAGAGCCTGGAGGCCCGGGGCAGAACCGTGTTCGCCGTCGCGGTGGACGGCGAGCTGGCCGGAGTGCTGGCGGTGGCCGACCCCGTCAAGCCGGGCGCCGCCGCGGCCGTCGGGCACCTCGTCCGGCTGGGCGTGCGCCCGGTGCTGGTCACCGGCGACCGTCGCAGCGCGGCGGCGGCGGTGGCGCGGGAGGTGGGGATCGAAGAGGTCTTCGCGGAGACGCTGCCGGAGGAGAAGGAGGCGGTGGTGCGCTCGCTCCAGAGCGAGGGTCGCCGGGTGGCGATGGTGGGCGACGGCATCAACGACGCTCCGGCGCTGGCGCGCGCCGACGTGGGGATCGCCATCGGCTCGGGCGCCGACCTGGCCATGGAGTCAGCCGCCGTGACCCTCGTCGGCGACGACCTGGAGGGGGTGGCGCGGGCCATCGGCCTCTCGCGCGCCACCCTGCGGACCATCCGCCAGAACCTCTTCTGGGCCTTCTTCTACAACGTCGCGCTGATCCCCGTCGCGGCCGGCGTCCTGGCCCCCTTCCCCGGGGTGCCACCCCTCCTGGGCCAGCTCCACCCGGCGCTGGCGGCGGCGGCCATGGCCTTCTCCTCGGTGACCGTGGTGCTCAACAGCCTGCGTCTTCGGCGCGCGCGGCTGCCCGGCTTCTGACCGCTCCTCCGGCCCGCAACCGATGGCCGCGGGAGGCCGAAGGAAGGGGTGACCGCAGGATCTCGGGCGCCTCGCCCGAGCCAGAGGACAAACCCCCTGACAAGGAGATAGCAGATGAAGCTGACCAAGATCCTCACCGTCGCCGCCCTGGCGCTGATCGTGGCCGTCCCGGCCGTCGCCGACAGCACCGAGAGCCCGAAGGACATCGTCGACATCGCCGCCGGCGCCGGCACCTTCGACACCCTGGTCGCCGCCGTGCAGGCCGCGGGTCTCGTGGACACGCTGAAGGGCGACGGTCCGTTCACCGTCTTCGCGCCGACCGACGAGGCGTTCGCCGCGCTGCCCGCGGGCACCGTCGAGAACCTCCTGAAGCCCGAGAACAAGGACCAGCTCGTGGCGGTCCTGACCTACCACGTGGTGCCGGGCAAGGTGATGGCCGCCCAGGTGCAGGACGGCGCCAGCGCGACCACCGTGCAGGGCTCCGACGTCGACTTCACCGTGGCCGACGGCTCGGTCAAGGTGGATGGCGCCACCGTCACCACCGCCGACATCGAGGCCAGCAACGGCGTGATCCACGTGATCGACGCCGTCATCCTGCCGTAACCTCGTTTTCGCGACAGTGGAGGAGCCGGGCCGGCCGCGAGGCCGCCCGGCTCTTTTTCTCTTCGGCCCCCCGGGAAGGACCGGGTGAGCTAAGCTGGCCGCCTTCCCTCGGAGGGGGTGTGGCATGCGGCGTCTCATC
>JAWWBN010000010.1:0-34072 GCA_033720955.1 Thermoanaerobaculia bacterium | reverse complement strand
GGGCGGCGGGGCGGCGGCGGCGAGCTCGCGTCCGGTCGCCCTCGCCGTCGGCGAGGCCTTCCACCG
The DNA here is from genome assembly GCA_033720955.1 of Thermoanaerobaculia bacterium. Taxonomy (GTDB): domain Bacteria; phylum Acidobacteriota; class Thermoanaerobaculia; order Multivoradales; family JAHEKO01; genus JAWWBN01. The sequence goes on along the minus strand of JAWWBN010000010.1, from coordinate 34,006 downwards.
TCTCTTCGAGACCTGGGACCACGACGACGATCCCCGGGCGCAGCTCGCGGCGCAGCGCCGCCGGCTGGAGGCCGCCCTCGACTCCTCGTTGCCGCCGGCCTTCCAGGCCGACGGCCGGGAGAGGGCGGACGCCCTCTTCGCGCGGCTGGAGAGGGGCGAGCTGCTGGCGCGCTTCCGCTCCCTGGGACCCCATGTCCTCGCCCGCGAGCTGCCCGTGGTGATGCCGCCGGCCGCCACCCCCCTCGACGGCCGCGGGCATCCCGAGCCGGTCGGAGCGTGGACCGGCGCCATCGACCTGCTGGTCCGCGACCCGGAGAGCGGACGACCCCTGGTGATCGACTTCAAGACCGACCGCGTGGAGGGAGAAGAGGCGCTGGCCGAGCGGGTCGCCTCCTACGCCCCGCAGGCCGCCGTCTACCGCGAGGCGGTGCGTCAGGCGGCGGCGCTGACGGGGATGCCCGCCTTCGAGTACTGGTTCCTCTGGGCCGACCGGGCCTGGCCCCTCCCGGGCTGACCCCGGCGGCCCCCTCTCAGTCGATGTAGCCGAGCGCCCGGAGGGCCTGGATGTCCTCGTCCGTGAGGGTCGGGGGCGGCAGGTCGTCGGCCGCCGCCAGGCCCTCCCGCACCTCGGCCAGCCAGCGCGCCAGCTCCGGCGACGGCTCGGCCTGGCGCAGCGGCTCGCTCAGCTCGTCCGGGTCCTCGACCAGGTCGTGGACCCAGCGGCGCCGCTTGGCCGGCCGGAAGACCTCCTTCCGGCCCCCCGCCACCCGGGCCACCTCCAGCAGGCCGCGGCGGCGGAGCCGGGTGTTGTCCTCCTGGGGCTCGACCGCGGCGCGGTGCGCCTGGTGGAGGGTCACCCGGCCCTCCGGCGGCTCCGCGCCGTCGAGCAGCACCCCGGACCAGTCGAAGCCCCGGAAGTGGGGCGGAGCGGGAAGACCGACCAGACCCAGCAGGGTCGGAGACACGTCCAGGATGGAGGCGGGGGCCTCCACGGCTCCGGGGGCGATCCGCCCCGGCCAGGTGAAGCCCAGCGGGATCCAGAGAGTGTCCTCGTAGAGGTGGCGCCCGTGCCCCCAGTACCCGTGGTCGCCCAGGCTCTCGCCGTGGTCCGACAGGAAGACCGTGAGCCGGTCGCCCCCCGGGTCGGCCTTCTCCACCTGGGCCAGTAGCCGCCCGAGGCGGTCGTCGGCGAAGGCGACCTCGGAGTCGTAGCGCTTGCTCGGGGCGAAGAAGCTGCCGCTCGCCTTGAGACCGAGCTGGTCCAGGTACTCGCGCTGCAGACGGTAGGGCGCGTGCGGCTCCGTGTAGTGAACCCAGAGCAGCCAGGGCCGCCCCGGCTCGCTCGCGCGGTGCTCGGCGAGCCAGTCGAGCGCCGCGGCGTTGACGTCGTCGGCGGTGGCCTCCCGCTTGTAGAGCCCGAACCAACGCTTCCGGGTGAGCACCGTCTCGTAGACGTCGAAGTACTCGCCGAAGCCGGAGAGCTCGTCGCGCAGCGTCCAGTTGCCCACGAAGGCGGCCGTGCGGTAGCCCCGCCGCCCCATGAGGCCGGCGAAGCTAACCAGGTTCGAGCGCGCCGCCAGCCCGTTGCGGGTCAGGCCGTGGCCGTGCGGATGCAGGGAGGTCAGCATCGAGGCGAAGGCGGGGGCCGTGAGGGGCTCCACGGTGCGGGCGTTGGTGAAGCGGCGGCCGGCGGCCAGGAGCGCGTCGATCGAGGGCGTGGTTTGCCGGAGGTGGCCGTAGGAGGAGACCCGGTCGGCGCGCAAGGTGTCGATGGTCACCAGCAGCACCGACGGGCGCTCGGCCGCCGCGGCGGCGGGGGCGACGGCCGAGGCCATCAGCAGCAGGGGGAGCGCGAGCCACCTCACGGCCGGCGAAACTACCAGAAGGGGTAACGTTGCGGGCGCCGTGTCCCGCCCCGCCCCGTCCACGATCCGTCGCTCACACCGACCGCTGAAGGTCGCGGCCAAGACGATCTTCGCCCTGCTGGTGCTGGCGGTGGCGTGGAAGCTGGCCGCGGGAATGGACTGGGAGACGCTCAGATCTCGGCTCGGCCAGGTCGATCGGGCGCTGGCGGCGGCGGCCGCCCTTCTCCTGGCCGGCCGGCTCGTCGCCTGGGCGCAGCGGTGGGGGCTGGCCCTGGCGCGGCTGGGCGAGCCCTCCCGGCCCCTGCGGCGCCTGGCGGCCGTGGCAGCCTCGGTCGCCGTCAACCACGCGACCCCCTACCTGCGCGTCTTCGGGGCGATCTTCCGAGCCCGATACCTGGCGCGCGGCAGCCGGCTCAGCTTCGGCCGGCACTACGGCGTCGTCCTCTTCGACCAGGCCACCCACGGCGCCGCCGCCGCGCTTCTCCTCTGGGGCGTCGGGGTGGTGCTCGCATGGCAGCGGGGGTCGCTCCTGCTGGTCGCGGTGGGGCTGGGGGTGGGGGCCGCGGCATCGCTCTCCGTGGTCGGTCTGCGCTCCGGCCGCATCTCCCTGAGCTCCCGCCTGGTCGAGACGGTGATCGCCGGGGCGCGGGCGCGGGCGGAGCGCTTCCCCGCCCTCGCCGAGCACGGGCGCGGCCTGGTGGAGATGCTGCGCCGGCTGCTGGGGCAGGGTGACCTGCTGCTGGCCATGATCGGGTGGAGCCTCGTCTACGCCACCTTCAACGCCGGAGCCCAGTGGCTGGTCTTCCGCGCCCTCGACGTCGAGATCGGGCTGGCCGCGGTGGTCGCGGTGGTCGGCGGCGGGGTCATCGTGGGCGCCGTGACGGGCAGTCCGGGGGGTGTGGCGACCACCGAGGCGGCGATGGCCGCCGGCTTCATCGCCCTGGGAATCGGCGAGACCGATGCCGCGGCGGCGACCCTGATCTACCGCGGTCTGCACTACGCGGTGGTGATCGCCACCGGCGTCCCGGCGCTCCTCTACTTCGAGCTCGCCGAGCGCCGAGGCGTCAGAGAGTCACCTTCGCCCGCTCCAGGAGCCGCTTCAGAGAGCGGGCCGCCCCCGTCCGGATCCGCTGTGGATCCAGACGAGTGAGACGCCCCTCCTCCACGACCGTCTCGCCCCCCACGACCACGCGTCGCACCGCCGCCCGGGTGGCGCCGTAGACCACCAGGTCGTGGAGATCGGCCTCCGCCGCACCCCACAGCTCCGGCCGGCTGCGCGACAGGACCAGGAGGTCGGCCCGCTTGCCCGGCTCGACCGAGCCGAGCTCGTCCTCCAGCCCCAGTGCGCGAGCGCCCTCGCTCGTCGCCAGCCGGAGGGCGTCCACGCCGCGGAAGCTCCCCGGGCCCCGCTCCAGGCTCTGCAGGAGGGCGGCGAGCCGCACCTCCGCCAGCGCGTCCAGGGTGTTGCTGCAGGCGGCGCCGTCGGTTCCCACCCCGACGGGGATTCCGGCCGCCTTCAACGCCGGCAGATCGCAGATCCCCGACCCCAGCTTGCAGTTCGAGCTGGGGCAGTGGACCACGCTGAAGCGGCGGCCCCGCACCCTCTCCAGGTGCTCGTGGGTGAGCCAGACGCCGTGGGCGATGCGGAAGTCCTGCGCCAGGATCCCGGTACGGTCGAAGTACTCGATCTCGTCGGCCCCCTTGAGGCGCAGCACCTCCTGCCCCTCCTCCCGCTGCTCCAAGGCGTGGGTGTGGATCGCCCAGCCGCGCCGCTCGGCCAGCTCCCGCACCCCGGCCCAGAGCGGGTCGGAGCAGGAGAGGAGGAAGCGCGGGTTGAGCAGATAGCGAAGTCGCCCGCCGGCGGCGCCGTCGAACTCCCCTCCCAGCTCCTCCGTCGCCACCAGCGTCGCCTCGGTGTCGGCTCGCAGCCGCCGGGGCAGGCCGTCGCCCGAGTCCATCAGACAGAGCCCGGCCTGGGCCCGGAGCCCCGAGTCGCGCAGACCCTCGAGGAGCCCCCGCGCTCCCGGGCCGATGCCGATCTCCTGCACCATGGTGGTGCCCCCGAGCAGGCACTCCGAGGCGCCCAGCAGGGTGGACCAGTAGGCGCTCTCGTCGTCGTGCGCGGCCTCCAGGGGCCAGATCCGCTCGCGCAGCCAGGGCAGCAGCCGACGGCCCTCGGCGAGGCCGCGGAAGAGGGTCTGCCCGAGGTGCAGGTGACCCTGGATCAGCCCGGGCAGCACCAGGTCGCCGTCCAGCTCCACGTCGCCGGGCGCCGCGGCGCCCCCGGCGCCGGGTCCCACCGCCGCGATCCGTCCGGCCTCCACGACCACGTCCGCCGACGGCACGATCCGCGCCTCGCCGTCGAGCGTCAGGACGGTGCCGCCGCGCAGGGTCCAACGCTCGCCGCTCACCCCGCCATCCTACCTGCCCTACAATCGCTCGCATGAGCGCTCACGACGGCTGGCTGGTCTACGGCGCCAACGGCTACACCGGCGAGCTGGTGGCCCGCGAGGCGGCGCGCCGCGGCCTGCGCCCGCTGCTGGCCGGCCGCCGGGAAGAGCCGGTCGCCCGACTCGCGGCGGAGCTGGACCTCCCCCACCGGATCTTCGCCCTCGACGATTCCGCGGCGCTGGCGCGGGGCCTGGGCGGCGTGAGGACGGTGCTCCACTGCGCCGGCCCGTTCGTGCGCACCAGCCGGGCCATGGTCGAGGCCTGCCTGGCCGGCGGCGTCCACTACCTGGACATCACCGGCGAGATCGCCGTCTTCGAGTCGATCTACCGCCGCCACGCCAAGGCGCAGGGGGCGGGGGTCGCTCTCCTCCCCGGCGCCGGCTTCGACGTCGTGCCCACCGACTGTCTGGCCGCCCGTCTGGCCGCGGCGCTGCCGGGCGCCGAGCGGCTCGAGCTGGCCTTCGCCAGCGACGGCGGCTCGGCCAGCCGGGGCACCTTGAAGACCATGATCGAGTCGCTCCCGCACGCCGGCGCCATCCGTCGGGACGGCGAGATCGTGCCGGTGCCGCCCGCCTGGGACGTCAAGAAGATCCACTTCTCGTGCGGCCCCCGGTGGGCCATGACGATCCCCTGGGGCGACGTGGCCAGCGCCTTCCGCACCACCGGCATCCCGAGCATCCGCGTCTACACCGGAGCGCCGCCCAGCGCCATCCGCCGGATGCGCCGCCTGCGGCGGCTGCTCCCGATCGCCGGTCTCGCCCCGGTCAAGCGGTTCCTCCAGTGGCGCATCGAGCGGACCGTGACCGGACCCGACCGGGAGACCCGGGAGAGCGCCCGCGTCTATCTGTGGGGCCGGGCGGAGGGACCCGGCGGCGCGGTCACCGCGACGCTCGAGACACCGGAGGGCTACGCCTTCACCGCCGTCTCCTCGGTGGAGTGCGCCCGGCGGGTCACCGCGGGCGAGCTGGCCCCGGGAGCCTGGACGCCCGCCACGGCCTTCGGCGCCACCTTCGTGGAGGAGCTCGACGGCGTGGTCGCCCACCCCGTCACGGCGGCGGACGACACCCGCTAGGGAGCCGGCCGGAGGAGGCGACCCTCAGTCGCCGCCGCCGCCCTTCCCCTTGCCGTTGCCGCCGCCGTTGCCGTTGCCCTTGCCCTTCCCCTTGCCCTTCCCCTTGCCGTTGCCGTCGTCGGGGTCGTTGGGGTTGCCGTTGCCCGGGCCGGCCCCCGGGCCGCCGGATCCGGGGCCCGCGCTTCCCGGCCCGGCGCCCTTGGCGGCCTCGCACTCCATCCGCAGCCACAGCGCCTGCGGCACGGCCTGATCGACCGAGAAGAGCTCGACCTGCTTGAGCTTCCTGCCGTTGCCGGTGGTCTTTCCCGCGAGCACTTCCGCCTGGCCGGCGCCGAGGTCGGACACGCAGTGCCAGTCCAGCGCAGCGGCGAACTGGGGCGCCGCCAGGCTGCCGCGGCTGCGGCAGGAGCAGACTCCGGTGGTGACCACCGGCGTCCCGCCGCCGTCGAGGGTCAGGGTGGAGGTGAAGAGCACCCCGTCCACGTCTGCGAACTCCACGGTGCCCTGGCTCGAGCCACCGGCCTCGTCGCGGATCTCGCACTCGTAGGCGGTGGTCAGATCCAGCCGGTCGCGGCAGTCGGTCTGCGCGTGCACGACCCCGGCGGCAGCCACCACGAGTCCCAGGATCCAGGCCGTCTGTCGAATCTTTCCTCTCATGTGATCCTCCCGCGAACAGTCTTGCAGAAGCCCCTGCGTCCGTGCTGTTACCGAACCCACACTCCCCCTCCCGCCACCGGCCACAGGCCGCCCATAGATCCTACGGGTCGGACGAGGCCGGCCGCCGCCAGGCCAGCACCGCCTCCACGAGCAGCCAGACCGCCAGGGCCAGGAGGATGGAGCCGACCACGAAGAGCACCGCTCCCCCCTGGCTCCATTGGCGTCGGAAGCCGTCCAGGTTGTCCACCATGGCCGCCACCGTGGACACCAGCATGAAGATGGCGGGCAGCGCCGTGACCCAGGCGTTGCGTCCCCTCTGCTTCAGATACATGGTGACCACCAGCAGGGCGAGGCCCGCGAGGAGCTGGTTGGTGGTGCCGAAGAGCGCCCACAGCGCCAGGCCGGCGGGCCGCCCCCCGATCTCGTAGAAGGCGAAGAAGCCGATGACGACGACCGCCAGACCCGACGCCAGGTAGCGGTTCGCCAGCACCTTCAGACCCAGGGTCTCGCCGATCTCCGAGATGTTGAAGCGCAGCAGCCGGGTGGCCGAGTCGAGGGTGGTCAGGGCGAAGGAGACCACCACCACGGCCACGAAGGCGGTGGCGACCCGATGGTCGGCCACCCCGAGACGCTCGATGAAGTGGGCCGCGCCGGTGATGAAGATGCCGATCTTGCTGCCCAGCCCGCTCATCGCGTCCCAGTCGCGGTAGGTGGTGGCCCACAGCTCCCGGGCCGACCCGCCCCCTGCGGCCACCACCCCGGCCGTGGTCGCCAGCACCGCCAGCAGCCCCAGCAGCGACTCCCCCACCATGCCGCCGTAGCCGATGAAGCGCGCGTCCTTCTCCGAGCCGATCTGCTTCGCGGTGGTGCCCGAGGCGACCAGCGAGTGAAAGCCGCTGGCGGCGCCACAGGCGATGACGATGAAGACGAAGGGGTAGAAGCTGGGGGCCCCCTCCGGCTGGGGTCGAAAGGCCGGCGCCACGAACTCGGGCCGCCAGACGAAGATCCCCAGGTAGGCGAGTCCCAGGCCCAGGTAGAGCAGCAGCGAGTTGAGGAAGTCGCGCGCCTGGAGGAGGCTCCACACCGGCAGCACGGAGGCCGCGAAGGAGTAGCCCAGCAGGAGCACGATCCAGGTCGGCAGCTCCGGCCAGGCGGAGCGCTCGAGACCGAGCAGGGGCAGCTCGAGACCGGCCCAGACCGACGCCAGCATGAGCGCGAAGCCCACCGCGGTGACCGGGAGGAGGGGCGCACCCCGCTTGTAGAGCAGCCATCCCATGATCATGGCCAGCACCACCAGGGCCGCCGAGGGCAGCACCGCGGTGGGGAACGAGGCGGGGTCGGCCAGCGGCCGGTCCGGGCTCCAGGCGTCGCTGATGGCGAACAGCTCGGCGATCACGAAGACGAAGACGCCCATCGCGAGGGCGATGCCGAAGAAGATGATCAGGTGGAAGAGGGTCTTGGCCCGCGGTCCCACGATCCCTTCGGCCGCCTTGCCGATCGACATGCCGCGCGCCCGCATGCTCACCACCAGGGCGCCGAAATCGTGGACGCAGCCCACGAAGAGAGCTCCGAAGACCACCCACAGCGTCGCCGGCAGCCAGCCCCAGATGACGGCCACGGCGGGCCCCAGCATCGGCGAGAGCCCGGTGATCGAGGCCCAGTGGTGGCCGAAGAGGACGTATTTGCGGGTCGGGACGTAGTCCACCCCGTCCTCGAGCTCGTGGGCCGGCGTGACCCGGTCGGGGTCCAGCCGGAAGACCCGCCGCGCCAGGTAGCGGGCGTAGAGCGTGTAGCCGGCGAAGTAGGCCAGCAGACAGAAGGCGGTGACCAGGGCTGCCATCGGGCGGCCTCAGCTTACCGTGAGGGAGGCTCCGTTCTGCTTCGGACCCAGGGAGAGCAGGTAGGGTACCGCCCGCTCGGCCCACGCCTCCGGCTTGGGGTGGGCCGCGGCGTCCTCGCCCCAGGCCGAGCGCAGCATGTCGGTGTCCACGACCCCGGGGGAGAGAGCCACGGCCGCCATGCCCTGCGGCAGCTCCTGCGCGAGCGCCTTGGTCATCCCCTCGACGGCGTACTTGCTGGCGCAGTAGGGCGCCACCTCGGGCGAGGTCGAGCGCCCCCAGCCGGAGCTCAGGTTGACCACCACGCCCGAGCGACGCTCGATCATCGCCGGCAGGAAGGCGGCGAGGACCCGGTAGACGCCGAGCACGTTGACCCCGATGAGCTCCTCCATCTCCTCCCGCGTGATCTCCCAGAGCGGCGCCGACCGGTTGATCAGCGCGGCGTTGTTGATCAGCAGGTCGGGGGGGCCGTAGCGCTCGAGCACGCCCTCCGCCCACTCCTCGACCCCATCCCCTCGCACGTCCACCTGTCGGAAGTCGTGCGGCTCTCCCAGGCTGCGCGCCAGCTCGTCCAGATGCTCGCGCGAGCGGCCGCAGCCGACGACGTGGTGGCCACGCCGCGCGAAGCCGATCGTCATCGCGCGGCCCAGCCCGCGGGTGGCGCCGGTGATGACGACCCGCGACGCCATCCCCTCCTCAGCCGTCGCTCGGCGGAGGCTGCCGGGGATCGGGGTCGGCCAGCACCCTCGCCGCGCGGCCGCGCCGGTCGTCCGCCACCCGCTCGGCGACGCCGGCGTCCCCCACCCCCAGCACCTGGCCGGCGAAGAGGGCGGCGTTGACCGCCCCCGCCTTGCCGATGGCGAAGGTCGCCACCGGCACCCCGGCCGGCATCTGGACCATCGACAGCAGCGAGTCGATGCCCTGGATCTTGGACTCCATGGGCACCGCCAGAACGGGCCGCGTGGTCTTGGCCGCCACGACACCGGCGAGGTGGGCGGCCCCCCCGGCGGCGGCGATGAAGACCCGCGTGCCGGCCCGCTCGGCGCCGGCCACGTACTCGAAGAGGGCTTCGGGGGTGCGGTGGGCGGAGAGGACGCGGACGTCGTGCCCGATGCCCAGCTCCTCGAGCGTCGCAGCGCAGTGCTGCATCACGGGCCAGTCGGAGCGGGAACCCATCAGGACGGAGACCATCGCCGGCATGCGCGGGAGGCTAGCACGGATCGGGCGCGCCGATCACCCGCGGCGGCGCCGGACGACGAGCGCCCCGTAGACCGCCGCGTTGACGACGAGCACGAAGGCCCCGAGGAGGAGCTGCATCGAGCGGGTCAGCCCGCCCGGATAGAGCACGGGGAGCAGGTAGTGCTCCACGAAGCCCCCCGGGTACCCCGCCTGCGAGCCGAGCGCCCGCAGCCGGTTCTCGAGCGGAGTCAGGGGGCAGATCCAACCGCCCCACTCGATCGCGATCCCCCAGACCACCGCCGGCAGATGGAGCCAGGCCCACCGCGGCCGCCGCAGCACCAGCAGCCCGCCGAGGACCACGAAGAAGACGAAGCCCAGGTGGATCAGGGCGGTGAGGTCGGCGAGAGCGCGGTAGAGCACGCCGTCTCGGCTCGTCTAGAAGTCGAAGAGGGCGTCGAAGGCGGCCTTGCCGGCCGAAGGCGTCCCGCCGTCCTCGGCGAAGCCCTTGACCCGCTTCGGCTCGAACAGCTCGCAGTCGTTCCGCTCGGCCTTGGCCTTGACCCGCTCGGGAACGGGCTGCCGGCACTCCCGCGGCGCCGCGGTGTCGAAATGGCGACAGTTGGTGCAGGTGTGCAGATCCGAGCCGCAGTTCGCGCACACGGCGTCCGGGGCGACCTCGGCCGGTCCGTCGATCCTGGCGCCGCACCGGGAGCAGGCGAACAGGGTCTCCGTGGGGGCGCCGAGCCCGCGCCCCCGGGGGCCGTCCCGGCGCTCCGGGCGGGGTCCGCGGGACGGCCCGCGGCGCTCGCCGTCGTCGTCCATGTACCCGCGCTGCCGGTACCGCCTGGACATTGCCTTCTTATAGCAGACCCGCCCGCGACGGCACCCGAGCTGTGGTAAAACGACGGCAGCCGCCCGTCGCGGACCCGGTGTCGGAGTCGCAGCCATGGCCTCGCCCCGCAAGCCGAACGAACGCCGCAGGAGCCCGCGCCGCCGGGTCGACGGCGTCACCGGCAGCTTTCTTCTGAGCTCCGACGCCAAGGTGCTGAACATCAGCATCGACGGCATGGCGATCGAGGCGGTCAGCTCGCTCAAGGTGGGCCGCGACTACTCGCTCAAGCTCACCCACCGGGGAGCGTCGCTGCCGCTGGTGGGCAAGGTGGTCTGGTGCTCCCTGGTGCGCACCCAGCGTGACGAGTGGGGCGAGGTGCAGCCCGTCTACCGCGCCGGTCTGCACTTCGAGAAGGTGCTCGAGAGCTCGGCCGACCAGCTCCAGACCTTCATCCTCGAGAACGCGATGGTGAGTCTGGAGAAGCGCCTCTTCGGCCGCTTCCGTCTCCAGACGCAGCAGGAGGCGCGGGTGGAGTGCGAAGCCGAGTTCCGGGTCCTGCAGCTCTCGGTCTCGGGGATGCTGATCGAGACCGACGTCTCGCCGCCCGTCGACTCGACCCACCGGATGGAGGTCCGCTTTCCGTCCTTCGAGTTCGCCACCCTGGCGCGGATCGTGCGCTCCGAGCGGACCGGCGGCGAGGACGGGTCGCAGCATCGGCTCGGCATCGAGTTCGTCGATCCCGACGAAGAGGTAAGAGACCGGCTGGAGGAGTTCATCCTCTCCGAGCTCACCTGACGGCGCGCGCCGGGCGCGCCCGCCGCCCGACGAGCCCATGACCCCCACGAGCCCACCCTTCCTCCGCCTGGAGGGCGTGACCAAGAGCTACCGCGAGGGCAGCTCCACGCACACGGTGCTGCGCGAGGCCTCGGTGGAGATCGAGCGCGGCCAGCTCGTGGTGCTGCTGGGCAGGAGCGGCTCCGGCAAGAGCACCCTGCTGAACCTGCTGAGCGGCATCGACCAGCCCACCGGGGGCCGGGTGCTGGTGGACGGTGTGGACCTGGGCGAGCTGAGCGAGCGCGAGCGCACCCTCTTCCGGCGGCGCCGCGTGGGCTTCGTCTTCCAGTTCTTCAACCTCCTGCCCACCCTCACCGTGGAGGAGAACCTGCTCCTGCCGGTGGAGCTGGCGCGCCAGGTGGGAGCGGAGGACCGGCGCCGCGCCGAGGAGCTGCTGACCGCCGTCGGTCTCCCCCACCGTGCCGGCAGCTTCCCGGACCGCCTCTCCGGGGGCGAGCGGCAGCGCATCGCCATCGTGCGGGCCCTCATGCACGACCCCGAGCTGGTGCTGGCCGACGAGCCGACCGGGAACCTGGACCTCGACACCGGGCTCGAGGTGCTCGATCTTCTCGATCGCCTCACCCGTCAGGCCGGCAAGACCATGGTCATGGCCACCCACAGCCGCGACGTGGTCGGCGTCGCCGACCGTCTCCTGACCATCGAGAACGGCCGCCTGGTGGAGCGGCGGCCCGGGGAGATCGGGTGAGCGGCCTGCTGCGCCGCGCCAGCCGCCGGCACTTCACCCGGCACCCCTGGCAGCTCGGCCTGGCGGTCCTCGGGGTCGCCCTGGGTGTCGCCGTCGTGGTCTCGGTGGACCTCGCCAACCAGAGCGCTCTCTCCGCCTTCCGGGCCTCCTCGGAGCGGGTCACCGGGAGGGCGACCCACCAGATCGTGGGCGGCTCGGTGGGGGTGCCCGAGGAGACCTACCGGCGGCTGCGGCGCGATCTCGGCGTGCGCGCCGCCGCGCCGGTGGTCGAGGGCTGGGTGGTCAGCGGGTCCGGGCGGGTCTTCCAGCTCCTGGGCGTCGACCCCTTCGCCGAGTCGGCCTTTCGCGGCTACGTCGGCCTGCGGGGCGAGGGGCTCGATCTGGGCGCCTTTCTCACCCGGCCGGGCGCGGTCGTGGTCTCGGCGGCAGCGGCCCGCGACCTGGGCGTCGGGATCGGCGACCGGCTCGAGGCCACCGCCGCCGGACGACCCCGGACTCTGGAGGTGGTGGGCACCTTCGCCCGAGAGGCGAGCGACGCCCGGGCCCCCGGTCTGGACGACCTGATGCTCGCCGACGTCGCCACGGCCCAGGAGCTGCTGGAGAGCGTCGGCTCGCTGTCGCGCATCGATCTTCTGGCGCCCGACACGCCGACCGGCCGCGAGCTCCGGCGGCGGGTGGCGGCGGCGCTGCCGGGCGGCGTGGAGCTGGTGGCCGCCGACGCCCGCACCGAGACCGCGGCGCAGATGACCCGCGCCTTCCGCATCAACCTCCAGGCGCTGAGCCTGCTGGCCCTGCTGTGCGGCGCCTTCCTGATCTACAACACCATCACCTTCGCGGTGGTCCAGCGACGGCGGCTGTTCGGCATCCTGCGCGCCGTGGGGGTCACCCGCCGCCAGCTCGCCCGGTTGATCCTGGGCGAGGCGCTCGTCGTCTCCCTGGCGGGGTCGGTCTTCGGCCTGGCGCTGGGCGCCTTCCTGGGCCGGATCCTCGTGCGGCTGGTGACTCGGACCATCAACGATCTCTACTTCGTGCTCACCGTGCGCGAGGTGACCCTGCCGGCGGGCAGCCTCCTCGAAGGCCTGGCCCTGGGTGTGGGTGTCTCGCTCCTCGCCGCCCTGGCGCCCGCCGGCGAGGCCCTGTCGGCCGAGGCCGGCTCGGCCCTGGACCGGGCCGAGCTCGAGAGCCGCGTCCACCGCCTGCTGCCGTGGGTCTCCGCCGGCGGCCTGCTGCTGGGCGCCGCGGGCGCCGCGCTCCTCCTGCTTCCCGGGGCCGGGCTGGGGCTCGCCTTCTTCGGTCTGTTCGCGGTCCTGCTCGGCTTCGCCCTGCTGACCCCGGCGGCGGTGGTGGCCCTCATGGCCCTCCTCACGCCCCTCGCCGGACTCCTCTTCGGGAGGCTGGGCCGGATGGCGGCCCGCGGCGTGGTGACGGCGCTGAGCCGCACCGGCGTCGCGGTGGCGGCCCTGATGATGGCGGTCGCGGTCACGGTCGGCGTGGACCTGATGATCGACAGCTTCCGCGGCACGGTGGACCGCTGGCTGAGCTACTCGCTGCCCGCCGATCTCTACGTCTCGGCGGGAGTGCGGCCGGTGGGGCGCTACGCCGGCGCCGGCCCGGGCATCGAGCCGGCGGCGCTCGCCCGGGTGGCGGCTCTCCCCGGCGTCGAGGCGGTCAACAGCGTCCGGCAGGTCGAGGTGGAGTCGCCCCGGGGTCCGCTGCGGCTCCTGGCCTACGACCTGGACGCCCGTGGCCGGGAGGCCTTCTCCTTCGCCGCCGGGGAGGCGGAGCGCGCCTGGACGGCCTTCGACGACGGCGCCGTCCTGGTCTCGGAGCCCCTCGCCTTCCGCGCCGGCCTCGGACCCGGCGACCGCATCGAGCTCTCCACCTTCGACGGCGTGCGCAGCTTCGAGGTAGCCGGCGTGACCTACGACTACGCCTCCGAGCGCGGCGCCGTGATGATGGAGGGGCGGCGCTACCGCGAGCTCTGGGACGACCCGCAGCGCACCGCGCTCTCCGTCTACGCCCCGCCGGGCGCCGATCTCCGCCAACTGGCCGGAGAGGTGCGCCGGTCCATCGGCCCGGACCGCCAGCTCCGGGTGCGATCGAACCGCGAGATCCGCGAGGAGTCGCTGCGGGTCTTCGACCGCACCTTCCTGGTCACCGGCGTCCTCCGGCTGCTGGCGGTCGTGGTCGCCTTCGTCGGGGTGCTCTCGGCCCTCACCGCCCTCCAGCTCGAGCGCGAGCGGGAGCTGGGGGTCCTGCGGGCCACCGGCCTCACCCCGGGGCAGCTCTGGCGTCTGGTGACCGCCCAGACCGGACTGATGGGCCTGGCCGCGGGGCTCCTCTCGATCCCCGCCGGGGTGGCCATGGCGACGATCATGGTCCGGGTGATCAACCGTCGCTCCTTCGGCTGGACCCTCGAGCTGGGGGTCACCCCCGCCGCCCTGGCGAGCGCCGTGCTCCTGGCCGTCGGGGCCGCCCTCGTGGCCGGGCTCTATCCCGCCTTCAAGATGTCCCGCACCTCTCCCGCCGAGGCGCTGCGAGCGGAATGATCGCCCTGCCGGCCTCGCGACCCGTCGCGCCCCTCGGCGCCGCCCTGCTCCTGCTGGCCGCCTGCGGCGCGCCCGCCCCGGAGCCGCGGACCGGGAGGGCCGGAGCGCTGCCGGTGGCGGAGCTGCTCTCCTCCGCCGACACCGAGGGCTTCGCCCGCGCGGTCGAGCCGCGCGAGTTCGTCTTCCCCGGCGACCACGGCCCCCACCCCGGCTTCCGCACCGAGTGGTGGTACGTGACCGGCAACCTGCGCTCCCCGGGTGGCCGGCGCTTCGGGTACCAGGTCACCTTCTTCCGCAACGAGCTGACGCCCGATCCGCCCCGAAGAGCCTCGGCGTGGGCGGCGGCCGCCACCTGGATGGCCCACTTCGCCGTGGTGGACGGGCGCACCGGCCGCTTCCACCCCTTCGAGCGCTTCGCCCGCGGCGCGCTGGGCCTCGCCGGCGCCGCCGGCCCGCCGCGCGAGGTGTGGCTCGAGGAGTGGCGGCTCGAGCACCTGCCCGAGGCGGATGCCTTCCGGGTCACGGCCGCCGACGGCGAGGTGGGCCTCGACGTCACCGCCACCCCCGCCAAGCCGCCGGTGCTGCAGGGCGACCGGGGACTCTCCCCCAAGGGACGCGCGCCGGGCAACGCCTCGTACTACTACTCCCTGACCCGTATGGCGACCCGGGGCACCCTGAGGCTGGGCGGGCGCGTCTTCGAGGTCGCCGGCGCGAGCTGGATGGACCGCGAGTGGTCCACCAGCGCCCTGGAGGAGGGACAGGTGGGCTGGGACTGGTTCGCCCTGCAGCTCGCCGACGGACGCGACCTGATGTTCTACCGCCTGCGACGCGCCGACGGCACCACCGACCCGATCTCGGCCGGCAGCCTGGTGGAAGCCGACGGCTCGGCGCGCGAACTGACCTCCGACGAGGTGCGGATCTTCGCCACCCGCCGGTGGACGGCCGAGGACGGGGTCACGTATCCGGTGGCGTGGCGTCTCGAGGTCCCCGCCGCGGGGCTCGACCTCGCGGTCGAGGCGATCGCCGACGACCAGGAGCACCGCCACACCTTCCGCTACTGGGAGGGCGCCGTGGACGTGGCGGGTGGCGGGGACGAGGGGGTCGAGGGAGTGGGCTACGTCGAGCTCACCGGCTACGCCGACGTGGACGTCCGAGCGCGGGCCGATCAGTCGCCGATCTGGTAGAGCGCCGCCACCGCCCCCGCCGGGTCACGGATCACGCAGTACCGGTCCCCACCCGGCTGACCCCTGGGGCCGGCGAGCACCTCGCCGCCGAGCTCGCGGCAGATCGCCATGCTGGCATCGAGGTCGGCGACCACCAGGTAGTTGAGCCACTGCGGCGGCAGGCCCCGGTTGTCGCCCCGGGCGTGACAGATGCCGGCGCGCGGCTCGCCGCTGTCGGGGTCGGTCATGTTGTAGTCGGAGTAGCCGCCCATGTCGACGGGCGCCGGGGCCCAGCCCACCACCGCGGCGTAGAAGTCGCGCACGCCGTCCGCGCCGGCCACGGTGAGGTCGGTCCAGGCGATCGAGCCCACCGGGGGCCTGTCGTCACTCATTCCGGCTTTCCTTTCAGCCAGCGCTCCAGCCAGTCCAGGACCACCTCGTGCCACTGCACGCTGTTGGCGGGCTGGAGCACCCAGTGGCTCTCGTCGGGGAAGTAGAGGAAACGGCTGGGGATGCCCCGCCGCTGGAGGGCGGTGAATGCGGCCAGACCCTGGGTCTCCGGCACCCGGTAGTCGAGGGCGCCGTGGATCACCAGCATCGGCGTCTCCCAGTTCTGGACGAAGCGCGCCGGGTTGTGCTTCTCGTGCCCCTGGGGGTGGGCCCAGTAGGGACCGCCGTGCTCCCACTCGGGGAACCAGAGCTCCTCCGTGGCGTAGTACATCATCCGGTTGTCGAAGACGCCGTCGTGGTTCACCAGGCAGCGGAAGCCGTCGGGCCAGTTGCCGGCGATCCAGTTGACCATGTACCCGCCGTAGGAGGCGCCCAGTGCGCAGGCCCGGTCGCCGTCGATCCAGCCGTGCCGCGCCAGCACCGCGGCCAGCCCCTTCCGGAGGTCCTCGAGCGGCTTGCCGCCCCAGTCGCCGGTGATCGAGTCGGTGAAGGTCTGTCCGTAGCCCGTGGAGCCGTGGAAGTCGATCATCACCGCGGCGTAGCCGGCGCCGCTGTAGACCTGGGGGTTCCAGCGGTAGTGGAAGTCGTTGTCGAACGACCCCTGCGGACCCCCGTGGATGAGGAAGGCGAGCGGATAGCGGCGCCCCTCCGCGAAGTCCCACGGCTTGACCAGGTAGCCGTGGACCGTCTCGTCGTTCCAGCCGGGGAAGGAGAACTGCTCGACCTCGCCGAAGCGGACGTCCGCCAGCCGCTCGGCGTTGACCTCGGTGAGGCGGCGCCGGTCCGACCCGTCCCGCGCCGCCGTGTAGAGGTCGACCGGCGCGCTCAAGTGGTCGAGGCCGAAGACGATGCGGTCGCCGGCGAGCGAGGCGGATCGCACGTGGCCGCCGTCGAGGATCCGCGTCACCCCGCCGCTGGACACGTCCACGGCGAAGAGCTTGACCTCGCCGACGTCGCCGGCCGCGGCGTAGAGGGTCGCCCCGTCGGGCGAGAAGAAGAGGCCGTGCGGCGAGCGGTCCCACGCCTCGGCGAGCACCCGCTCCCCGCCCCCGGGCCACTCCCGCAGGACGATCCGAAGCCGGTCCGACTCGAAGCCCGGACGGCGCATCGCCAGGTAGGCCAGCGTTCCGCCGTCGGGAGAGAAGACGGGGCCGGTGTCCCAGGCCGGGTTGCCCTCGGTCAGCACCCGGGGCGGCGAGGAGCCGTCCAGGGGGGCGTGGTAGAGGTCGAAGTCGGTCGACCAGGCCTGGTCGGAGGTGGCCTCGCGGGCGACGAAGACGATCCCCCGGCCGTCGGGCGTGAAGGCGAACTCCTCCGGGCCCCCGAACGGCTGCGAGGGCACGTCGGCGTCCAGGCCGGCGGTGACGTCCACCGGGCTCCCGCCGTCCAGACCGGTCACGAAGAGATGCGACCGGCGGCCGTCCTCGAGGGTGTCCCAGTGCCGCACGAAGAGCCGGTCGTAGAGGCGGCCGCTGCGCGGGCTCGCCGCCTCCGCGTCGAGGGCGCTCTTCGTGCAGGCCAGATCTTCGCAGCCCGGCTCCACGGTCAGGGTGAAGGCCATGTGGTCGCTCACCGGGGAGAGGGCCAGGTTCGAGACGGCCAGGGGCAGGTCGGTCACCTGGCGGGCCTCCCCGCCATCGGGTCGGATGGCCCACACCTGGGAGCTGCCCGAGCGGCTGGAGAGAAAGAAGATCTCGCTGCCGTCGCGCCGCCAGCGGGGGCTCGAGTCGGCCGCCTCGTGACGGGTCAGGGGTCGCAAGTCGGAGCCGTCGATCCCCACCCGCCACAGGTCGGTTCGGCCGCGGTTCGCCTCCCGGTCGGTCGCTCGGCGCACGAAGACCACGCTGCCGCCGTCGGGGGCCGGGCGCGGGTCGGAGATCCGGTCGAGCCCGACCAGGTCCTCGGCCGTGAAGCCGCGCGGGTCGCCGGCGGCGGCGATGCCGGAGGCGCAGAGAAGGACGAGGGCGAGGAGGCCGGCGGGACGGCGGGTGATGGGGCGGGACATGGGCGACCTCCTGGGGACGGTGGGTTGACGTGGATGCTATCCGCGGAGACCCGGGCGCCTTCAGTCCTCGGCCGGGAAGCGGCGTCCGCCGGCCAGCCGCACAGCGCGCCGGCCCCGGGGCGCCCATCCCCGCGCCACCAATTCTTCGACGATCCGGTCGGCGGCGATGCGGTGGGCCAGCTCGTTCGGGTGGGGGTCGGTGAAGGGGAGCACCGCCAGCCGGCGGGCGTCCACGCCGGCATAGGCCGGAAGGAGGTCCAGAGTGGCGATCCCCTCGCCCTCCGCCAGCTCGGCGACCTTCCGGTGCAGGTCGCGGTAGGGGTAGCCCGCGTCGAGCTGCGAGTCGAAGATCGGGAAGATCACAAGCAGGAAGCGGGGGCCGTCGGGACGCGAGCCGAGCTGGCCGAAGCTCTCGAGAGCGCGGCGGTTCAGCCGCCAGGAGGGGCCGTCGTCGTAGATCCGGTGGTAGTAGGCCCGGGCGGTCCTCCGGGAGCGCAGATTCAGCAGACTCGTCCGCACCCTCCCCACCAGACGGCTGTTGCGGGCCAGCCACCCCGGCGCGGGCTCGTCCCCCGGCCACCAGCCCAGCTCGCGCCAGAGCTCGCGCCGCCTCTCCGCCGAGGCCGGCTCGGCGTCGTTGATGCAGTAGCCGAGAACCAGCACATCGGGATCGAGTCGATCGAGGTCGTCCTCGATGGAGCGCCACGCCTGGGCGGTGTTCCACCCCCGCCGGCTCCAGTTGATCACCTGCACCGGCACCCTGGGCTCGGTGGCCGCCAGACGCCGCTCGATCCGCGCCGGGTAGGCGTCCTCGGGCCACACGCCGTCGCCCCAGGTGAAGGAGTCGCCCACCGCCACGATGCGGAACGCCTCCGCCGCCAGGTCGGGCTCGGGACCGCGGAACTGGGGCTCGTCGGCCGGCGCCGGGCGGGGCACCTCTCGCACCACCACCTCCCGCCCCGCCGCCGGCGCCGGCAGCAGCCGCAGCGCGGCCTCGAGGAGCGCCGCCGCCGAGACGAGGGCGAGGATCGCCGCCAGCAGCCGGAAGAGGATCGTTCTCCGCATCGAAGGGCCCCGTCCGGGCTACATGGAGATCGAGCCCTTGCGGAAGTCGGTGGCGCCGAGAAGGGCGTTGACCAGCACCGGTTGTCCCGCCCCCGCGGCGTCGCGCGCCGCCGCCAGCACGGGCCCGATCTTCTCCGGCCGGTCGAGCAGGAAACCCCGCGCGCCGTAGCCGTCGGCCACGCCGTGGTAGCCGGTGCGCAGCAGCACCGTGCCCACGTCGTCGCCCAGGATCTCGACCTGCTCGCGGGCGATCTGCGCCCAGCTCGCGTCGTTGCCCACCACCGCGACGACGGAGAGGCCGTGGCGCACGAACGTGTCGAGCTCGGCGATCGAGTAGGCCGAGGAGCCGTCGCCCCAGAGCAGCCAGACCTCGGCCTGCGGCCGGCAGAGGGCTGCGCCCAGGGCGAAGCCACCCCCGACCCCCAGCGTGCCGAAGACCCCGGGGTCGAGCCAGGAGAGCGGGCCACGCGGCGAGATGGTGTAGGAGGCGGTGGCCACGAAGTCGCCCCCGTCCGCCACCAGCACGCTGTCGTCGGGAAGGGCGCGATCGATCTCCCGGCAGAGGTGGATCGGGTTGACGTGCTCGGTGGGCCGCGTCGCCATCTCGGCGATGGCCTCCTCACGCTCGGCCTCCCGGCCCGCCAGCTCCTGCAGCCACGCCGCCCAGCGCCCCCGCCCCTCCACCCGCGCCGCGAGCTCGCGCACGAAGAGAGCCGGATCGCCCTCGGCGGCCACCGTGGGGCTGCGGTTCTTGGTCAGCTCCTCGCGGCTGCGGTTGGCGGCCACCACCCCGGCCTTCCCATGGATCTGCCGGCCGTAGTCCAGGCGGAAGTCGAAGGGCACCCCGGCGAGCACCACCAGGTCGGCGGCTCGGAGCGCCCTCCGCCGGTGGTGGCGCCGCTGCAGGGGGTGGCCCTTGCCCAGGAGGCCTCGCGCCATGCCCGTCAGGTAGACGGGCCAGCCGAGCCGCTCGACCGCCGCCGCCAGCTCCTGGGCCCGCGGCGCCTCGAGCATGGCCTGGCTCCCCACCATGAGCAGCGGGCGCTCGGCCCTGGCCGCCAGCCGCGCCGCGCGGCGAACCGCCAGGCGCGACGGCGCCGGAGCGGCCGGGGCCGGCGTCGCGGGCGGCAGGGGTCCGTCGGCGCCGCGGAAGAGACCGGCCACGTGCCGGTCCAGGTACCAGGCCAGGGCACGACCGGCCAGGCCCTTCCCGCCGCCCCCCATCTGCCCGTAGAGCATCCGCACCGTCTCCTCGCCGTACAGCAGATCCACGGGGACCTCGACGAAGACCGGACCCGGAACTCCCTCTCGGGCCACCCACAGGGCGCGCTCCAGGGTGGGCGCCAGCTCGCGCACCCGCGACGTGCTCGCCGCCCACTTCACGTGCGGCGAGGCCAGCGCCATCTGGTCGATGTCCTGGAGAGACCCGCGCCCCTTGAGGATGGTGCCCGTGGCGCCGCCGAGCACCACGACCGGCGACTGGGCGAGCTGGGCGTTCTTGATGGCGGTTATCGTGTTGGTGACCCCGGGGCCGGCGGTCACGGCCGCCACCCCGGGCACTCCGGTCAGCCGCGCCACCGCATCGGCGGCGAAGACCGCGCTCGCCTCGTGACGCACGTCCACCACCCGGATGCCACGGGTCTTGCAGCCGGTGAGGATCGGCGAGATGTGGCCGCCGCACAGGGTGAAGAGAAAGCGCACTCCGTGGCGCTCGAGAACCGCCGCGATCCGGTCGCCGCCGTGGCCGGATGCGGTTCTCATCGCCGGGAGCGCCACGTCATGGACCGACGGCCCGGCGGAGCGGACGGAGCGCCGCGCGCATGGCTACTCCTCGTCCATGTGGGGATAGCGGTGATCGGTCGGCGCCACCGCGGTCTGCTTGATCGACCGCTGCGAGGTCCACCGCATGAGGTTCAGCTTGGACCCGGCCTTGTCGTTGGTCCCCGACGCGCGGCCGCCGCCGAAGGGCTGCTGGCCGACCACGGCCCCGGTGGGCTTGTCGTTGACGTAGAAGTTGCCGGCGGCGTGACGCAGGGCCGCGCTCATCTTCTCGATGGCCTGAGTGTCGCGGGCGAAGACCGCGCCGGTGAGGCCGTAGGGGCTGCCGGTGTCGCAGAGGTGCAGCGCCTCGTCCAGGTCGCCGTCCTCATAGACGTAGAGGGTGAGCACGGGGCCGAAGATCTCCTCGCGCATGAGCCGCGACCGCGGGTCGCGCGACACCACCACCGTGGGCCGGATGAAGTATCCCTCGCTCTTGTCGCCCTGGCCGCCGCAGAGGATGTCCATGTCGGCGGAGCTCCGCGCCTCCTCGACGTAGCCCATGATCTCGTCGAACGCCTTCTCGTCGATCACGGCGCAGCAGAAGTTGCGGAAGTCGGTGGGCGACCCCATGGGCAGCCCCTCGACCGCCGAGGCCAGCCGGTCGCGCACCTCGGGCCAGATCGAGGTCGGGAGGTAGGCGCGCGACGCCGCCGAGCACTTCTGGCCCTGGTACTCGAAGGCGCCCCGGACCATGGCCGTGGTCAGGGCCTCGATGTTGGCCGACGGGTGGGCGAAGATGAAGTCCTTGCCGCCCGTCTCGCCGACCACCCGCGGATAGCCGCGATAGCCGTGGATGTTCTCGCCGATTGTGCGCCAGATGCCCTGGAACACCGCCGTGGAGCCGGTGAAGTGGACCCCGGCGAGCTCCGGGCTGGCGATCACCGGGTCTCCCACCGTGCGACCCGGGCCCGGAATGAAGTTGATCACCCCGGGCGGCAGCCCGGCCACCTCGAGCACCTTCAGGTTGTAGTAGGCCGCCAGCACCGCGGTGGAGGCCGGCTTCCACACCACCGTGTTGCCCATCAGCGCCGGCGCCGTGGGCAGGTTGGCGCCGATGGAGGTGAAGTTGAAGGGGGTCACCGCGAAGATGAAGCCCTCGAGCGCCCGGTACTCGGCGCGGTTCCACACCCCCGGAGCGGAGCGCGGCTGGTCGCGGATGATCTCCTCCAGGTACTTCGGGTTGAAGCGGTAGAAGTCGGCGGTCTCGCAGGCGGCGTCGATCTCGGCCTGGAACACCGTCTTCGACTGGTTGAGCATGGTGGCGGCGTTCAGGGTGTCGCGCCACGGACCCGCCAACAGGTCGGCCGCCTCCACCAGCACCGCGGCCCGCGACTCCCAGGGCAGCTCGGACCAGTCGCGCCAGGCGTCGCGGGCGGCGGCGATCGCCTGCTGCACCTCGGCCGGTCCCGCCTGGTGGAAGGTCGCCAGCACGTGCCCGTGGTTGTGCGGGCAGATCGCCCGCGCGGTGTTGCCGGTGCGCACCTCCTCGCCGCCGATGACCAGCGGAATCTCGATCTCCTCGGAGAGCATCTCCGCCAGGCGCTTCTTGAGCGAAGCCTTCTCGGGCGACCCGGGAGCGTAGGAGCGGATCGGCTCGTTGACCGGCGGGGGTACGGTGAAGATGCCTTGGGACATGGAGGGACCTCCGAGAGAAAGGGGGGCCGAGCGTGCAGAAGAGCGCGGCCTCGGGCCGGCGGCGAAGATGGTAGCACCGGCTCCCGGAGAGCCGGCGCGACGATCAGGGCCTCGCGGCGGCGAAGGCGAAGAGGAGGAAGCCGGCGATCAGCAGCACCCCGCCCAAGGGGGTCACCGCCCCCAGCCAGCGCGGCCCTCCCAGGGCCAGCAGGAACACCGTGCCGCTGAAGATCACAGCGCCGGCCAGCAGACACCAGCCCGCCGCCGGTGGCAGCGGGCGCGGCGCGAAGCGCGCCACCACGCCGTACACGAGCAGTCCGAAGCCACCGTAGATCAGGTAGCGGGCCGCGGTCTCCCACAGCTCGAGCGCCGCCGGATCCAACCGCGTCTTCAATCCGTGCGCGCCGAAGGCCCCGGCTGCCACCGCCAGGGCGCAGAGCGCCGATCCGGCCGCGATCCACATGGCCAGAGGATACCCTCCGCGCGCTCTAGGCGGGGCCACGCCCCCGACGCCCGACGCGCAGCGAGGATCCCGTCACCACTCTCCGAGCGGGCGGATGGAGGTGGCGCGGTCGCGCGGGATCACCACCCGCTCGTGCTTCTTCCAGACCCCGAAGCGGGCGGCCCGCTGGAGGTACTCCTCCTTGCTGCGACCGTCATCGCCGTCGCGGTGGACGTCGACGTCCTGGAGGACGATCCCCTGCTCGAGGATGTCGTCGCAGCGGCCGACGTAGACCTCGGGGCCGTCGGTGTCGACGACGACCGTGATGCCGTGGAGCTGGTGCTTGCCTTCGTGGAAGGTGCCCATCAGGCGGTAGGGGCCAGCTCGCGCTCGAAGGCGGCGCTCAGGTCCGCAGCCACCTGCTCGGCGGTGCGGCTCTCGATGCGGTGGCGCGGCAGGAAGTAGACCAGCTCGCCGTCCTTGAAGAGCGCGACCGAGGGACTCGACGGCGGGATGTCGGCGAAGTAGCCGCGCGCGCGCTGGGTTGCCTCGAGGTCCTGGCCCGCGAACACCGTGCCCGTTCGCTCGGGCCGGTTCTCGCTCGCCAGCGCCAGCCGCACGCCGGGTCGGGCCTGGCCTGCGGCGCAGCCGCACACCGAGTTGACCACCAGCATCGCGGTGCCTGCCCGGCTCATGAAGTCGTCCACCGCCTGCGCGTCGCGAAGCTCTTCGACGCCGAGGCTCGTCAGCTCCTCTCGCATGGGTCGGACCATCAGTTCGGGATAGGGCATGGGGCTCCTCCTGGTTGCGGTGTCCAGCCGGGGCGTGGCCGCCCCTGCGCGGGATTCTAGCGGAGGGGAGCGGAGCATCCGCGCTGATACGATCGGTCTCTCCGACCCGCCGAGCGCTTCGCGTCGCCGTGACCTCCTTCACCTTCGCCATGTTCGTCCTGCCCGCGCTCATCGTCGCGGCGGCCCTGGTGCTGGCGCGCCGGCCGGCGGGCCCGTCGCGGTGACCGAGGGCGTACCGCAGGGCCTCGAGATCGGCGGCCCGGTCACGGCCGCCTTCGTCGGCTACCTGCTGCTGGTGGTGGGCATCGGTCTGTGGGCGACCCGCTTCTCCTCCGCCGGGATCGGCGAGTTCTTTCTCGGCGGACGCCGGATGAACCGCTTCGTCGTGGCGCTGTCGGCGGTGGTCTCCGGCCGCAGCGCCTGGCTGTTGCTGGGGGTCACCGGCATGGCCTACAGCCGCGGCGCCTCGGCCGTCTGGGCGGTGGCCGGCTACGTGGTGGTGGAGCTCCTCCTCTTCCTCTTCTACGCCCCCCGTCTGCGACGTTTCAGCGAGGCCTACGACTGTCTGACGGTGCCCGACTTCTTCGCCGCCCGCTTCGGCGACCGCGGCGGCGGCCTGCGTCTGCTGCTGGTGGCGGTGATCCTCATCTTCATGGTGAGCTACGTCGCGGCCCAGTTCGTGGCCGGCGGCAAGGCCTTCGGGGCCAGCTTCGGCATGGACCCCGACGCCGGGGTGGCCCTCACGGCGGCGATCGTGCTCCTCTACACGGTGCTCGGCGGCTTCCTGGCCGTCAGCGTGACCGACCTGTTGCAGGCGCTCTTCATGATCGTCGCGCTCGTGGCGCTGCCGGTGGCGGCGGTGACGCGCGCCGGCGGGCTTCCCGGGGTGGTCGCCGAGCTGACGGCCCTCGACGCCACCCTGGTCGATCCCTGGGCGCTCTCCGCCGGCGCCCTGCTGGGCTTCCTCGGCATCGGGCTGGGCTCCCCGGGCAACCCCCACATCCTGGTGCGGTACATGTCCATCGGCGACCCCGACCAGCTCCGCACCAGCGCGGTGGTGGGCACCGTCTGGAACGTCCTCATGGGCTGGGGCGCCCTCTTCATCGGTCTCGCCGGCCGGGTCTACTTCCCGGACCCGGCGGCCCTTCCCGGGGCCGACACCGAGAACCTCTACCCCACCCTCGCCGCCCTCCACCTGCACCCGGTGCTGCTGGGCCTGGTGATCGCCTCGATCTTCGCCGCCATCATGTCCACCGCCGACTCCCAGCTCCTGGTCGCCGCTTCGAGCGTGGTGCGCGACCTCTACGAGAAGGTGCTGCGCCGCGGCCGCGAGCTGCCCCAACGCCGGCTGGTCGTGCTGAGCCGCGTCGTCGTGGTCGCGCTGGTCGCCCTCGCCCTGGGGCTGGGGCTGGTGGCCAGCGAGATCGTCTTCTGGCTGGTTCTCTTCGCCTGGGCCGGGCTCGGGGCGGCCCTGGGTCCGGCCTCGCTGCTCGCCCTCTTCTGGCGCCGCACCACGCGCGCCGGAGTCGCCGCCGGGATCGTCACCGGGACCGCCGTGACCCTTCTCTGGCAGTCCACCCCGGCGCTGGACGCCGCCCTCTACGAGCTCATTCCCGCCTTCCTCCTGGCGACGGTCGCCACGGTCGGGGTGAGCCTGCTCGGCCAGCCGCCCGACGACGCCGCGGGCATGCTGCGGCGCATGCGGCCGCCGACCGCGGGAGGGTCCGATGCCGCCGGCTGAGGCCGCCGTGGTCGCCTGCACGGGCGACGGCGGCACCCGCCTGGAGCGCCGGCCGTGGCCGCGGCCCGGTCCCGGGGAGCTGGTGCTGCGGCTCTCGGCCTGCGGCCTCTGCGGCACCGACCTCTTCAAGCTGCGCCACGGCGTCGCTCCCGGCACCGTGCTGGGCCACGAGCTGGTGGGCGCGGTGGAGAGCGCCGGGGCCGGTGTCGAGCGGTTCGCGCCCGGGCAGCGGGTGGTGGTGCCGCACCACGTCGCCTGCGGCCGCTGCCGGCAGTGCCAGGGTGGCAGCGAGACCCTCTGCGCCACCTTCCGCGAGGACCTGCTCGCCCCCGGCGGCTTCAGCGAGGCGATTCTGGTCCGCCGGCGGGCCGTGGAGCGGGCCGCCCGCCCGGTGCCCGACGACCTGGCCGACGACGCCGCCCTCTTCCTGGAGCCGGCGGCCTGCGTGCTGCGGGGGGTGCGTCGGGCCGGTCTGCTCGGGGGGCCGCCTCCGGTGGCGGCGGTGCTCGGCGCGGGCAGCATGGGTCTGCTGCACCTGCTGGTGCTCACCGCCCTCTGGCCGGCAGCGGTCGTGGTGGTGGTCGATCCGATGCCGGAGCGCCGCGAGCTCGCCCGCGCTCTGGGCGCCGTCGCCGTCCCACCTGCCGCTGCCGCCGAGGAGCTCGCCCGCCGCGCAGGCGCCGATGCCGTCTTCGACACCGCCGGCGGCTCCGGCCCGCTGGCCACGGCCCTCTCCCTCACCCGCGAGGGGGGAACGGTGGTCCTCTTCGCCCACTCCGCTCCCGGAGAGAGCGCCGGCTTCGACCTCAACGACTTCTTCAAGTCGGAGCGGCGGCTGGTGGCCACCTACTCCGGCTCGCTCGAGGAGCAGGAGATCGTCTTCGAGCTGCTGGCGGGAGGCCGGCTCGACCCCACTCCGCTCGTCTCCGGGCGGCTGCCGCTGTCGCGGTTCGACGAGGCCGTCCGCCGCACCGAGGCGCGCGAGGCCCTCAAGATGGTCCTGGTGCCCGATGAGCGCTGAACGGCGCCCCGGCCGCTGCCTCTACCTGCTCGGCCCCAGGGAGGTCGTGCTGCGCGTGGTGGAGCTGGGTCCGCCGGGTCCCGGCGAGCTGCTGGTGGCGATCGACGCCGCCACCACGTGCGGCACCGACGTCAAGGTCTACCGCCGCGGCGGCCACCCCCGGATGCTCACGGTGCCGACTCCCTTCGGCCACGAGCTGGCGGGGACCGTGACGGCCACCGGCCCGGGCGCCGAGGAGTGGCCGCCGGGCTGCCGCGTCGTGGTCGCCAACTCGGCCTCCTGCGGCCGCTGCCGGTACTGCCGGGCCGATCGGGAGAACCTCTGCCCGGAGCTCGTCTACCTGAACGGCGCCTTCGCCGACGCGATCCTCGTGCCCGCGCCCTTCGTGCGTCGCAGCCTCTACCGGGTGCCCGAGGGGCTGCCCCCCGAGCGCGCCGCCCTGGCCGAGCCGCTGGCCTGCGTCCTCCACGGCATCGAGCTCTGCCGTCCCGGCGAGCGCGAAGACGCCCTGGTCCTGGGCGGCGGACCGATCGGGCTGCTCTTCGTGGCCACCCTGGCGGCGGGCGGACACCGCGTGACCCTGGCCGACCCGAATCCGCCGCGTCTGGCCGTGGGTCGGGCCATGGGGGCGGCGCAAGCCGTCGAGATCCGCGACCGGACCCGAGGCGCCCGCGAGGCCCGGGAGGCGGCCGCGGACGAGCTCGGCTTCACCCTCGCCGTCGACGCCACCGGCTCGGTCTCGGGCTGGGCCACCGTGATCGACGCCGTCCGTCCGGGCGGCGTGGTGAGCCTCTTCGGCGGCTGCGCCCCGGGCACGACGCTGCCCCTCGACACCCATCGGGTCCACTACAGCGAGCTGACCCTGATCGGCCCCTACCACCACCGGCCCCCCAACTTCGCCTCCGCCCTCGACCTCCTGGCCTCCGAGCGGCTGGCGGTCGCGCCGCTGCTCTCGGCCCGGCGCCCCCTCGCCGAGACGCGCGAGGCGCTCGAGAGCATGATCCGCCGCGAGACCCTGAAGGTGGTGATCGACCCCGCCGCGGGCTGAGCGACGGCGGCCCCTACGGCCCCGTGAAGCGCACCTTGAGCCGCCGGCCTTCGATCTCGACGGAGCCCACCCGCACCCCCTCCGCGGCCAGGTCCACCACGAAGTGCAGCGCCTGCCCCGCGCCCTCGCCGTGGAGCCCGACCCGCACCCGCTCGATCTGAGGCGTGCCCACCACCAGCCGGCTGGGGGTGAAGGGCCGCTCCACGCCGCGGACCCGGATCACCTGGCGCGGCTCGCCGCCGCGGACGCTGAAGATGTCGTAGCGTGACTCGTCCAGCCCGCCGTCGGCCAGCAGGATCAGCTCGGTCTGGCCGTCGGTGACTCGCCAGGAGACGCGCTCGATGCCCGTCGCGGGCGCCGCGGGCCGCGACGCCGGCCGAGAGGCGACCGGGCCCGCCGAAGCTCCGGCCGGACCGTCCTCGGCGGAGCTGCCCGGCTGGGGCTGCGGGGCCGGCAGCCCGGAGCCCGAGGGGGGCGTCGCGGGCTCCCGGGTCGTCCCGGGCTCGGACGGGGTCGCCGGCGGAGGAGACGGCGCGGACGTCTCGCCGACTGCCGGAGCCGCCGTCGGCTCGTCGCCGCCGAGCAGCTCGCGGAAGCCGCCGTCGCGGTAGTAGAGACCGGCGAAGACCACCACCGCCAGGCCCGCCAGGAGCAGCGCCAGCCGTAGCCAGCTCGCGGCGATCCGATCGCGGGTGGAGCTGGCCGCCTGCGCCGCCCGCGGCTCGACCGTGGGCTGCGACGCCGGCTCGGGCGGCGCCGGCCGCAGCGGCCTCTCGGCCGGGGGCGACCCGGCCCAGGGCGGGGCCATCGGCTCGGCCGGCCCCGGCGGAGCCGCCGACGCGGGCCCATCGCCGGGCGACGAGGTTTCGGCCCCGAGCTCCGGCTCGCCCACGGGCGGGAGCCCGCCGCGGGAGGAGGGCCGGGTCTCGGTCTTTCCCGGCTCCACTCCCCCCGCGCCGAGGGCCGGCCCCTCGGCGACGATCTGCGGCTCGTCATCCAGGGGAGAGGTCAGAGGCGGGCCGAGAAGCTCGTCCGGGGTCGGCAGGGGCGGCGGCTCGTCGAGAGCGGGCAGCGGCGGCGGCTCCTCCGCCTCGGCCGGATCGGCCGCCTCCCCGGGCAGCTCGGGGGCGTCCGCGAGAAGGCTCTCCCAGTCGCGCAGGTCGAGGGCTCCGTCGGCCGTCTCCTCGGGCGCGGGCGCGGCCTTCGGCGGCTCGGGCGGCGCGGCATCCTCCAAGCCGCCCGCCAGGTCCAGGTCGCTGATGTCGATCAGCGGGATCGCCAGGGTCTCCAGGGGACCCCTGGGCTCCGCGGGCGGCTGCTCGTCCCCCTCCGCCGGGGAGACGACCTCCTCCTCCGGCGACGTCGAGGGCGCTGGCGGCTCGGGGGAGAGCTCCGGCGTGGACGCGGCCGCGGCCTCGATCTCCGGGAAGGGCGCCCGGCTCGGCGGCTTCCCGCCGGGCGACCGCTCGACCGGCCAGCGCACCAGCGAGAAGGGGGTGCCGCCGCGCTCGCGACAGGAGAGCACCAGCCGCGAGATCAACCGCTGACTGGAATCGTCGATGTCGCGAAAGCGGATCGCCATGCCGGGCGTCCAGTCCGCACTGGTGCCCGCATCCACCTTCCAGACCACCTCTCCGCGGCCGCTGAGCAGCCGGAAGCCGTCGCTGAGCCGGGCGTCGAACTCGATCTCCGATCCCACCTCCAGCGGCCGGCTGGACTCGATGAACATCCCCTCGGCGGAGACCCGCCCCGCGTACTGGTCGGCGAAGGCGCGAAACGACGGGAAGGAGAGGGTCAGCCTCTCCCGCCGGCCGATCTCGTCGCCGGGCGTCCGGTCGTTGCTGTCGTGATCAGCCACCCTCTCCGAGCGGCGCCCGGGCGCCGCGTGCCCCCTTCCGCGGTCGGTTGAGGTTCACCCGGCCGGCGCTTCGGGCGACCGGCCGCGACTCCTGCTGGAGGGCGCGCGCTCGGAACTACGAGGTGGACTGCGGATTGCGCCCGCGGTCGGCCCACTCGGGCTCGGGGTCGATGCCCAGGCCGTCCGCTATGCGATTGTAGTACGCGAAGAGGGCGACTACCTGGACGATGTCGTGGATCGCGCCGTCGTCGAAGCCGTGCCGGCGCAGCTCCTCGAGGTCGGCGGGTCGGGTCGCGGCGGGGGTGCGGGTCAGACGCACGGCAAAGTCCAGCATGGCCCGGTCGGCGTCCGGGAGCCTCGCCTCGCGGTAGTCCCGCATCACGGCGTCCGCCAGCTCGTCGCCGCCCTCTCGTTCCTGGACCTCGGCCCGGAGGTCCTCGCCGTGGGCCTCGATTCAGTAGTGGCAGTCGTTGGCCCAGGAGACGGTGGTGGCCAGCATCTCGCGCTGGCCGCGCGAGAGACCGCTCTCCCGCGAGTGCATGATCTCCAGGTAGAGGTGCATCGACTCCCGCAGCACCCTCGGGCGGAGGCTCTGCACCCGCACCACGTTGTAGACCTTGCCGGCACGCCGGACGGCGGCGTCGTAGATCCGTCTCAGCAGGCCGGTGGCCCTCTCCGGCGGCACGGTCTCGATCCAGGCCATGACCCGGTTATGCGACACCAGATGGCGACGGGTGTCAAGGCGGGTCCAGGCTGTGGGAGCGGAACTCCCGAGAGCGCGAAGGCCAGAGCCGAGGTTTGCCTTGTCTACACAAGCATGTTAAGAAGGTCCTTTCACTGTGAGGGACCTGACGGACAGAGCTGGCCCGGGCTCGGCGTGGTCGCCACCGGCCTCGGTGCGCCCGCATGCGCGGCCGCTGCGGCTGTGGAAGGGGCTGCGGGTTCGCACCGGCTGTCTCGAGGGTCTCGACTTCCTGTGGCTTGAGATCACCAGAAGCTGCAACCTGACCTGCGCCCACTGCTACGCCGGCTCCGCCCCGAGCCTGCCCGTGATCGAGAGGATGCAGTTCCGGGACTGGTGCCGGGTGATGGACCAGGCTCGTGCGGTGGGGTGCCGCAGCCTGCAGTTCATCGGCGGCGAGCCGACGATCCACCCCCACCTGGGCCGCATGATCGAGCATGCCCGTCGGGCCGGTTTCGAGGAGTGCGAGGTCTACACCAACGCCGTCCTGCTGCGGGAGGATCTCCTGCGCCTCCTCCGGCGGCTCGACGTGGGGGTTGCCGTCTCGTTCTACTCTCCGGACCCGGAGGTCCACGACGGGATCACCGGGCATCCGGGCAGCTTCGAGCGGACGGTCGAGGGGATCCGCCGGCTCGTGAGTCGGAAGATCCGGCTGCGCGCCACCGTGATCCTGCCCCGGGACGCCGCCGCCCGGTTCGATGCCAGCAAGAGGTTCCTGAGAAAGCTCGGCGTGCGCTCGATCGGCAGCGATCGGGTGCGCGGAATCGGCCGTGGACGCGCTTTCGTCCCCGGCGCCAGCCCCGCGAAGGAGCTGTGTGGCCGGTGCTGGAAGGGCAAGCTCTGCGTCGACTCCAACGGCAAGGCGTACCCGTGTGTCTTTTCCCGCTTTGCCGCGGTCGGCGACGTCATGACCGACGGCGTCCGGAGCATCGTCGGGGGCCGCGAGCTCCAGAGGTTCAGGAGAGAGGCCTACCTGGGCCCGGAAGGAGGTTAGACGAAGATGTCTCTATCGAACCACGACAACGACTGTGGGCCGATGCGACCCATTCACTGCGGGCCGATGCGACCCTGGCACTGCGGACCGATGAGGCCGTTCAAGAAAAAAGAGTTCTGGCTGGGATTCCTTGCGGGCGTGGTCGTGACCCTGCTCGTCGGTTGGGGCATGGGCTGGCTCGCGTTCAGCTAGTCGCCCAGCTCCTCGAACCAGTCGGTCACCAGGTTGATCCGCATGGGCGGGTCGCTGGGGGACATCTCCTGGATCATGAGGAAGGACCGGCCGTCGGTGGCGACGTCGAAGTATCTGCCGTAGGGTCCGGCGAACAGCTCCCGTGGCGGGCCGGCCGTCAGGGTGTCCGGACCGCTGAGCTCCACGACCATCACCCTGTCGTCCACCAGGTAGAAGAGCTCTCGCCCGTCCCCTCTCCACCGAGGTGAGAGGCCACCGCTGGTGGAGATCTTCAACGCCGGGCTCATGCCCGGATACGGCCGAACGTGCACCTCGAACCGGTCGCCCGTCTCGTCGGAGACGTAGGCGATGTAGCGGCCGTCGGGGGAGAACTCCGGCTGCCACTCGTTGTGCTGAGTGCGCAGGAGGGGCCGCGCCGATTGCGCCTCGCTCGAGTAGACCCACAGATCGAGACCGGTCTGGGGATGGTCCTGCCAGTACGCGAGCAGGTTGCCGTCCGGCGACCAGGAGCCCGGGTAGTTGGCGTGCTCGGAGGTGACGAGTCTCTCCAGGCCCTCGGTGAGCAGATCCTTGCGGTAGAGCGCCGCCAGGCCTTCCCGGTACGACGAGAAGGCGATCGCCTGCCGCCCCGGCTGCCACACCGGGTAACCGTCCCAGCCTGCCGAGTCGGTCAGACGATCCAGGCTTCTGCGCCCGAGGTCGTAGCTCCAGAGGTCGACTCCCCGAGCGGCGATCGCGAACACCAGCCACCCGCCGTCGGGCGAGAACCGCGGCACCCGATAGGGCTGTCGCTGCTCGAGCAGCGGAGTCGGATGGCCGGAGCGATTCACGGAGACCAGCATCGCCCGGGTGGGATCTGGACCGCCGGAGACGTACACGAGCGTTCCCGAGTCCGAGAAGGCGAAGTCGGCGTATCCCGTCCACGAGCTCGTCCACACCCCCTCGAGCACGACCTTCGCGGGCCCGGTGACCCGCTGCGAGCGGGCGTCGAACGGGGCCGCCAACACCGTGTCTCCCTGCACGAAGACCAGATGCCCGGTGGGTGCGTAGCGAGGGTAGTAGGCCGACTCGAGCACGACCTCGGGGGCGCCGCCGGCCGCTGGGACCACGGCAATGCTGGCATTGTCGAAGTCCCAGCCGGCAGGCACTCGAGCGAAGAGGACGGCCTCCTCGCCCGGTAGCGACGCCGGCCACTGGTGGTGCTCGTTTCCCTGCGAAGTCACGCGCTGTGGGGTGCCGCCATCGGCCGAGACCCGCAGCAGACCGCTGTAGCTCGAGGTGAAGACGATCGAGTCCTCGGAGCTCCAGGTCACCCCGTAGGGGCTCTCGGCATCGCACAAGGTGATCGGCTCGCCGCCTCGCAGCCCGACCTTCTTCAGCTTGTTCTCGTCCTCGGCGATGAAAGCCACCCACTGGCCGTCGGGAGAGAATGCCGGCGTGCGGGCGCCGCGGGTCCCGGGGACCGGTCGCGCCTCGAGATCCGTGGGCCCCTTGACGTAGAGCTGCGTCGTCGTGCCCTTCTCGAGAACATAGGCCACCGTCCGGCCATCTGCAGAGATCGCCAGGGAGGGCCCAAAGCCCAGACTGGGCTTCAGGCCCGGCGGCGGCGCCATCGGAATGTGCAACGACTCGCCACGCTCACTCTGCGCGGAGCGCCACACCCCCAGGCCGACGGCCAGGCCGACCGCGACCAAGCCGGCGGCGGCCAGCGCCCAACGCCACTGCCGGCGATCCGGCTGCGCCGCGGTGGCGACGGAGTCCTCCTCCATCGACAGCGATCTGAGGATCAAGCGCACATCTCCCATGTCCCGCAGGCGGTTCCGCGGCTTCTTCTCCAGACACATGGCGAGGAGCCGCCGCAGCGTGGGCGGCACCCCCTCGGGCATGGCGCCCCAGTCCGGATCGTCGCGGAGCACCGCGGCGCGGACATCCGAGCCGGTGTGGCCGTCGAAACAAGGCCGGCCGGCGAGCATCTCGTAGAGCACGCAACCGAAGGCCCAGATGTCGGCGCGCCGGTCCACCGGCTCGCCACGGGCCTGCTCGGGGCTCATGTAGGCAGCAGTCCCCAGCGTCACGCCGGGCTGAGTCTTCGCGCCGGCCAGGGTGGGCGCTCGCGACTCTGCCGAGGCCGGGTCGTCGTGTGCCACCTTGGCGAGCCCGAAGTCGAGCACCTTGGCGTGACCCTCTGAGTCGACCTTGATGTTGGCGGGCTTGAGATCGCGGTGGACGACACCGACTCGGTGGGCGGCCGCCAGCGCCTCCGCGATCTGGACGGCCAGCTTGACGGCGTGCTCGAGCTCCAGGCCGCGACCTCCGATGAGGTGGTCGAGCGTGGGACCCTCGACCAGCTCCAGGATCAGATACTGCCGACTGTCCACCTCCACCAGGTCGTAGATCGAGCCGATCCCGGCGTGCTTGAGCGATGCCAGAACCTGGGCTTCCCGCTCGAACCGCATGAGCCTGTCGTCGTCGTCGGCGAACTCCGGCGGCAACGCCTTGACCGCCACTTCGCGTCCCAAGCGCAGGTCGCGGGCACGGTAGACCACACCCATCCCGCCGGTGCCGAGCTCGTCGAGGATCTCGAAGTGGCCGATGGTCCGGCCGATCATCGGCAAGCCACCCCCACCAACGCGGCTGGGCGAGAGGGCTGCGCCGCCCCGGCCAGATCGCCCGGGCAGGCGCCGAGGAGGTGGTAGACGGGGCCCCCGGCCGGCGCGCAGCCCGCGCAGGCGGCCGTGCGGTGTCCCGAGGTCTCGCGGCCCGGCATCAGGGGCCACTCTACACGGCAGATGCCCGGCGACAGCGGGCTCGGCCGGAAACCCCGCTAAACTGCGTCTTCACCGTGCATCTGTTGGAGCGTCTCTTCCGGATCAGCGCCCGCGGCTCGAGCCCGGGGACCGAGATCAGGGCCGGCCTCGTCACCTTCCTGACGATGGCCTACATCCTCTTCGTCAACCCGCAGGTCCTGTCGCAGGCGGGAATGCCGGCGGACGACGTGGCGGTGGCCACCGCGGTGGCGGCCGCGATCGCCACCCTGCTGATGGGTCTCCTGGCC
>JAWWBN010000009.1:0-35694 GCA_033720955.1 Thermoanaerobaculia bacterium | reverse complement strand
GAGTCGAAGAGGGCCGCGAGCGCCACCGCCTCCTCCGCCCGCACGCCCAGCGAGATCTCGGTCTCCTGGTAGGGGCTCAGATGCGGCGCGGGGAAGTGGATCGCCTCGTAGCCGAAGAGCCGCGCCGCTTCGCGCCAGGAGAGGGCGTCGGACTCGCTGGGGGCCACCACCAGGAGCGGCCGTCCACGGTCCTCGGCCAGCAGCCGGCTCACCCAGGCCGCCGCCGGGACGGGCAGCCGCTCCGCGCGCACGGCGGCCGCGGCGGCCAGCCGCCGGTAGGGCTCGCTGGCCCGGAGCGCGGCGGACAGCTCGCCCCATGCGGTCACGCGGCGCAGTCTACCGGCCGGCCCATCGGCGGGTGCTACCATTGCGCAGCCCAGCGAAACCGGTTTGGAGGGAGATGCGATGCGTCGAGCCATACCTGCCTTGCTGATCCTGGCGGCCTTCTTCGTGCTTCGCGCCGGCGACGGTCCAGTCGAGGCGGCGAGCCCGGGTGCCGATGCCCCGGCCGCCCAAGCCGCCACCTCCGGCGACGGCGGAGAGGCGGGCCACGGCGAAGGCGGGGACCACGAGGAGGGCGGCGGCCACGGCGGTCCCATCGTCATGGTCCTGGCCGGGATCGTGATCATCCTCCTGGCGGCCAAGGCGGGCGGCGAGGTGGCCGAGCGGCTCCACATGCCGGCCGTGCTGGGCGAGCTGGTCGCGGGAGTGATCCTGGGCAACCTCGCTCTCGTCGGCTACCACGGGCTGGACTTCCTGGCCGCCAACGAGGGCATCGTCATCCTGGCCGAGATCGGCGTGGTGCTGCTGCTCTTCGAGGTGGGCCTCGAGTCCAACGTCAAGGAGATGCTGTCGGTGGGCGCCTCCAGCGCCCTGGTGGCGATCCTCGGAGTGGTGGCGCCCTTCTTCCTGGGCCTCTGGACCTCCGCCTACTTCCTCCCGGACGAGGAGACGCTCGTCCACGTCTTCATCGGCGCCACCCTCTGCGCCACCAGCGTCGGCATCACCGCCCGGGTGCTCGCCGACCTCGGCAAGGTGCAGGCGCGCGAATCCAAGATCATCCTCGGCGCCGCGGTGATCGACGACGTCCTCGGGCTGGTGATCCTGGCGGTGGTCTCCGGGGTCATCACCGCCACCGACACCGGCGCGGAGCTGGCCACCGGCGACCTGGTGATGATCATCGTGAAGGCGGCCGCCTTCCTGGTGGGCGCCATCCTGATCGGAAGCTGGCTCTCGCCGCGGATGTTCCGGCTCGCCAGCCGCCTGCGGATCAAGGGCATGCTCCTGACCCTCGCCCTCGTCTTCTGCTTCTTCCTCTCCTACCTGGCGGCCGCGATCGACCTCGCGACCATCGTCGGCGCCTTCGCCGCCGGCCTGATCCTCGACGAGGTGCACTTCCGCGAGTTCCTGGAGCGCGGCGACCACACCGTGGAGGAGCTGATCCACCCGATCACCATCTTCCTGGTGCCGATCTTCTTCGTCCTGATGGGGATCCGCGTGGACCTCTCCACCTTCGGCGAGGAGGGGGTGCTCGGCTTCGCCCTGGTGCTGTCGGTGGCGGCCATCGTGGGCAAGATGATCTGCGCCCTCGGGGTGGTGGAGAAGGGCCTCGACCGCATCTCGGTCGCCGTCGGCATGGTGCCCCGCGGCGAGGTGGGACTCATCTTCGCCTCCATCGGCGCTGCCCTCGTTCTCCACGGCGAGCCGGTGATCTCCTCGTCGATCTACTCGGCGGTGGTGATCATGGTGATCGTCACCACCCTGATGACGCCGCCGGTGCTCAAGCTCACCCTGGCGCGAGGCGACCGGATCAAGGCGAAGCGCGGCGGCGGCGGCGCTTGAGCGGCGGAGGACCGCGGCCTCAGGGCCGGCCCGACGCGGCCGGCCGCGGCTTCCCGTCCGGCGGGGTCTCCACCGCGGGCTCGGGCGCCGGCTCGGCCGGAGGCCGCGGGTAGACCACCACCAGCTCGCCCGGCCGCATCATCATCAGCTCGTCGCGGGCCAGCCGCTCGATCACCTCCGGGTCGCCGGAGAGTCCCTCGATGCGCCGCTCCAGCTCCTGGATCTCGGACCGGGTCGCCTCCAACCGGCCCTCGATCTCGGCCTCCCGCTGGCGGGCTGCCGAGAGCTCGCGGTAGCCGTTGAGACCCCCCACCAGCAGGAGCAGCAGGAGCCCCGCGACGGCGAGGACGAGGATCGACCGGAACGACGGAACGAGCCCGGGGGTCCGGCCTCCGCTCACCGGCTCTCAAGCTCGGGGAAAGGCCTCGCGGCCGGGGTAGAGCGCCACCCCCTCGAGCTCCTCCTCGATTCTCAGAAGACGGTTGTACTTGGCCACCCTGTCGCTGCGGCAGGGCGCCCCGGTCTTGATCTGGCCGGCGCGGGTCGCCACCGCCAGATCGGCGATGGTGGTGTCCTCGGTCTCCCCCGAGCGGTGGCTGATCACGTTGGCGTAGGCGTGGGTCTTGGCCAGCTCCACCGCGGTCAGGGTCTCCGTCAGGGTGCCGATCTGGTTGACCTTGACCAGCAGGGCGTTGGCGACCCCGTCGTCGATGCCCCGCTTCAGGATGGCCGGGTTCGTCACGAACAGGTCGTCGCCCACGAGCTGCACCTTCGCCCCCAGGGCCTCGGTCAGCCGGGCCCAGCCGGGCCAGTCCGCCTCGCCCAGCCCGTCCTCGATGGACACCAGCGGGTAGGCCTCCACCCAGCCGCGGTAGAGGTCGATCAGGTCGTCGGCGGTCAGCCCGGAGCGGCCCTCTCCGGCCAGGGCGTAGCGCGCCGGTCCCTCCCCCGCGTCCTCGACGAGCTCGCTCGCGGCCACGTCCAGGGCCAGGGCAATCTGCGCCCCCGGGGCGTACCCGGCGCCTTCGATCGCCTCGAGGAGAAGGTCGAGGGCCTCCCGATTGCTGGCCAGGTCGGGCGCGAAGCCGCCCTCGTCGCCGACGGCCGTCGCCAGGCCCCGGGAGGAGAGCACGCCCTGGAGGCGGTGGTAGACCTCCACCCCGGCGCGCAGGCCCTCGGAGAAGCTGTCGAAGCCGAGCGGCACCAGCATGAACTCCTGGATGTCCACCGAGTTGTCCGCGTGCGCTCCGCCGTTGAGCACGTTGAGCATCGGCACCGGGAGCACCACGGCCCCGGGCCCGCCCAGGTAGGCGTAGAGGGGCAGCTCCGAGGCCGCGGCCGCCGCCTTGGCCACCGCCATCGACACGCCCAGCATCGCGTTGGCTCCCAGCCGGCTCTTGCTGTCGGTGCCGTCGAGCTCGATCAGCACGCGGTCGATCAGCGCCTGGTCGCGGGCGTCCATCCCCTCCAGCTCGGCGGCGATCTCGTCGTTCACGTTGGCCACGGCCCGGCCGACGCCCTTGCCGCGGTAGCGCTCCTCGTCCCCGTCGCGCAGCTCGAGCGCCTCGCGCGCTCCGGTGGAGGCCCCGGAGGGCACGGCCGCTCGTCCGGCGACCCCGGTCTCCAGCACACAGTCCACCTCGACCGTAGGGTTCCCCCGCGAATCGAGGATCTCCCGCCCGGTGATTTCGACGATCTCGAACAAGTCGGCTGCCCTCCCGCTTCGGCTCTAGGCTAACCGATCCTCCGGGGAGCGGGAAGTCGGGCCGGGCGCGGGGAGGCGGCGGCGGCGGACCGCATGATTGCAGCTCGTCGAGATCCGGTAGCCGGAGGGGGCGGCCCGGCTACACCTCGGCCGACGGACAGAGGTCCACCAGGACGCACTCCCCGCAGCGGGGCGACCGGGCCTTGCAGGTCGCCCGGCCGTGGAGGATCAGGAGGTGCGACCAGAGGGTCCAGATCTCGCGTGGGACCAGCGCCATGAGGTCGCGCTCGACCTTGACCGGGTCCTCCTCCTCGGTGAGGAGAAGACGTCGCGAGATGCGGCCCACGTGGGTGTCCACCACCACCCCCTCGTCGATGCCGAAGGCGTTGCCCAGCACGACGTTGGCGGTCTTGCGGCCGACGCCGGGGAGCTTCGCCAGCTCCTCCATGGACCGCGGCACCTCGCCGTCGTGGTCTTCGACGAGAGCCCGACCCAGGCCCTGGAGGGACCGCGCCTTGTTGCGGAAGAAGCCGGTCGAGCGGATGAGCTCCTCCAGCTCGGGCAGCTCCGCCTCGGCGTAGTCGGCCGCCGTCTCGTAGCGGGCGAAGAGCGCCGGGGTTACCTGGTTGACCCGCTTGTCGGTGCACTGCGCCGAGAGGATGGTGGCCACCAGCAGCTCGAGCGGGCTTCCGTGATCCAGGGCGCAGCGCGCGTCGGGAAACTCCTCCCGCAGCCGACGGGCCACCTCGGCGACCCGCGCCCGGCGCCTCTTCTTCGACTCCCGCCGGGCGCGGGAGGGGGTGAGCCGGCGGCCCGCCGCCACTCTACTTGCGCTCGAAGGCGCGCACGATCCAGTTGAAGACCGCCAGCACGAGGCCGCCCAGGATGGCGGGGAAGCAGCCGGTCACCTCGAGACCCGGGACCAGGCCCGCCGCCAGCCAGAGCATGGCGCCGTTGATCACCAGGAAGAAGAGGCCCAGGGTCAGGACGATGGCCGGCAGGGAGAGCACCGTGACGATGGGCTTGATCAGCAGGTTCAGGAGGCCGAAGACCAGCCCCGCAAGGAGCAGCATGCCGATACCGCCGGCGTACTCCACCCCGGGGACCAGGTAGGCGGTGATCAGAAGGGCCACGGCGTTCAGGACGACCTGGAGAAGTGCTCGAGCCATCGTCTTACCTCGCAACGGTTGTGTTCAGTTGGCGCCCTCGGCGTCCTGGGCCTCGGTCCAGGAGGGCAGGGTCGCCGGATCCACCCCGACCGAAGCCAGGGCGGCGGACCAGGCCTTGCCGCTGTCGTCGCCGAAGAGCAGGTCTTCGCGGACCGGCGCGGTGAGCCAGTCGTTGCGCAGGATCTCGCCCACGAGCTGGCCCTCCCCCCAACCGGCGTAGCCGAGGAAGAAGCGGAACCGCCGGGGGGGCCGGCGGGCGAGCCGCTGGAGATCGGTCACCTGCTGGGAGAGCTTGAGCCCCGGCACGACCTCGGTCGCGGCGCTCGCCGCGCCCTCCTCGTCGCCCGACGCCGAGTCGTAGAGGACCGTCCCGAGCTGCGGCTGCACCGGGCCGCCGAAGAAGGCCTTGAGATCGACCTCACCGCGCCATTCGATCTCCAGCCGGTCGAGGATCTCGGCCACCGGGATCTCGGTGGGACGGTTGGCGATGAAACCGAAGCTGCCCTCGTCGTTGTGGTGCAGGAGGAGGACCACGCTGTGGGCGAAGAACGGGTCCTGCACCTGGGGCATGGCCAGCAGCAGCACCGGCGTCTCGAGATCCTGCACCTCCGGCGGCATCCCGTCGATCTTATCCCGCCATCGCTCGAGCCGGTCCCCGATCGGGGTGGGCGGAAAAGAGAAGAGGGCCGCCGGCGGCGGCCCTCGTTGCGCTTGGTTGCGGGGGCGGGATTTGAACCCGCGACCTTTGGGTTATGAGCCCAACGAGCTACCAGACTGCTCCACCCCGCGTCAGGTGTCGCCCCTCGGGGCGAAGGCGCATCGTCTCACAGGGCGGGCGTCTGTGTCAACGGCCGACGGCCCCCGGTCGAGCTCACTCCCGCGTCCGGTGGACCATCGTGGCGGTCGCCTGGTCCAGCGGCCGCAGCACCAGCTCGTCCACGTTGACGTGGGGGGGCCGGGTCACCGCCCAGACGATGGCGTCGGCGACGTCGGCGCCGGTCAGCGGGGTCATCCCCTCGTAGACGCCGGCGGCCCGCTCCGCGTCGCCGTCGAAGCGCACCAGCGAGAACTCGGTCTCCACCAGGCCCGGCGCGACCTCGGTCACCCGGATCGGCTCGCCCAGCAGCTCCAGCCGCAGGGTGCGGGTGATCGCCCGCACGCCGTGCTTGACCGAGGTGTAGCCGGCGCCGCCGGCGTAGACCTCGAAGCCGGCGATGGAGCCCACGTTGACGATGTGGGCCGCGTCGGCCGCCCGCAGGGCCGGCAGCAGGGCGCGGGTGACCCGCATGAGACCCAGCACGTTGGTCTCCCACATGATCCGCCAGCGGTCGTCGCGAGCCTCTTCCACGCGGTCCAGGCCCAGCGCGCCGCCGGCGTTGTTCACCAGCACCCGGACCCTCTCGAGCCCGGCGACGAAGCGCTCGACGCTCTCGACCGAGGTGACGTCCAGCGGACGCGCCTCGCCGCCGATGGCGGCCGCCAGCTCCTCGAGCCGATCCCGGCGGCGGGCGCCCA
Source organism: Thermoanaerobaculia bacterium (assembly GCA_033720955.1). GTDB lineage: Bacteria > Acidobacteriota > Thermoanaerobaculia > Multivoradales > JAHEKO01 > JAWWBN01. The sequence continues at coordinate 29,463 of JAWWBN010000009.1, read as the reverse complement.
CGACCACCCGGTAGCCCTCCCGCGCCAGCGCCCGGGCGGTGGCCTCGCCGATCCCGGCGCTCGCGCCGGTGACCACCGCGAGGGGGCGGCTCAACCGGCCTCTCCGGAGCCGTCCGGCGGAGCCGGCTGCCCGGCGATCGCCAGGAAGAGCTCGCGCAAGATCTGCTCGAGCTCCAGGGTGTAGCCCGCGAGGTCCTTGAGCCGCTCCTCGAGCTGCCGCGGAGTGGCGCCGCCCAGGCTCATCCCCTCCCGCGGGCGGATCCGGTGGTTCTGCCGCTCCTCGAGCCGCTCGAGCCGGCGGTAGGCCTCGCGAAAGCGCTCAGCGTCCATCGCCGCGAGCTTACCCGGTCATCCGGTGCCGGTCGATCCGAAGCCGCCCTCCCCGCGGCGGGTCGGCGTCACCGCCTCGACCTCCTCCACCCGCACCCGCGTCACCCGGGCGAGGACGAGTTGGGCCAGCCGAGCGCCGCGCTCGATGGTGAAGGGCTCCGCGCCGAGGTTGATCACCGGCAGCTTGACCTCGCCGCGATAGTCGCTGTCGATGGTGCCGGGGGTGTTGACCAGGGAGATGCCGTGCCGCACGGCCAGGCCGCTCCGCGGCCGCACCTGGCCCTCCCAGCCGTCGGGGATCTCGAGGACCAGCCCGGTGGGCACCAGGGTCCGCTCTCCCGGCGCCAGGGTCAGGGACCGCCCGACCGCCGCCCGCAGGTCGAGGCCGGCGCTGCCCGCGGAGGCGTACTCGGGCAGGGGGAGCGACGCGGCGTGGGCGAGCCGCCGCACCCGCAGCGGGACCTCCGGCTCAGCCACCCCGGTCGCCGCCCCGGCGTCTGCGGTCGCCGCGGTTGCGCCGCCGCGGGTCCCGCTCCTGCTCCGTCCGATCCTGCTCGTCGAGCCCGGTGGGAGACGAGCCGAGCCCCGGCGCCTCGATGCCGTCGGGAAGCGGACGCCCGAACCAGCGGCTGTAGAGCCGGGGCACGTTCTCCATTCCCAGCACCCCGGAGGGCATCTCGATCAGGTCGGGTGTGAACCGCCAATCGCTGTAGTTGGCGCCGCCCTCGAAGCGGATGATCGCCTTCTTCTCGACCAGGCTGCGGACGCCCAGGATCGGCCCCGACCGCTGCCCCGCCTCGGCGTCGCCCCGCCGGCGCCGAGCCCGGCGAGGGCGCCGCGGGCGCTGCTCCTCGATCTCCTCCTCGTCGTCCTCGTCGTCCTCGTCGTCGTCGTCCCGGTCGCGGCCCAGGCCCGCGTCTCGGCCGTCGGGGGCGCCGGGCAGGTTGGCGCCGCCCGGGGCCGCCTCGACCGAGACCAGGCCCCACTTGCCCTCCGGGTTCATGGGGTCCTTCCACAGCCTCCGGATGCAGCGCGGGTTGACTTCCACCAGCTCCTCCAGGCTCACCGGGTACCGTCCGAAGCGCGCCTGGAAGACACGGATCGCCTCGGCGTACTGCAGACCGCGGAAGATCAGCTCCTGCTCCTTGGCGCGCTGCATCACGTGGCTCCACTTCGGCAGCGCCGCCGCCACGGCGACGTTGAGCACGGTGACGAAGGTGATCAGCACGAGCAGGTTGAAGCCCGCCTGCGCGGAGGGACGGCGGCGGACGGCGGAGCCCCGCGACCCGCGCGGGAGAAGCGGCGTCCGGCGCCGGCTACCACTCGCTGTAGGGGGTGCCATCCAGGCTGATCTCGTCCGAGCCCGAGCGCACGTCCCGGACCCCCGGGCTGCCGTCCTCCGGCAGGTCGGTCTCGGCCGGCTCGACGTCGGGGTCGGGCTCGTCGTACTCCACCACCCAGGTGTCCGTGCTGCGGGTGATCGGATCGCGCGGAATGCGTCGCAGGTAGCCCTCGTCCACCAGGGCCTCGAGGCTCGGGGGGTAGTTGCCCTGGTCGGCGTAGTACTGGTCGATCACGTTGCGGAAGGTCATCAGGTTCGACCGCAGCACCGCCTCCGCCGCGCGGCGGGGCACGTCGCGCAGCGCCGGCATGGCAATGGCCGCCAGGATGCCGATGATCGCCACCACGATGATCAGCTCCAGCAGGGTGAAGCCGCGACGGCGGGCCCTGCCCACGGCGCCCCTCACCACTGCTCGTACGGGATGCCGTTCATTCCCGTCCCCCTGCTCAGCGAGTAGACGTCGAAGACGTTCTCCCCGCCCCAGCTCGTGGAGTCGTAGTCGTCCTGGAAGCTGCGCAGACCCCACTCGGCCTCCCCCGTCATCGGGTCGATGGGGATGCGGCGCAGGAAGCGCGCCCGCTTGCTGACCTGGCCCACCAGCTCGACCCCCTCGACCAGCGTCTCGAGATCGGCCGGATAGCCGTCGGTGCCCAGCTCGACCGGCAGCAGGCCGAGATCGCTGTACCGCTTGTACTCGTCGATGGCGTCGCGCATCTGCCGCAGGTGCTGCTGGAGGAGGATCTCCTTGCTGCGCTTCACCGAGAACTTGGCCACCGGCAGGACCAGCGCCGAGAGCACGGTGAGGATGGTCGCCACCATGACCATCTCGGCCATGGTGAAGCCGCGACCGCGGCCTCCCAGCCGCCCGAGGGCGCCTCTCATCCTCCGCCTCCCGCCGCTTCGGGCGCGCCGACGACGGTGACGCTGGGCGGCCGCCTCCGGGCGCTCGACAGGGGCTCGAGGCCGGCTCCCAGCGGCTCGCCGGGCTCGATCGTCAGGGCGGCGTCGCCGGGGGCCAGGGCGCGGACGGTCAACCGCGCCAGCACCCCGGCTCCGGCGGGCGCGGCGCCGCCGTCGGACCGGCTGGCGCCGATCACCGCGACCCCCGGCCGGCCGAGATCGGCCAGGACCTCGGCGCCGCCCGGGAAGTCGCCGGCGGCGACCTCGACGACGCGCACCACCTGGGGATCGAAGCGCAGGGTCACGGGGAGATGGGCCACCGGCCGCGCCGCGACCGCCACCAGACGCAGCTCGAAGGACTCGCCCGGAGCCACGGCGACGGCCGCCGGCTCGAGACCCAGCCGGACGTCGGGCTCTGCCGGGTCCGGCTCCTCGCCGGGCATCGGCGGCTGCGCCGGCACGGCGAGATCGCCGGTGGCGGACACCGCCTCCCCCTCCTCCTCGGGCAGGAAGATCAGCGACACCGGCCGCGGGCCGCCGTCGCCGTCGTCGTCGTCCTCTTCCGGCTCCGGCTCGCTGTCGCGGCGGCGGAAGACGTCGGCGGGGGCACCGGCCGAGGGCACGAGCTGCTGCCCCTGGTCCTCCTCCTGCGGCTCTTCGGCCTCCCCCTCGCGCAGCCCGCGCGGCAGGTTCTGGATGCGTCGCCGGATCATCTCGCGGATCCGCTCGGCGTCCTGCCCGGAGCCCTCGTCGAACGGTCCCTCGACCTCGGACTCCACCCGCGGGCTGCCGCCGCGGAAGGTGATGTTGGCCTCCGTGCCGACCCAGATCGGCATGAGATCCTCCTCGGTGATGTCGGGGGTGCGCACGATGTGCGGGGTGAGGGTCAGGACCAGGTCGGTGCGCTGCCGGTCGGTGCTCTTCTTGGAGAAGAGCCGGCCGAGAATCGGAATCTCGGAGAGGCCGGGGATCCCGGTGTCGGTGTCGGTCTTGTCGGTCTGCAGCAGCCCGGCGAGGAAGTTGGTCTCGCCGTCCTGCAGACGGATGGTGGACTCGATGGTGCGGGTGCCGATGATCGGCTGCGAGGCGCCGGCCCCGGCGGGCACGAAGCCGGAGATCTGACTCACCTCGACGGTCAGCTCCAGCGAGATCTCCCGGTTGTGGTGCAGCCGCGGCAGCAGGTCGAGCCGGATGCCGATGTCCTGGTACTGGAAAGAGGTGATCGGGACGATGTTGCCGCCCACGGTCTGGGCGGTGTTGAAGGTGGTCACCGGGATGGGCACCCGGTCGCCGATGTGCAGCGTCGCCTGCTCGCCGTCGCTGATGCGGAGCTGCGGGTTGGCCAGCAGCTCGGTCTCGGAGCTGTTCTTGACGAAGTCGTAGATGAAGGCCGGCAGGTTCAGCATCCAGTTGGCCTGGTTGATGAACTCCACCTCGGACACCGGAATCGGGTTGGGCTCGACCGACTGGGTGACCTGGTAGTCGGAGAGGCTGATGCCCAGCTCGCGCATCTTCGAGGTGTTGATCTGCAGCAGATCGACGTCGATCACCACCTCGCCCCGCGACTTGTCGTTGGTGAGGATGATCCGCTCGGCCACCTTCACCTTGTCGGCGGTGTCCCTCAGTACGATGGCGTTGAGCTGGTCGTTCGCGGCGATGTTCTTCGCCCCCACCAGGCTGCGCAGCATGGTCATCACGTCCTTCACCTCGGCGTTCGAGAGGAAGAAGGTCTGGATCACCAGGTCCTCGTAGTTGCGGCGGTTCTGGGGGTTGTCCTCCGCCACGATCAGGGTGTGCTCGTCCAGCACCTTGTAGAAGTGGTTGGCCGTGCGCATGAGGATCTCGAGGGCGTCCTGGGCCACCACGTCCTGGAGCTCGATCGACACCTGCTGGTCGCGCAGCTTGGGGTCGAAGAGGATGTTGATCCCGAACGCCTTGCCGAGCGACTGGTAGATCTGGAAGATGGAGACCTGCTTGGGGAAGGAGAGGGAGATCGGCGCGTCGGAGCGCGGGTCGAGAATCGGCGGCTGAGGACGGCTGCTCCGGGCGCGGCTCTTCATCTCGTCCAACGACTCCGGGCGGCCGTCGCTCTCCCGGTACTGGGCGATCTGGTTGCGCAGCTTCTCGTACTCGACCTGGGCGTACTGGTTCGTCGGGTCGAGCTCGACCGCCTGGCGGAACTCGACCAGCGCCTGCTCGTAGACCCCCGCCTCCTGCAGAGCGCGCGCCCGCGCGAAGTGCTCCTGCGACGCCTGGATCTTGGCCCGCAGGAGACCGGTGCGGAACTCGGTGCTCTCGGGGTTCTCGGCGACCAGCTCCAGGTAGCGCTGCACCGCCAGATCCCACTGCTCCAGCCGCTCCGCCTCCTGCGCCTGCCGCCGCAGGCGGTTGGCGCTGCAGCCGGCGAGCGCGAGAGCGACCAGCAGCCCCAAGACGGCGAGCCCGCGCCAGCCGGTACGACCCGCTCGCGGGGACCGCGCGCCGGAGAGATTTCGATCTTCGCTCAACTGGGCCACCTCACCCTCCGATCGCGAGCCGCCGCGGCGGCTCCTTGGGAAAATCCAGAAAGCCGATATCGGCCGACTCGTAGCCGATCCCGCGGACGACGAACTTCTCCTTCACCACCTCGCCGACCCGGGCGTTGTAGATCTCCGCTCGGTCCGTGAACACCGCGATGCGGCCGCCGTCCGGGCCGAAGCTGCCCAGGTAGGTGAAATCCACCGGGGGCGGCTGGGGCCCCGCCGGCTGCGCCGGCGCCGGCCGCTGCTCCACCGGCCGCTGCTGCGCCGGCCGCGGCGCCGGCCTGGGCGGCGGAGGGGGCGGCGGGCGCCGCGCGACCTCGAAGCGGAAGGGATCGCGGTCGGGGCTGAAGGTCGCCGGCTTGCGCTCCAGCAGCTCGAGGTTCAGAAGCTCCACCTCCGACGGCCGATCGGGATCGAGAGCCGCCAGGACGCCCGCCCCCGGCGTCGCGCCGACGCCGCCGCCCGAGCGCACGAAGGGCCGCAGCACGACGACGGCGAAGAGCGCCAGGAGGGCGGTGAGCAGCGCCACCTGCTTCTGCTGCTTGCTCATCCGCTGCGCCTCCGCGAGCCGGCGGCGAGCGCCGCCTCCGGGTCGGAGTAGAGGGCGCTGAGCTGCAGGTTGATCCGCAGCCCGGCCGCCGCCTGGCCCGGGTCCGCCTCGGAGAGCGACACCTCCTCGAGCACGATGAAGGACTCGGAGAGCTCGAGCAGGTTCACCAGCTTGCGCAGGTCGAGGTAGCTCCCCGACACGGTGAAGACGAGGGAGCGCCGGACCAGCCCCTGCTCGGCGATCTCCTCGGCGCGGTAGGTGATCTGGGCGGGCTCGAGCCCGGCGGTGCGGGCGAGCTGCTTCACCTCGGCGATGATCTGGGTCTCGCGCTCCCGCTGCCGCCCCAGGCGGTCCTGCAGAAAGGTCGCCACCTGGGTCTCGCTCGTCCGCGCCCTCTCCACGTACTCCTCGAGCTTCTCACGCCGCTCCACCAGGCGCCGGTGGGTCACCGACGAGCGGTCGAAGCGCGCCACCCGCTCCTGGGCGCGGCCGGCCCAGATGAGCTGATAGGCGGCCAGGGCGGCGACGTTGACCGCGAGCAGCGCCAACAGCGCCACCCACATCCGCCGGTTCGCCTTCCACGCGCCCATCAGTCGTCCTCCTCCGCCGTCGAGGAGGCGGCCGCGGCGCCCTGGTCCTCGCCGCCGCCCGGGGCCGCCGGCGTCGCCGGCTCGTCGTCGCCGGCCGGGCTCGGCTCTTCGGGCGCCGGCTCCCCCTCCGAGGCGGTCGGATGATAGACCACGTTCAGAGTGAAGTCGTAGCCGCCGCCCTCGTTGAGCCTCTCGCTGCGGAGGTTGGGCCCCAGAAAGCTCGGGTGCGCGAAGAGCCGGTCGACGAACTCGAGCAGCGCGGTGTCGGTCCTGGCGGTGCCGCGGATCTCCAGGATCACCTCGTCGTCCAGGGTCCGGGAGGAGACGCGTCGCGCCGAGCGGCCCCGGGTGGCGAAGTTGGGCACCAGGGCGGCGAGGCGGACGTTCGCGGGCAGGGCCTCGGCGAGCCGGTCGAAGAGACGGCTCCAGGAGAAGGCGCGCTCGACGATCAGGGCGTTGAGGTAGCGCGCCCGCTCGTTGGTGCGGGCCACCGACAGCTCGGCCAGCGCCTCCCGCAGCTCTCCCAGCCGCTCCTCCTCCTCGGCGATCTGCCGACGCAGCTCGGCCTGCTGCTCCCCGGTCAGCCGGCTGCCGGCGAAATGGCGGTAGTAGACGAAGCCGTTCACCAGGGTGAGCACGGCGACCACCACCCAGAGGAGGAGCGCCAGGCGGGTCAGGGGGCGGTCGTTGCGGAACGGCCGCGACGCCAGGTTCAACTGGCCGGCTGTCTTCACGCTGCGCGACATGCCGCCCCCAGAAACGGTCCCAGCTCGTCCGGCCCGCCGGAGCGGGCGGCCGCCAGCCGCGGCAGCTCGGCGAGACCGGTCACGGGCACCTGGAACACCTCCTCGAGGAGAGGGCGCCAGACCGGCTCGGAGCTCTCGCTCGCGGCCAGCACGACCCGTCGCAACCGGACCTGCCCGAGACGGTCGCGGACGAACTTCCGCGTCAGCCGCAGGTCGCGCGCGTGCTGCGCCACCCGCACCTCGGCGGGGGTGCCGGCGGCCGACACCTTGTAGCGGTGGACCACCGGCTCGCCGGCGGTGAGGAAGGTCAGGCTGTACTCGCTGTCGCGCGCGTAGAGGAGCGCCGAGAGGTCGAGACCCGCGAGCGACTCGCGCACCCCCGCCAGCAGCGCCAGGGTGGCGTTGGAGACCTGACCCAGCCGCACCCCCCTGCGGGCGAAGGCGGCCTCGACCTGCTGCAGCAGCGACTCCATGCCGAAGGCGAGCAGGTGGCGGCTGGGCTCCTCCTGCTCCGCCAGCGGCGGCGCCGGGCAGACGGCCAGCCGCAGATCCTCCGCTCGGAAGGGGATCAGCCGCTTCAGCTTGAAGCGCAGCACCTCGTCGCGCTGCGCCGCGGCGCGCGGCAGCGCCTCGCCCTCGGCGAACACGAGGCGGACCCAGGAGTCGGGCAGCACCAGCGACGCCTCGGTCACCGGCACCCCGATCTGCGCCAGGAGGCCGTCGAGCGCCTGCCGCAGCCCGGAGGGCTCGCGCAGGGTGCCCCCCAGCGGCCCCGCGGCGATGGTCTCCGGCGCCAGCTCCACCTCCCGGAGATCGTCCACGCCGACGGCGCCGTCGCCGACCACGAACCGGCCGTAGCGCAGCCGGCGCTCGTCGAGGCCGAAGACGTGCGGCGGCACCGGGCGGGGGTCGATCCCCGCCAGGCGCTCAATCCACGAAGGTAACTTTGTTGATCTCACGAAGCGTCGTGACTCCCTGGAAGACTTTCTGGAGCGCCGCCTGGCGCAGGAAGACCATCCCCTCCTCCGCCGCCCTGCGCTTGATCTCGGAGGCCGGCCGCCGCTCCAGGATCAGCTCGCGGATCGGGTCGGAGAGGTCCAGCAGCTCGGCGATCGCGGTGCGCCCATGAAAGCCGGTGCCGTTGCACTCGATGCACCCGGCGCCTTCGTAGAAGACGTGCTCGTCGAGCACCTTCGGCTCCAGAGCGCTCTCCTCCAGCAGCCGCGTGGACGGCTCCACCGGCCGCCGGCAGTGCTCGCAGATCTGGCGCACCAGCCGCTGCGCCAGCACGCAGTTGAGCGCCGAGACGAAGTTGTAGAGGTCCACCCTCATGTTGAGGAAGCGTCCGAGCACGTCGACGACGTTGTTGGCGTGCACCGTGGTGAAGACCAGGTGGCCGGTGAGCGCCGACTGCACCGCGATCTCGGCCGTCTCCTGGTCGCGGATCTCGCCGACCATGATCTTGTCGGGATCGTGCCGCAAGATCGACCGCAGACCGCGGGCGAAGGTCAGCCCCTTCTTCTCGTTGACCGGGATCTGGGTGATCCCCACGAGCTGGTACTCCACCGGGTCCTCGATGGTGATGATCTTGTCCTCGGTGGACTGGATCTCCGAGAGGGCGGCGTAGAGGGTGGTCGTCTTGCCGGAGCCGGTGGGGCCGGTGACCAGCACCATGCCGTACGGCTCGCGGATGAACTTTCGCAGCTTGCGGATGGTGCCGCCGTCGAAGCCCAGGATCGACAGGCGGAGGTTGCGGAACTCCTTGTTCATCGACTCCTTGTCGAGGATCCGGATCACGCAGTCCTCGCCGTGGACCGAGGGCATGATGGAGACGCGGAAGTCGATGGTGCGACCCTCGAAGCGGAGCTTGAAACGGCCGTCCTGGGGCACCCGCTTCTCGGCGATGTCGAGCTCCGACATCACCTTGAGACGGCTGATGATGGTCTGCTGGTGGCGCCGGTCGATCGGCTCCATGGCCTGGTAGAGCACGCCGTCGATCCGGTACTTGATCACCACCTCGGACTCTCGGGTCTCCACGTGGATGTCGCTGGCGCGACGCTGGATGGCGTTGAAGATCGTCGAGTCCACCAGCCGGATGATGGGGCTCGAGTCGGAGGTGATGCGGTCGATCGACAGCACCTCGTCGCTGTCGCCGTCCTCCTGCACGAGCTGGATGCGGAAGTCTTCGGTGGCCTCGTCCAGCACCCGCTGGGCGCTTTCGGAGTGCTGCAGGATCTCGTCGATCGCCGACTTGATCCCCACCCGGACCTCCACCGCCTGCCCCAGCAGCAGCTCCAGCTCGTCGAGCCGGGTCACGTCGGTGGGGTCGGCCATGACGATCGCCAGCCGTCCCTCGAGCTGCTCCTGGGGCACGAAGGCGTAGCGCAGCATCAGCTCGAAGGGGATCGACCGGAAGAGGTCGTTGTCGATGCGGAACTGCCCCATGTCCACGTAGTCCAGACCGTAGCTCTCGGCGATCTCCCGCGCCTCGGCGATCTCGCGCTCGCGCGAGCGGGAGCGGTCGGCGGTCAGCCCCTCCGGCGCGGCCGCGACGGGCACGCCCACCTCGGGGGTCGTGTCGGTGGTCTCGTCCATGCTCCTCCCCTGGCTCAAACGGGGCCGCGGCCTCCGGTGTCTAGCGTCTGGCGGGATGGCCTGCTCATGCCTGCACCTGGCCCAGCAGGCTGAAGAGAGGCAGGTAGATGGCGACCAGCAGCAGGGTCACGATCGTGCCCATCAAGACCAGCATCACCGGCTCGAGCAGGCTCATGATCCGCTGCATCCGGTTCTCGACCTCCTGGTCGAGAAAGTCGGAGGCGTTGGCCAGCATCTCGTCCAGGGCTCCGGTCGCCTCGCCCACCTTGATCATGTCGGTCGCGATGTCGGGACTGACCCCGGTCTCCTCCAGCGCCTCGTGCAGCGGCTTCCCCTCCCGGACCTGGCCGGTGACCGGGGCCACGAGGCGTCGGATCCAGGTGTTGCCGATCGCCGCGACCGAGTTGTCCAGCGCCTGCACCACGGGAATGCCCCCGGAGAGCAGGGTGGAGAGGGAGCGGCAGAACTCCGACATGGCCATGCGGTGGAAGACTCCGCCCAGGAGCGGCACGCGCAGCTTCAGCCGGTCGACGGTGAGCTCGCCCCCCGGGCTGCTCTTCCACTGCCGCACCGCCATGGCCGCGACCGCCAGCGTGACCAGGGTGAGCAGCCAGTTGTCGCGCACGAAGAGCGAGGCGCCGACGATCATCCGCGTCAGCAGCGGCAGCTCGCTGCCCAGAGCGTCGAAGAACTCGGTGAACTTGGGCACCACGTAGAAGGTCATCACCCCGATCAGGATCAGCGACAGGCCGATCAGCACCGTGGGGTAGACCAGGGCGGTGACCACCCGCTTGCGGGCCTCCATCACGAGCTGCTGGTAGCGGACGAAGCGGCGGATCACCTGCTCCAGCTCGCCGGTGCGCTCGCCGGCCGCGAGGGTCGCCGGATAGAGCGGCGGCACCAGCGCGCCGAAGCTGGCGAAGGCTCGGGAGAGGTCGGCGCCGCTCTCCACCTGGTCGCGGATGCTCCCCAGCACCTCGCGGAAGAAGGGATCGCGCTCGCGGTCGGCCATCATCCTCAGGCTCTGTAGCACGGGCAGGCCGGAGCGCAGCAGCGCGGCCAGCTCCTGGTTGAACAGCAGCAGCGACTGCGGCGCGATCCGGTTGCGGCGGCCGCCGGGCGCGGCCCGGCGCAGGTTGGCCAGCAGGCCGCGGCGGCGGATGTCGAAGATGTGGTAGCCGCGCCCCTCCAGGTCGCGCTGCAGGCTGCGCTCGTCGTGGGCGGTGTGGACCTCCTCCACCACCTTCCCCTCGGGGGTTCCGACCCGGCAGACGAACTCCACTCTCTACCCGTCCTCGGCGTCGGTGGGGGCGGGCCGGCAGCTCAGCACCACCATGAGGGCCCGCTCGCTCGACTCGGTACGCGCCAGCCCCAGGACCATCGGCTTGTCGAGACGCAGGTTGATGTTGGTGTGGATCAGCGGCGGCGCCGTGGGCTCGCGGTCCCGCCGGTGGATGCGGAAGCCCAGCAGCTTGATCCGGCCGCCCGCCTCCAGCCGCCCCATGCGGAACTCCACCCGGTAGAGACCTCCCAGGTCGCCCTCCACGTCGCGCCCCTCGCGGACCTTGAGGTCGGCGCCGGCGACCCGGCGGTACGAGCGGTAGCGCAGCAGCTCCTTGAGCCGGCGGACGAGCTCCTCGGGCAGGCCGAGATCCTCGCCGGCGCCGTCGCGGTCGTCCACCCCGGCGCTGACGATGCGGATCGCCAGCTCGATCTCGCGCGACGGCTGGTCGAAGTCCTCGAGCAGCGGCAGGATGCGGCCCAGCGCCTCGGGCAGGTCGCGCACCACCAGAGTGTTGCCCCCCGGGCTGACCTCCACCGAGCCCCACTCGCTGAGCAGCGGAAAGACGAGTCCCACCGCCTCCCGAACCGGCTGGTGACGCAGTGTGACGGCCCGGGTCACCAGCTCCTCCGGCGGCGGAGAGGAGGGCTCCGGCGTCGGAGGCTGCTGGGCCGCCGCGAGACCGGCGAGCAGGACGCTGGCCGCCAAGACGCCGACCCTCTTCAGGCGCACCCCACGAGCGGCCCCCGAAGGTGCCGTCCGCGAATCTCCGCCCGGTCAGACATCGAGGCTCTCGTCCACGATCATGACCAGGGAGAGGTCCTCCTGGGGCAGTTGGTAGATCCGCGCCCCCGGCCGGTCGATCGCCTCCACCATGGGCGGAGTGGCCAGATCCAGGGGCGCCACCCGGCGGTCGCCGAACCGCATCGACGCGGCGTCGGCCGGCGGCGCCGCGACCGGCGTCGCCGGAGCGCTCGGCGGGCTGTCGAAGCGGCCGCCCACCGCGAGCAGCGCCAGGGCCGCCAGGACCAGGGCCGCCGCCACCGACCCGTAACGCCGCCGGTTGCGGCGGCTTCGGCGCTCGGGCGCCTCCAGGCGACCCGCCCGGCGCAGGGCGTCGACCGAGACGCGGATGCGCTCCACCTCGCCCGCGGGCAGCGCCGAGGTGGCGGCGTGGCGGAAGAGGAGGGTCGGATCGGCGGCCAGGGCCCGGCGACGGCACCGGCCGCACGAGTCCAGATGGGCCAGGGCGGCCTCCCAGCCGGCCGGCTCGCGGCCGTCGGGCGCGTAGCGGTGCGCGGTGAGATCGTTCCAGTCGGGGCAGCTCATCCGCCCTCTCCCTCGGGATCCACCCGCCCAGCGGCGTACTCCGGGAAACGGCGCAGCAGCTCGCGTCGCAGATGCTTGCGGGCGGTGAAGAGGTGGTTGCGCACGGTGGACTCGGTGCAGCCGAGCACCCGCGCCACCTCCGGCGACGACAGACCCTCCATCTCGCGCAGGAGGAACGCCGCCCGCTGGCGCTCGCTCAGCCCCCCGGCCAGCTCGGCCAGCACGTTGGCGACGTCGGTGCGGTCCAGCTCGGCCAGGGCGGCGTTGCGGCGGCTCTCGACCACGGCGTGGAGGTGACTCCGGAACGGCTCCCTCTGCGCGTCCCGGCCCCGGCGGGAGCGCAGGTGGTCGATGGCCAGGTTGGTGGCGATGCGGTAGAGCCAGGTGTTGGGGCTCCAGCGCGCGCTGTAGCGCCGGCGGTGCAGCCACACCCGGAGAAAGGTGAGTTGGACGATGTCGCGCGCCTCCTCGGCGTCGCCCACCATCCGCACCGCGTGCCGCGTCAGCCCCTCCGCCTTGCGCTCGATCAGCGCGTCGAAGGCTGCCTCCTGGTCGTCGCGCAGCGCGGCCAGCAGCTCGCGGTCGTCGGCCTCCGACCAGCGGGCTCGCTCCTCGGCGCGTGAATAGACCAGATGCGGCAACGTCACTCTCCCGATGTGTATACGCCGGTGGGAGCCCGGCCGTCTACGCCTGCGGAGCGCCCGCCCCCTGCCCGCGAAACCGCCCGATTATACTGGCCCCCGGCCCCCCGGACCCGCGGCTGGCCGACACCCATGTGGCTGATCTACCAGCTCGCCTACGCCGTCGCGCTGCTCTTCGCGGGGCCGTTCCTGCTTCTGCGACGGGGCCGCCACTATCTGACGAGCCTGCGCGGCCGGTTGGGGCTCGACCTGCCCGACCCCGCCGGCCGGCCGCTCTGGCTGCACGCCGTCTCGGTGGGCGAGGTGGGAGTGGCGGCCACCCTCGCCGCCGCCCTGCCGGCGGAGCTGCCCCTCCTGGTGACCACCGTCACGCCCACCGGGCAGGAGCGCGCCCGCGCCCTCTTCGCCGGCCGCGCCCAGGTCGCCTACCTGCCCTTCGACCTGGGCCCGCCCGTGCGCCGCTTCTTCCTCCGCTGCCGGCCCGCGGCCCTGGTCCTGGCCGAGGGCGACCTGTGGCCCCTCGTGCTGCGCCGGGCGCGGCGGGAGGGGCTGCCCATGGCGGTGGTCAACGGCCGCGTCAGCGACCGCTCGTTCGCCCGTCTGAGACGGCTGAGCGGGCTCGTGGGACCCCTCTTCGACGGCATCGCCGTCTTCGGCGTCCAGACCCCCGCCGACGCCGAGCGGCTGCGCCGTCTCGGCGTGTCCGAGGGGCGGATCGTGACCACCGGCAACCTGAAGTTCGAGACCGACGAGCCGCCCGAGCGGCCAGAGCTCGAGCGCCTGGTCGGGCGTCTCGCAGCCGGCCGGCCGGTGCTGGTGGCCGGATCCACGATGGCCGGAGAGGAGGAGTCGGTCCTGCGGGCCTTCACCCGGCTCGGTGGCGGCGAGCGCGCGCTGCTGGTGCTGGCGCCGCGGCACCCGGAGCGGTTCGACGCGGTGGCCGCCCGGATCGAGGCGGCCGGCCTGGCCCTCGCCCGGCGCAGCTCGCCGGACGGGGTCGAGCGGCCGTCGGTCCTGCTGCTGGACACCCTCGGCGAGCTGGCGTCTCTCTATCGGCACACCCGGGCCGCCTTCGTCGGCGGCACCCTGGTCCCCACCGGTGGCCACAACCCCCTCGAGGCCGCCCGCTTCGGCGTGCCGGTGGCGGTCGGGCCGTCGATGGAGAACTTCCGCGCCATGGCGGAGGAGTTCGACCGCCGGCGAGCCTGGGCTCGCGTCGCCGGCGTCGAGGACCTCGCCGCGATCTGGCGCGCCTGGATCGAGGACCCCGCCGAGGCGGAGCGGGTCGGCGGGCTCGGCGAGCGCCTGGTGGCCGACAACCGCGGCGCCCTGGCGAGGACCCTGGAGCTGCTGCGGCCGGTGATCGCCGCGGCGGAGGAAGGGGCCGCGTGAGCCTGCAGCCGCCGTCACCGCCGCGGTCGCCCTGGCAGCTCCTGTACGGTGCCGGCCACCGCCTCCGCCGCGCCTGGCACGGCCGGCGGGCGGCGCGGCTGCCGCGGCCGGTGGTGAGCGTCGGCAACCTTCACTGGGGGGGCGGCGGCAAGACCCCGCTGACCGCCGCCCTCGCCGCCCGGCTGCGCGACCGCGGGCTGCGGGTGGCCATCCTCTCCCGCGGCTACCGCTCCCGCGGCCGCGGCGTGCGGCTGGTCAGCGACGGCCGCGGGCCGATGCTCGGCCCCCTGCTGGCCGGGGACGAGCCGGTGCTCCTGGCCGGGCGTCTCCCGGGGGTCGCCGTGCTCGTCGGCGCCGACCGCTACGAGGCCGGCCGGCACGCCCTCGAGCGGCTGTCGCCGCCCCCCGACCTCTTCCTGCTGGACGACGGGTTCTCCCACCTACGGCTCGCGCGCGACGTGGAGCTGCTGGTCTTTCCCGCCGACGACCCCTTCGCCGGCGGCCGGCTGGCGCCGGCGGGCCGGCTGCGCGAGCCCCTGGCGGCCAGCGCCCACGCCGACGCCGTCCTGCTGACGGCGGGCGAGCCGGGCGAGGCGCTGGAGCTGGAGCGCGCCCTGCGGCCGTTCGGGTTCGAGGGTCCGGCCTTCGCCAGCGCCACCGAGGTCGGGCCCGCGGTGACGGAGAGGGGCGAGTCGCTGCCGCCCGGGAGCCGGCTCCTCCTGGTGGCCGGGATCGCCCGCCCCGAGCGACTCCAGGCGGCTGCCGAGAGGCTCGGGCTCACCGTCGTGGGGACCGTGCTCTTCCGCGACCACCACGCCTACCCCGAGCGCAGCCTGCGCCGGATCGCCCGTCAGTTCGCCGCCGTCGGCGCCGATCGGGTCCTGACCACGGAGAAGGACCAGGTGAAGCTCCTGGGCCGGCTGGAGCTGCCTCTGGCCAGCCTTCCCATCGCCGCCCGGCCGCAGCCCGAGTTCTGGGAGTGGCTCGAGCGACGTCTGGCGCCGGAGGCCTAGGGTGGCGTCGGCCGAGCTGCTGGGACCGGTGGTCGGGAGGGCGCTCGCGACGCCGCTGGGTCGCGCCGTGGGCCGGCTCCCCCGGGCGGCCGCCCGCTCCCTCGGCTCCGCCATCGGCGAGCTCGCCCGTCTGACCCATCCCGCCGGACGGGCGGTGGCCCGGGCCAGTCTGGCGGCGGCGCTCCCCGAGCTCTCGGGCCCCGAGCGCGCGCTGCGCATCCGCCGCGCCTTCCGTCATCAGGGCAAGACCGCCTGCGACCACCTGGTCCTCGCCCGCGTCGGCGCGGTGGGCCTGTGCCGCGGCATCGCCCTCGAAGGCTGGGAGCGACTGGAGGAGGCTCTCGCCGACCGCCGGCCGCCGGTCGTCTGCGTCAGCCCGTTGGGCGACCCGGTGACGGCCCTGGCGGCGGCGGCGACCTATCTCGGTGCCGACGGAGAGGAGCCCGATGCCGAGCGCCCGGGCGGCTCGACCCGGCCTCGCGACGTCGTCCGCGTGACCCTGGAGCCGGATCCCGGCGCCGCTCCTCTGCCGCTCTTCGGCGGCCGGGTCCGGCCCTCGCCGCGGGCGGCCGCCCTCTGCCGCGATCTCGCCGCGCGCCTGCTGGTGGTCGAGGTCGCGGCGGAGCGCGACGGGCGGCTGCGGCTGCTCTTCGACGGACCCTTCGCCCTCGACGCCGGCCGCCGGGAGGGCGGACGCGAGCTGCTCGGGCGGATCCTCGCGGGTATCGAGCGCCGGGCGGGCCGGCGGCTGGAGCAGTGGCCGTGGATGGCGGCGCCGTGGAGGGTGGAGTGAGCGCGCGACCCACCCTGCTGGTCGCACCCAACTGGGTGGGGGACGTGGTGATGGCGCTGCCGACCCTCGAGGCCCTGGCCGGGGCCGGGCACCGCCTCCACGTGCTGGCGCGGCCCCACCTCTTGCCCCTGCTCGGGCTCTCTCCCGCGGTGGACCAGGTCGTCGCGCGCACGGGGGACGCCGAGACGATCGCGGCGATCCGTGCCCGCGACCCGGCCGACGCGGTCATCCTGCCCAACTCCTTCCGCTCCGCCTGGCTGCCCTTCCGCGCCGGAGTCGCCCGCCGGTGGGGCTACCGGGGCCAGCTCCGCGGCGCGCTCCTCTCCCGGCCCGTGCGCCGGCGCCGCGGCCGGCGCCCCCAGGTCGAGGAGTACCGGGAGCTCGTCGCCGCCCTCGGCGCCGACCTGCCCGAGAGCCCGGTGCCCCGTCTGGCCCTCGACTCCGGACGCGAGCGCCGTGGCGCCGAGCTTCTCGTGCGAGCCGGCCTCCCGGCGGAGGGCGGTCCCCGCGTGGGTCTCTTCCCCGGCGCCGCCTTCGGCCCCAGCAAGCGGTGGCCGGAGGGGCGGTTCGGCGAGCTCGCCCGGACCCTGCGGCGGCGGATCGACGGCGCCCGTCTGGTGATCGTCGCCGGACCCGGAGAGGTCTGGCTGGCGGTCAAGGTGCACGAGGCGGTAGCGCGAGCGACCCCGGTGGTGGGCCCCGATCTGGACCTGGCCGACCTCGCCGCGGTGCTCGGCCGGCTGGATCTTCTGATCACCAACGACAGCGGGCCCATGCATCTCGCGGCGGCGCTGGGAGTGCCCTGCCTGGCCCTCTTCGGCCCCACCGACCCGCGCCGCACCGCTCCGTCCGGCGAAGGACACACGGTGCTCTGGTCGCACCGCTGGTGCTCGCCCTGCTTCCGCCGCCGCTGCCCCCTGGTCCACCACGGCTGCATGAAGGACCACGAGGTGGAGTCGGTGGCGGAGTCCGCGCTACGAGGCCTCGGCCGGTCCTGACCCGCCCGCCCCACCCCCCGGAACCGAGAAGATCATCGCGCAGCCTCCCAGGTCCCAGAGCCTCCCCTCGAGCTCGCTCCACCTGCGGTGGAACCTCATCACCCGCTCGGTCAATAGACCGCCTTCGGTGTCGAGGCCGCTCTTGGCCTGGAGCTCCATGCCGTAGATCTCCGCCATCTCGGCGAGCTCGCATCGGATCCTCGACTGGCGCTCCTCGACCAGGCTCTCGACCACCGCCAGCACCTCCCGCGCCACCGCGCAGCGCAGGTAGTCCCGGCCCCAGACGCCGAGCCGGAAGTCCTCCCGCATGCTGTAGGTCCCGCTGCGGGTCCGATCCGTGCCCTTCTTTCCCACGTCCTCGCTCGAATGGAAGAGCGGCCGTCTTCTGGTCTCGATCAGGCCGTAGGCGTTCAGGCGCTGGATCTCCGAGAAGACCCGGTTCGCCAACCGGCGCTCCTCGAGAGGACCCCGGCCCGCCAACTGGAACCTCGACGGCAGCGCCCGCTTCTCGTGGGCGAGCCTGCGCATGAAGTGCTTGATGAAGTACTCGGCCCGATAGACGTACACCCCTCGCGCTCCCGGCCAGTTCTCCAGGACGTGGCGGTGCAGCCCGTGGAGAAGGGCCAGCAGGAACTCGGAGTGATGCAGGGAGGAGGTCTCGGCACGCCGGCCGCCCCGGCCCGAGAGGGCGATGCGGATGACGTGCTCGGCCGCCAGTCGCTCGCGACGGTTCAGGTTCTCCGTGCACATCTCGGCGCACTCGGGGAGGGGGTCCGCCCCTCGGCCCGCCCGCCGCCCCGCGGCCCGGGGACGCTTGCCGAGCTTGTAGGCGAAGATGTCCAGGCTGCTCAGCGCATCCAGCAGGATCGCGCGGCCGTACAGGTTCGCATTCCCGGCGATGAAGTCGAAACCGGGGTTCTCGGGCGAGCACTCGAAATCCACCTGCAGAGAGAACTTGGGAGCGGGCCGCACCGAGGGCTCGACGAAGTAGGCGTTGCCCGCGGGGTCCCGGACCAGGGCGTCGTCGCTCTTCTCGTAGCCCCGGGTCGCGGCGATGTAGGTCCACAGCCTGAGGCTCGGATGCATCCGCTCGCAGCGGATCCGGAGCGCCTCCTCCCAGATCGCGTCCTCCGACGGCCGGCGGACCAGGTTGCCCACGTGTCTCGCGCTCTTCCTCGCCCGGCTCTTCTTCGGCAGCCGGTCGATGATCCTCTCGAAGAAGGTGAAGTCGGTGCAGCGGGTGTGGATCTCGATGATCGTCTCCGCCAGCCGGGCGCGGGGCCGGATGCGATGGAGGTCGTCGCTCAGGAACCGGGTCAGCATCTGGGTGGCGGTACGACCCAGCCGGGCCAGGTGGACCCTGCGGACCAGCCGACCCCGGCTCGCGAGCACCGAGTTCACGAAGGGCATGGCGGCGCGGTCGATGTAGAGGTCGTAGGCCGGCGCGCCATCTCCCTTCCGCTCGATGCGGGAGAGGTGGATCGACTGGTAGAGCTCGTCCGGAGAGAGACCGATGGCGAACCCCGAGCGACGGTTGTCGCGGATGAGGTAGTCGATCTTGTCCGCGTCGAAATCGCCGCTGATCAGGCCGTTGAACGGCGCCAGGATGCGCGGCGCCTTGCCAATGGCCAGGTCGGCGATCTCCTTGCGCAGCTCCGGGCGGGTCCGGAAGCGCGTGCGGAGGATCTTGCGGATCGAGCGCGAGTTGTTGATCGTCCACTTGGTGAACTTCTCGTGCGAGTACCCGCGCAGCAGGCCGGCCTTCCTCCGCTGCAGCTTCGTGGGCCGGCCGTGGAGGAGACCCAGTCGCGCCCGCTCCAGGATCGAGGGATAGCGCAGGAAGGTGAGCTCGATCGCGTGGGAGAAGGGAGGATGGCCGAGATCGTGCAGCAGCGCGGCGATCCGGACGGCCTGGTGGGTGTCGTCGTCGAAGAGCTGGCGGCGCTCGTTCTCGGTGAAGTCGCTGCGGTTGCGGGTCGTCTCGCGGAGCATCCGGTAGAGCTTGTCGGCGACGTACATGACGCCCAGGGAGTGCTCCAGGCGGGTGTGGGTCAGGCTCGGGTAGTCGAGGAACGCGACCCCCATCTGTTTGATCTGCTCGAGACGGGCGACCGCGGGGGTGGCCAGGAGCTCGACCTCCACCTCGGTCACCTGGAACGGGCCCCACATGGGGTCCTGCAGCATCCGGACGTAGGTCAGGCCCATGGCGGGATCACCCGCCTCCGGCCGCAGCCGCTCTCGGGTCGCCGGCCGCCGACCCCGCGCCCGCTCGGGTCAGGCTGGGAGTTTTCACGGTGGTCTCTGCGAGGGAGATTATCACCGGGCCGCCGTCGCCCTCCGTCGCTCGGTGGGAGCCGCGGCGCTTTCGTCGCGCCGCGCGCTGGGCCTAGCCGATGTCCAGGAGGGCGTCGCCACCCTCCACCGCCTGGCCCGGCTCGACGTGGATCTCGACCACCCTCCCGGCGGCGTCGGCCTCGATCTCGTTCTCCATCTTCATCGCCTCCACCACCACCAGGCCCTGCCCCTTCTCGACCTGGTCCCCCACGGCCACCATCAGCTCGACGATGCGGCCGGGCATCCGGCACGACACCCTGTGCGGCCCGGCCGCGGCGGCGGCGCGGTGGCTCCGCCGGGCGAGGTGGGTCAGCGGATCGACCACCGTGACCTCCTCGAGCGCGCCGCCGCAGGAGACCTGGTAGCGGCCCTCCCCCAGCGGTCGCGCGGCGACCTCGAACTGGCGCCCGTCGATCAGCAGGCTGCGGGTCGCTCCGCCCGCCGCCGCGGCGTCCACGTGGAAGGTGCGCCCCGCCACCTCCACCTCCCAGCGCTCGCCGGCGTGGCGGACCACCACCTTCTCCTCGCGGCCGTCGTGCAGGACGATCAGCTCCATCGGCCCCCCTCGATCGCCTCGCGGCGAGCCGCCGCCGACCACCGCCCGCGGCTGCCGCCGGCGCCGTCGGTCGGCACCCGGGAGCGACTCGCCGCCCGCTCCACGTGCTCGATGGCGGCGGCGATCATCGGCAGCTCGGGGCAGTGGGCCAGGTGTCCCGGGGAGAGATCGGTGGCGGCCAGCTCCCCCTCGGCCAGCTTGCGGTCGAGCATGGCGATGTCGAGCCGGCCGGCGCGGAAGTCCGGGTCGCGCAGCAGGGCGCGGTAGAGCGGCACGGTGGTCCGGATGCCGTCGATGCGCAGCTCGGCGAGCGCCCGCTCCAGCCGGAGCATCGCCTGCTCCCGGTCGCTCCCCCAGACGATGAGCTTGCCCAGCATGGGGTCGTAGTGGATCGGGACCGTGGCGCCCTCGTAGACGCCGCAGTCGTTGCGCACTCCCGGCCCCTCCGGCAGCCGCAGGCGCTCGATGGTTCCCGGCGACGGGGCGAAGCCGGAGTACGGGTCCTCGGCGTAGAGCCGCGCCTCGATGGCGTGCCCTTCGGGCTCGATGCGGTCGAGGCCGGGCGGCAGCGGCTCGCCCGCCGCGACCGCCACCTGCAGCCGCACCAGGTCGAGACCGGTCACCAGCTCGGTGACCGGGTGCTCGACCTGCAGCCGGGTGTTCATCTCGAGGAAGTAGAACTCGCCCCCGGGGGCCAGGAGGAACTCGACGGTGCCGGCGTTGACGTAGCCCACCGCCCGGGCCGCCAGGACCGCCGCCTCGCCCATCCTGCGGCGCAGCTCGGGATCGACCACCGGCGACGGCGCCTCCTCGATCACCTTCTGGTGACGGCGCTGGACGGAGCACTCCCGCTCGCCCAGCGACACCACCGTGCCGTTGCGGTCGCCGAAGATCTGGATCTCCACGTGCCGCGGCCGCTCGATGTACTTCTCGCAGTAGACCGAGTCGTCGCCGAAGCTGGCGCGGGCCTCCGACCGGGCCGCGCGGTAGGCCTTCGGCAGCTCCTCGGGCGCGTGCACCCGGCGCATCCCCTTGCCGCCACCCCCCGCGGAGGCCTTCAGCATGACCGGGTAGCCCACCCGCTCGGCGAACTCCGCCGCCGCCTCGGCGTCCGGCATCTCCCCGCTCCCGGGGACCACCGGCACCCCGGCGTCGGCGACGATCCGTCGGCTCTCGAGCTTCGAGCCCATCACCTCGACGGCGCTGGCCGGCGGTCCAATGAAGGTGAGCCCCGCCTCCTCCACCCTGCGAGCGAAGCCGGCGTTCTCGGCCAGGAAGCCGTACCCCGGATGGATCGCCCCGGCGCCGATGCGCAGCGCCAGCTCGACGATCTCCTCGCCCTTGAGATAGCTCTGCGGGGAGGGCGCGGGCCCGATCCGATAGGCCTCGTCGGCGAGCAGGACCGGCAGACTGGTGCGGTCGGCGTCAGAGTAGATCACCGCGCCGGTGATCCCCCGCTCGCGCAGCGCCCGCAGGATACGGACGGCGATCTCGCCGCGGTTGGCGATGAGCACCTTGGCGAACGGCGGAGAGCCCATGCGCCCGGGATCTTACGGCATCAGACCGGCGCCCCCCGCCGCCGGGCGACGAGGGCCAGGGCGAGCAGGGCCAGGGCGGAGGCGGTCAGGGAGGCGGCCAGCGGCCGGCGGTCCACGGCGAGCTCCACCCGGTGCTCGCCGGGCGGCACCGGGAGGGCGAGGCGGTAGAGGTTGGCCACCAGCGGCCGCGCCGGCCGACCGTCGATCCGCGCCCGGTAGATCGGCAGGAAGGCCCGCCGGGTGACCAGGGCGCCGCCGCCAGGCGAGCGGACCGTCGCCTCCAGACGCTCGGGCCCGTCCCGGATCACCTCGACCTCGCCCGCCGCCGCGGCCGACGGCTCGCCGCGACCGGCGAGCACCGCCGTCGCCGCCGGATCGAAGCCGGCGGCGGTCAGCCGCGCCAGCGCCGCGTTGAGGTGCTCGGCCCAGACCACCTCGGGCGCCAGCCAGACCTCCCTCGCGCCGTCGGCGATGCGGTACAGCCGCTGGGAGCGCCCCAGACCCACCGGGACGGTGCCCAGCTCCTCCACCTCGGCCGCCGCCGGCGGCGACAGCTCACGCCCGAGGAGCAGGTACTCCACCCCCACGGCCCGCAGCAGCCGAACCCGCTCCGGGTCGGGCAGCCGCTCCATCGCCTGGGCGGTGGCCCGCGCCACGAAGGTGTCGAGACCCTCGGGGGAGAGGTCGAGCTCCGCCCGCTTGCCCCAGCGGATCGCAGCCCACGGCTCCAGCCGGCCCCAGGTCTGGCGGGTGAGCCAGAGCACTCGGGGATCGGGGAAGCGGGGCGTCTCGGGGGGGCCGAAGAGCTCCTCGGCGTCGCCCTGCACCACCACCGCGCCGTCCGGCAGCCACTGCGCCGCGGGCGGCGGAGCGCGGTAGAAGGCCGCGTCGTCGGTCGGCAGCAGGGGCGCCAGCAGGAGGAGCTGGGCGCCGAGATGCACCGCGAGCGCCAGCCCGGCGGCCGCGGAGCTGCGCGACGCCCGGGCGAGCAGCAGCGCCAGGAGCGCCAGCACCGCGAGCGAGATCAGAGAAACGCCGCTCCACTGCAGGCGGACCTGCTCCGTCAGCCCGGCCGAGGCCCCGGGCGGCAGGACCCGGCCCAGCAGGGCGGCGCCGGGGTCGAGCTGCAGGACCGTCCACAGACCGGCGTAGAAGAGCGCCAGCAGGCCGAGGGCGACGCCCGCGGCCCGACGCCCGCGCCCCCCGAGGAGGCGCTCGAAGCCCAGGCCGCAGAGCAGGGCGCCGCCCACCGCCACCAGGGGCCAGACCTTGATCGGAAAGCGCAGCAGCCCACCGCCCACCGTCGGCATCAGGCCGGCCACCACCGGGTTGTAGCGCCCCAGAGCCACGAAGAGACCTAGCAGCACCGCGCCCCATCCCCACAGCGCCGCCCGCGAGCGCGGCCGACCCGCCACCAGCACGAGGGCCAGAGCCAGGGCGCCGGGAGCGAGCGAGAAGTAGAGCGGCGACTCGCCGGCGAAGTACCGGGCGCCCCAGAAGGTCAGGTCGGGGCGGCCGAAGGCCATCGGCACCAACCACTCGAAGGCGGTCACCGGGTTGAAGCTGGCCACGGTGGCCGCCTCCTCGGAGAAGCGCCAGTAGCCGCGGTACGACTGCGGCAGGATGCGCAGGAACTCCACGATCTGCGGCGTCGCCACCCCCGTCCCCAGCGCGAAAGCGACGCCCCGCGCCAGCCAGCCCCGGCCCCGCCGCCACCCCCACCGGACGAGAGGCGCCGTGGCCGCCAGCAGCAGGGCCACCGCCGCCGTCATGGGGTCGCCGGCCAGGAGGAGGAGCGACCAGAGGAGGGCCGCCGCCGCCAGCAGGGGACCGCGCCGGGAGGTCTCGCCGAGCCGCAGCGAGGCGGCCACCAGCGCCGGCGTCAGCGCCGCCCCCGCCACCAGGTTGTGCAGGTTGAGGTTCGAAAGGAAGAAGCCGCTGGCGGCGTAGGTCACCGCCACCGCCCACGAGGCGCGCCGGCCGAGGCCCCAGGCGCGGCCCAGCCACCAGGCGGCGGCGGGGGCGACCAGGAGGTGGATCCAGAACCGGGCGTTGAGAACCCAGAGGGGGGGGGCGAGCAGCAGGAGCAGGCTGTCGGGGTAGAGGACGGTCGCGTTCGGGTTGCCCAGCAGCGCCTGACCGCCGAACCGCGCCGGGTCCACCAGCGGCAGACGCCCGTCGAGGAACGCCTGTGCCTGGGTCCACTTCATCGGGTAGTGCACGTGCAGAACGTCCCGGAGCACCAGGGTCCGCAGACCCGAGACGAGGGGGGCCACCCGCGCCGTCAGCAGCGCCGCCGTCGGCAGCACGAACCAGGTCAGGAAACGCTTCGGCATCGGCCTCTCACCCCACGGCGAGGTCGGCGCTGTCGGCTATGATCGCCGCCGTGCTACCGGCGGTCGCGCGCCTTCTCAGGCCCTCCCACTGGGTGAAGAACGTCTTCGTTCTCGCGCCCCTCGTCTTCGCCGAGAAGCTGACCGACCCCGCGAGCCTGACGAGCGCGCTCCTGGCCTTCCTGGTCTTCTGCGGCGCTTCGAGCACGGTGTACGTCTTCAACGACATCCTCGATCGCGAAGAGGACCGGCGGCACCCTCTGAAGCGCCACCGACCGGTGGCCTCCGGCGCCGTTCCGGTGCCCGCCGCCGCCGCCCTCGCGGCGCTCCTGGCGGCGGGCAGCCTGGCCGGCGCCCTGCTGGCGAGCCCGGCCGTCGCCGCGGTGGCGGCAGTCTACCTGCTCCTCAACCTGGCCTACTCGGCGCGGCTGAAGCACGTGGTGATCCTCGACGTGATGATCATCTCCCTCGGCTTCCTTCTGCGGGTTCTGGCGGGGGCCGAGGCGATCCGGGTGGAGCTCTCCGCCTGGCTGCTGCTGTGCACCCTGTTCCTCTCCCTCTTCCTGGCCTTCTCGAAGCGGCGCCACGAGCTCATCCTCCTCAACGAGGCGGCGGCCGGGCAGCGCCCGGTGCTGAGCCACTACAGCCCCGCCTTCCTGGACCAGATGACCAACGTGGTGACCGCCTCGACGGTGATCGCCTACGCTCTCTACTGCGTCGCCCCGGAGACCGTGGCGCGCTTCGGCACCGGGGCGCTGGTCTACACCGTTCCGTTCGTCCTCTTCGGCGTCTTCCGCTACCTCTACCTGATCTACCAGACGCGCAGCCCGCGCAACCCCACCGAAGCGGTCCTCAGCGACCTGCCCTCGCTGGCGAATCTGCTGCTGTGGGTCTTCGCCGTGACGGCCATCGTCTATCGGTGAGCTCCCTCGCGGCCGCCGTCCGCGTCGCCCTGGCGCAGTGGCCACCCCTGGCCCTCGCTTGGGCGATCCACGCGGCGCTCCTCTTCTACCTCTTCTTCACCTACGTTCCCGCCGGCGTGCCGCTGAGCCAGCGGCTGCTGGTGGGCACGGGCCTCGCCTGTCTCGTCGTCGCCGAGATCGGACTCCTGCTGGCGGTCAACGTCGGGATCGAGCTGGCCGGGCTCCCGGTGCCCCGCAAGGATCTCCTCGACGCGCCCAAGGCGGCCCTGGTGGCGACGCTGATCGGGCTGCTCTCCGCCTCCATCCTCAAGTTCAACGCCACCAGCGTCCACCTGCGGCGCACCGACCTCTGGTTCGCGTGGATGAACCTGCGCCAGATCCTCGCCGAGGCGACCCCGGCCGACGCCGCCGGGGTGCTGCTGGTTCCGGCGGGGGTGGTTCTCCTGGGCCTGGGCCTCTTCTTCGGCCTGCGCCGCTTCCGGCGGCGGGCCGAGGCGTCGCCCGGATGGGGGGCCTCGCTGGCGGTGGTCGCGGTGACGGTGGCGGCGGCCGCGGCCGGAGGCGCGCTCTACCTCCGCTCGCCGGCGCTGGCCCTCTTCGCCGACGCCTTCGTGCCCGAGACCCACTGGGCGAGCGGTCTCGCCCGCCGGCCGTTCGAGCCGGCCGGCGCCCGGCCGGGCGAAGGAGCCGGGAACGGGCGCGAGGCGATCGCCCCCTACCGACCCGAGCGGCGGCGGCGTCCCAACGTGGTCCTGGTGATGCTGGAGTCGATCCCGTGGAAGCGGACCTTCCTCGGCGCCGGACGGGCGGCGGCGACGCCCCGGCTGGAGGAGCTGGCGGGCGAGTCGGTGGTCTTCTCCCGTGCCTACACGACCTCCACTCACTCCGACTACGCCCAGATGGCGATCCTCTCGTCACTCCATCCGCGCAAGTACGACCGGCACGACTACTACAGCCGGATCGAGTACCCGCGCACGCTGATCTGGGACGCCCTGCGTCCCGCCGGCTACGCGACCTCCATGTTCTCCTGCCAGAACGAGAGGTGGGGCAACATGCTGAACTACCTCGACACCCCCGGTCTGCAGGTGCTGCGGCACTCCCTCGACTGGCCCCGAGCCCGGCGCCGCGGCCGCGGCACGGAGTCGAAGGTCTACGAGGAGACCCCGGTCGCGGAGTGGAAGCGGTGGCGCCGGGCCTTCCCGGACGAGCCCTTCTTCACCTATTTCAACTTCCAGGCGAACCACTTCCCCTACGAGCTGCCGCCGGAGGAGCGGAGGCTCTTCGAGCCCTTCGAGATCGACTTCCCCGCCAGCTTTCTGGGCTATCCCCGCGACAAGGTGCCGGTGATGCTGAACCGCTTCTACAACGCGATGCACTACGCCGACGCCCGGCTGGGCGAGATCGTGGACGCCCTGCGAAGCGAGGGTCTCTGGCAGCGCACCGTGCTGATCGTGGTGTCCGATCACGGCGAGGCGTTCTACGAGCACGGAGTGCCCACCCACGGCACCTCGCTGCTCGAGGAGCAGGTGCGCTCCGTGTGGATGCTGCGGGCGCCCGCGGAGCCGCCCCGGACGATCGACGAGCCGGTGAGCCTGCTCGATCTCGCGCCGACCCTGCTCGAGCTCCTGGACCTGCCGCCGCACGGCAACTTCCAGGGCCGCGGCGACGTCCTCTCGCCGCGCTACACCGCGCGCGGCCGGCCCCTCTACTTCACCCTGCAAGGGCTGACCTTCGAGGACGCCGTGCTCGCGGACGGGTGGAAGTACGTGGTCAACTGGGACCGCAGGGCGCGCGGCCTCTACGACCTGGAACAGGATCCGGGCGAGACGGTGAACCTGATCGACCGGCGGGGAGACCGCGCGCTGGCGCTGGACGAGTCGCTGCGCGGCTTCGTGGGGGAGCAGCTCGCCTACTACGCGGGTCGCCGGTGGGAGGAGGGGCTCTACCCGCCGCGGCTGCCCTGAGCGGCGCCGCGCTCCGCCCGGAGCCGGCGCAGCACGAAGGGCAGCGCGACCACGCCGAGGGCGACCGCGAACCAGAGGGTCGCCGCGCGGATGATGAGGGTGGCGGAGGCCGCCGCCGGGGTCGCCAGCCCCTGCAGGTTCAGGAGCGCGGTGAGCGCCCCCTCGGAGACCAGCAGCCCGCCCGGGACCAGAGAGAGCGCCCCGAGAAGGGTCGAGGCGCTGTAGTTGAAGACGCCCTCGAGCAGCCCCGCGTCGCCCTGGTACGACCCCACCACCAGCACGAATCCGATCGCTTCGGCGCCCCACGCGGGAATCGCCAGAGCCAGGCCCGCCGCGAGCCAGGGCGGCCGGAGGAGGCCGCGCAGCAGGTCGTAGACGTCGACCAGGGTGTCCGCCATCCGGTGGACCAGGGGCAGACGATGGGCCGCCCCGAGCACGGCCAGCGCGGCGCGCCGCCAGAGCAGCACCGACACCGCCAGGAGGGCCCCGGCCAGCAGCGAAAGGGCGACCCAGCCGCCGCCGGGGAAGGCGAGCGCTCCGAGGCCGGTCAGCACCAGCATGCTCAGCAGATCGTTGATCCGCTCGGCCAGCACCACCGCCACCGGCCGCCGCGCGACGCCGCCCCCCAGCGCCTTCACCAGCCACGCCTTCCCCAGCTCTCCCGCCTTGCCCGGCGTCACCGACAGCAGGAAGCCGGTCAGGAAGACCGCCACGCTGTCGCCGAACGACAACCGCACCCCGACCCGCTTCAGGTAGAGCTGCCAGCGCGCGAGACGCAGGAGGTAGTTGACCAGCGAGAGGGCCAGCACCGGCGCGAGGAGCCGGGCGTCGAAGCCGCGCACGGCGTCCGCCAGCTCCCGGGCGTCGGCCACCAGGGCGAGGCCCAGGAGCGCCGCCAGCGCGAGCACCGCCGGCACCAGCAGCCGGCGGCCCAGGTGGCGGAGGTCGATCCGCGGCGCCAGCTCCTCCGGCCTCTCGTCCGCAGGCCCGCCACCCGGCCGCTCGTCCCCCCCGCCTGCGACGCTCACCCCGGCGACCCCGAGGCCCCGGCCGGCGGCTGGCGCAGCGGCGCCCGGGTCCAGGGGGTGGAGAGCACCACGATGCGGTCGTCCCCCAGGGCGATGTTGCCGGGCACGGTCACCTGGTGGAGTGGCCGGAAACCGGCGTCGTCCAGAGCCATCAGCCCGGGGAACCAGTCGGGAAAGATCACCAGATAGTCGGGCCGCGTCTCGGCGAGAAAGCGCAGGTCGCCCTCCACCGCGGGCCGGCCCGCGGCCAGCGCCTCGGCCCGGTAGCGCACCACCTCCGGGTCGAGGATCCCGGCCAGATCGAGGACCCGGTTCTCCGGCAGACGGTACTTCAGGACTCCGACGTCGTTGACCGCGAGGGTGGCCCCCGGCGGCAGCCGCGGCGCCAGCCAGCTCGTGACCGCGACGTCGCCGTCGCGGACGTTGCCCACCGCCTGGGTGTAGCGGCCCGCCCCGCGCACCAGCGAGAAGACCGAGGGCAGGAGGACGAGGACCGCCAGCGCCGGCCGCAGGGGCAGGCGCAGGGAGCCGGCCGACAGACGCGGTCCGAGGGCCGTTCCGGCCGCCTCCAGACCGGCTGCGCCGACCAGGGCCAGGAAGGGGAAGAGGGGGAAGAAGTAGCGCCCGAAGTTGCCCACCAGCGGAGAGCCCCCGCGCGGGCTCAGCACGGCGAAGGCCAGGGGCAGGGCGAACAGCCAGAGCGCCGGCAGGAGCCCGCGGTCGTCGCGGCCACCGAGACGCCGCACCAGGAAGACCACGCCGGCCCCGGCGACGAGCACCGGCGCCGGCTGCTCGCGGAAGAGGATCCCCAGCACGTGGAAGAGGTAGCTCGTCTGCGGCAGGCCGATCGAGCTGCCCGCCCCCTTCGCGAAGAAGGTGGTCGGCAGGGGGGACCCGCCCACGGCCGTCGAGAAGAGCGCCATCGGCACGAGGAGCAGGGCGGCCGCCGCCAGCCCGTGGGCCACCGGCGCCAGCGGCGGCCAGGCCAGGGCCAGGCCCGCCTCTTCCCGTCGCCAGAGGAGCAGCCGGTCGGCGAGGGCGAGCAGGATCAGCAGCAGGCCCTCCGGGCGGGCCAGCGCCGCAAGGGCCAGGACGGCGAGCGAGCGGCCCGGCTCGGAGCCACCGCGCTCGCGCAGGTGGAGAATCACGCCCCACAGGGAGAGCAGGGTGAAGAGGGGCACCTCGAGCCCCGAGAGGGCCCCCCAGACCAACCAGCCGGTCCCCAGCGTGAAGGCGGCGGCGAGCCGCGCTCCACCCCGCGACAGACCCATCTCCCGCCCCAGCACCAACGTCGCGTGCACCGAAGCGAGGTGCAGGAGGACCCCGGCCAGCTTCACCGCCGCCACGGCTCCGCCGGCGGCCCCGAGCAGAGTCACCAGCGCCGTCCACAGGGGCGCCGTGGATCCGGTGACGAGCTCGCCCGCGTTGTAGGCGAGGCCGTGGCCGGCGGCCAGGTTGCGGGCGAACTGGAGATGGATGTAGCTGTCGTCGAGGGGGAAGCCGTGGCCGCCCCGGAGGAGGAGGCGGGCGGCCAGGTAGGTGCCGGCGCAGGCCAGGGCGGCGGCCGTCACCGACAGCGCCGCGCCCGGCGCGTCGGCGGGAGATGTCCGGGCGGAGCTCATGACGGCGGCCGGCAGGACGATACACCAGCGGGACCCGGCGCCGGTCTGCCCGGGAGCGCCCCGGGGCGCTGGTAGAGTCTCCGCTCCATGGACCTCTTCCGGCTCGCCCCGGGCGCCGAGCGGCGCCTGCGGTGGCTCCTCT
>JAWWBN010000008.1:0-36407 GCA_033720955.1 Thermoanaerobaculia bacterium | reverse complement strand
CGGCGAAGTCGCCCGCCGTCACGAAGGCGCAGAAGAGCAGCACCGGCCGCGCCCAGACCCGGCCCACCACGGCGGTCAGCAGGGCGGCGACGCCCAGCACGGTGAGGTGCCACGAGAAGAAGAGCCAGAGGCCGCCGGTCATGGCGGCGAGGTTCTCGGGCAGCGAGGCCGCCGCCTCGGCCACCCGGGAGTACCCGGAGCCGTGATAGGCCGCGATGATCAGCAGCAGGGCGCCGGAGCCCGCCACCTTGGCGCGCACCATCTGGGGCACCCGCGCCCTGCCCGTGGGCGGCGGCGGCTCGCCGGTCCCGTCCACCGGGCCGCCGGGACCTGCCCCCCTCACCTCGTCTCCCTTCATCTACTCCCCTCCTCTCATCGCCGCTCCCCGCTCGGCGAGCAGCTCGCGCAGCACCGAGCGGTGGCAGCGGGCCTCGTCCTCGCAGTAGCACCCCACCGCGAAGTCGGTCTGGTGCTCGATCTCACCCCGGACCTCTCGCCGACATCCTCTCACGCCCCGGCCGGCCCGCCGGCCGTCGCTACTGCGCCAGCGCCTTGCTCTTCGCCGAGCCGCTCTGGTTCGCCTTCGTCTTGTGGGTGAAGACGCCGAAGCGGTCGTAGGCGTCCTGGATCTCGAACCAGAAGAGCTGAATGGACCCGCCGGCAAAGGTCAGCTCGTCGACGCGCTTGTAGTTCGGACCCGGGCCCTTGACGGTGTTGGTGACCTTGCGGTCGGCGTCGCTGCCGAAGTTGAGCACGACGAACCAGAAGTTGTAGTCGGTCTCGAGATCGGAGAGCACCGCGTTGATCAGGCCGGAGAGCCCGTTTGGGTCGCTCACCTGGTGTCCGTTGGACAGCACCTGCGTGTCCTTGGCGAGGGTGTGGTAGCGGTCCACCGCCGACTCCGAGAGCTTCCAGGTGAGCGACGAGAGTCCGTCGTCGAGGGCCCGGAAGGTCGGCCTCTCCGGCGCGGGGCCCAGCAGATGGCCGTAGAGCTCTTCGATCTGGACGGCGATCCGCTCGACGTCGGCGGCAGGCCCCCGATCCCGGGCATCGACCGAGGTCGCTGCGGCCAGCAGGACGGCGACGACGACGACGAGGTGACGGCGCATGACACAGCCCTCCCTGGTGCGGAAGTTCCAGAGAGCGGGGCCCAAGCGGCGCGGCGGTCCCCGCCCATGACCAACGAGATTGAGAGGACCGTATCACACGACCCGCGCCGGTCACCCCTCCCGGCGGCCGATCTCGAGGGCGGCCTGCGCCGATCCCGCTTCGGAACCACCTCTCCCGGCGGCCGGGGCGACGCCCCCCTCTCAGGCCCGGCGCACCATCCGGGCCAACAGCTCGGCCATCCGGTGGCGACGCTCCTCGACGGGGTCCTCGACCACCGCCGCGCTCCGCATCCGCTCGACGTGCTCCCCCGGCAGCCCGTGCTCCTCGGCGCCGGCCACCGCGAGATCGCGGTACCAACGGTACGGCACGAGCTCCGGGTCCTTCCGAGTGGCGACGTAGGTCACGCCCGAGATCGGCCCTTCCGCGGTGACGACCTCGACCTGCGTCCGCTCGTACCCCGGGCCCTCGGCGCGGTCGAGTTCGATCATCTCGCCCGGAGGGACCTCGAAGACCACCCCCCAGATGCGGTCCGCCGGGTCGCCCGTGGCCTCCGCGTCGCACTTGCCCGAGCCGTCGACGCTCACCTTGTCCCAGGCGAGCCGGCGGCCCGCCACGTAGCCGGTCGTCACCCGCCGCGCCGACGGCGCTCGCGAGTTCAGGCGCCGGGTGAGGAGATTCGAGCCGTAGGCGAAGTAGAGCATCCGCGGATTCTAGGCCGGCGACCTACACTTGGCCGCGTGAAGATGCCCCGGGAGCCGCTGGTCCACTTCCTGCTCCTCGGCGGAGGTCTCTTCCTGCTCTTCCACCTGGTGGCCGATCCGGGGGAGCGGGGCTCGAACGACACCGTGCTGGTGGAGGCGGCGCGGGTCGAGACCCTGGCCGCCGAGTTCGAGCGCGCCTGGGGCCGGCCGCCGACCCGGGAGGAGCTGGACGCGCTGGTGGAGGACCACGTGCGGGAGGAGATCGCCCTCCGGGAGGCCCTGGCGATGGGCCTCGACCGCGACGACGAGGTGGTGCGCCGGCGGCTGACGCAGCGGCTCGAGCTCCTCGCCGCGGAGCCCGCCGCCGCCGTCGAGCCCGACGACGGCGAGCTCGCGGCCTTTCTCGCCGAGCACCCGGAGCGCTTCAGGCTCGACGGACGGATGAGCTTCGAGCATCTCTTCTTCCACCCGATCCGACGCGGCCCGGGCGCGGCCGACGACGCCCGCCGGCTGCTGAACCGGCTTCGGGCCGGCGAGGAGCCGGGCGACCTGGGGGCGCTGGGCGATCCCCTCTCGCTGCCCACGACCTACCGCGGCGCGCCTTCCCGCAAGGTGGCCGAGCGGTTCGGCGAGGAGTTCGTCGAGGAGCTGGGCGGGCTCCCCCTGGGCGAGTGGGCGGGACCCGTCGAATCCGTCCACGGCCTTCATCTGGTGCGTCTGCTCGACCGGGAGGAGGGGCGTCTGCCCACTCTCGAGGAGGTGCGCGACGAGGTGGCTCGGGAGTGGGGCGCGATGCGCCGCGAGCAGGTGGTGGACGCCTACTACCGGGAGCTGCGCCGGCGCTACGAAGTGGAGGTCGTGCAGCCGGCCCGGCCCGGGGCGGTGCGGTGACGCCCTCGGGCCGTCGCGCTGTCGGCGTCGCGACCAGGGGTTTCCGCCCCGCGGCGTCCATCCCACCCCGGGCCCGCCGGAGACGGGCTCCACGGAGGGCGGCACTCTTCCTCGCCGGCGCCCTCCTCGTCCCCGCCGGCGTCGCCGCCCACGAGGTGAAGCCGGGCTACCTGGAGCTCACCCAGACCGACGCCGAGCGCTACGAGGTGCTCTTCAAGCTGCCGGGGCGGGCCGACCTCTCGCTGGGCATCGCGCCCCTCCTCCCCGACGCCTGCGCCGCGGTCGCCCCGGTGGCCACGCGGCGCGCCGGCGACGCCCGCATCCAGACCTGGGCCATCCGCTGCCGCGGCGGGCTCGCCGGCCGGGAGGTGGGCGTCTCCGGGATCTCCACCACGCCCACCGACGTGCTGGTGCGGCTCGAGCGGGCGGACGGCAGCGTCCAGATGGAGCTCCTGACCCCCTCTGCTCCGACCTTCGTCGTCCGCGCCGCCCCCGGCCGGCTGGCGGTCGCCGGCACCTACCTGCGCCTGGGCGTGGAGCACATCCTGCTCGGCATCGACCATCTGCTCTTCGTGCTGGCGCTGCTGATCCTGGTCGAGGGCCGGCGGCGGCTGGTGGGCACCATCACCGCCTTCACCGTCGCCCACAGCCTCACCCTGGCCGCGGCGGTCCTCGGCTTCGTCGCCGTGCCCCAGGCGCCGGTCGAGGCGGTGATCGCCCTCTCCATCGTCTTCGTGGCGGGGGAGATCCTCCACGCCAGGGAGGGCCGGGCCGGAGTGACGCAGCGATCCCCCTGGATCGTGGCCTTCGTCTTCGGCCTGCTGCACGGCTTTGGCTTCGCCGGGGCCCTCCTGGAGATGGGGCTCCCGGAGCGGGCGATCCCCCTGGCGCTCCTCTTCTTCAACGTCGGAGTCGAGGTGGGGCAGCTCCTCTTCATCGCCGCGGCGGGCGCGGCGGTCGTCGCGGCCCGGCGATTGCGGCTCGAGCCTCCGACCTGGGCCTGGCGCATCCCCGCCTACGGCATCGGCTCGCTGGCGGCCTTCTGGCTGATCGAGCGGGTGGCCGGCTTTTTCGGGTGAGCCGTGCGCGGGGCGGCGCGAGTCACCGCCGGGCCGACGCGCCGAGCGGCTGGACGGCCGCGCGAGCAGTACGGTAGAAATAGGACCTTCGCCCGCCCGCCCCACCCCTCTCGACGGTCATGTCCAAGCCCGACTTTCCCGCCCTGGAGCGCGAGATCCTCGCCTTCTGGAAGCGCGAGCGGTGCTTCGAGAAGCTGGTCGAGAAGAACCGCGGCAAGCCGCCCTGGTCGTTTCTCGACGGGCCGATCACCGCCAACAACCCCATGGGCGTGCACCACGCCTGGGGGCGGACCTACAAGGACCTCTTCCAGCGCTACTGGGCCATGACGGGGCGCGAGCTGCGCTACCAGAACGGCTTCGACTGCCAGGGCCTCTGGGTGGAGGTGGAGGTCGAGAAGGAGCTCGGCTTTTCCACCAAGCGCGACATCGAGGAGTACGGGGTCGACCGCTTTGTCGAGAAGTGCAAGGAGCGGGTGAGGAAGTACGCCGCCATCCAGACCGAGCAGTCGATCCGGCTGGGCTACTGGATGGACTGGGACGACTCGTACTACACGATGTCGGAAGAGAACAACTACACCATCTGGGGCTTCCTCAAGCGGTGTCACGAGCGCGGCTTCCTCTACCACGGCTTCGACTCCATGCCGTGGTGCCCCCGCTGCGGCACCGGGATCTCGCAGCACGAGATCCACGGCGAGGACCGCCCTCTGGTGGTGCACGACTCGCCCACCGTGCGGCTGCCCATCCACGGGCGGGACGGCGAGTACCTGCTCATCTGGACCACCACCCCCTGGACTCTGACCTCCAACGTCGCCTGCGCCGTGCACCCGGAGCTGACCTACTGCAAGGTGCGTCAGGGGGACGGCGTCTACTGGCTGGTCAGAGAGCGGGTCGAGGCGGTGATGGGGCCCGAGGGCGAGACCGAGATTCTCGAGGAGGCGCCCGGTGAGAAGCTCGTCGGCTGGACCTACGACGGTCCCTTCGACGATCTGCCCGCGCAACGGGGCGTCGAGCACCGGGTGATCCCCTGGAAGGAGGTCGCCGCCGAGGAGGGCACCGGCGTCGTCCACATCGCTCCCGGCTGCGGCAAGGAGGATCACGACCTGGGCCGCCAGTTCGGTCTGGCCGTGATCGGCCCCATCGACGAGGCCGGGATCTTCACCGAGGGCTTCGGGTCCTTCACCGGGAAGTTCGCCGGCGACGTCCCCGAGCTGGTCTTCGAGAGCCTGCGCCGGAAGGGTCTTCTCTACCGGGTCGAGAAGTACGAGCACGCCTACCCGATCTGCTGGCGGTGCAAGACCCAGCTCCTCTTCCGGTTGGTGGACGAGTGGTACATCGCCATGGGTGAGAGCGACCCGCCCTCGGGTCTGCGCAAGGAGATCATCGACGTCACGCGGCAGACCGAGTGGATCCCCGAGGTGGGACAGCAGCTCGAGGTCGAGTGGCTGCTCAACATGCACGACTGGATGATCTCCAAGAAGCGCTACTGGGGGCTGGCGCTGCCGATCTACAAGTGCGAGTCGTGCGACGCCTTCGAGGTGATCGGCTCGAAGGAGGAGCTCCAGCAGCGCGCCGTCTCCGGCTGGGAGGAGTTCGAGGGCCACTCGCCCCACCGCCCCTGGGTGGACGCGGTGATGATCGCCTGCCCCGGCTGCGGCCAGCCGGTCGGCCGCATTCCCGACGTCGGCAACCCCTGGCTCGACGCCGGGATCGTGCCCTACTCGACCCTGCGCTACCGCACCGACCGCGCCTACTGGGAGAAGTGGTTCCCGGCCGACTGGATCTCCGAGAGCTTCCCCGGCCAGTTCCGCAACTGGTTCTACGCCATCCTCGCCATGTCCACCGTGATGGAGAACCGGCCGCCCTTCAAGCTGATGTTCGGCTACAAGCTGATGAAGGACGAGCACGGCGAGGAGATGCACAAATCCAAGGGCAACTCCATCGAGTTCAACGAGGCCGCCGAGTCCGAGGGCGCCGACGCCATGCGCTGGCTCTACGCCTCGCACAACCCGGAGCACGACCTGCGGTTCGGCTATCAGCGCATCCACGACGCGCGCCGCGAGCTGCTGGTGCTGTGGAACGTCTACAGCTTCTTCCTGACCTACGCCCGGATCGACGGCTACGACCCCACGGCCGGTGAGGCCGCCCCGCCGTCAAGGCGGTCCGACCTCGACCGCTGGATCCTCTCGCGCCTGGGCCAGCTCGTGGCGAGCGCCCACCGCAACTACTCCGGCTACAGCGTGCACCTCTTCATGCGCGACGTCCTCGACTTCATCGACGGGCTGTCGCGGTGGTACCTGCGGCGGAGCCGGCGCCGCTTCTGGAAGAGCGACGACGACGCCGACAAGGCGGCGGCCCACGCCACTCTCTGGGAGGTGCTCACGAATCTGGCGAAGCTGCTCGCCCCCGTGATCCCCTTCACCACCGAGAAGATGCACCAGGAGCTGGTCCGGGCCCACGACGAGACGGCACCGCTCTCGGTCCACCACTGCGACTTCCCCCGCGCGGAGGACCACCCCGTGGACGAAGATCTCCTGGCGGAGATGGACGCGGTCCTCGCGCTGGTCGAGACGGGGCACGCGGCACGCAACAACGCCGGCATCAAGGTGCGCCAGCCGCTGACCGAGCTCCGGGTGGAGACCGCCGACGCCGAGCTGGCCAGGCGGGTGGCGCCCCACGAGGCGGTGGTCCTGGACGAGCTCAACGTCAAGAAGCTGGCCTTCGGAGGCGGTGAAGGGCCCCTCTACACCCGTACCGCCTACCTGGACCGCAAGATCGGCGGCCCGAAGTACAAGCGCCTCTTCAACCCGCTGAGAGAGGCGCTGGCGGAGGCCGACCCCGCCGAGGTGGAGCGCAAGGTGGCCGCCGGCGAGCCGGTGACGCTCCGGGCCGGCGGTGAGACCGTCGAGGTCCCCGCCGAGGAGATCACCGTGGAGAAAACCCCCGCCGAGGGCTGGGCGATCGCCGAGGGGTACGGCCTGCTGGCGGCGCTGGCCACCGAGATCCCGCCCGCGCTCGAGCGCGAGGGGCGGGCGCGCGACCTGGTCCGCAAGATCCAGAGCCTGCGCAAGGAGATCGACCTGCAGATCGAGGACAGAATCCACGTCCGCTGGTCGGCTCCGGAGGAGGTCGCGGCGATACTCGAGGAGTTCGGAGACTACATCTCGCAGGAGGTCCTGGCGCTGACGCTCGAACCCGCGGACAACGCGGGCGAGGGCGCCCACCGCGTGAAGCTGGCGGGCGACACGATCGAGCTGACGATCCGTCGGGCGGAGTAGATGAACCGCCGGGTGCGCGGCGTCTTCGAGCTCGTCGGCCTGATCCTCTTCGGCACCCTGATCGCCCTTCTGGCGCTCGAGATCGGGTTGCGGGTCGCCGGCGTGGGCGGGCCCGCCGAGCTGGACGCCGACTACGACCGCCCGGTCGTCCTCTACTCCCCTCATCCCGACCGCCAGCCGCGCCCGGCCGAGGAAGGCGAGGAGGTTCTGAGGGTCGCAGTGGTCGGCGACTCGTTCACCGTGGGCTTCGCGACCGAGTGGTACGACGCCTATCCGCAGCGGCTCGAGCACCTGCTGAATCTCAATCCCGGCGCCGCCCCGGCGCGGGTGCGGACCTTCGCCCAGAACGACACCACCACCTTCGACCAGCTCCGCTTCCTGGACGAGGTGATGGCCTGGGGCCCCGACATCCTCATCCTGGGCGTATTCCTCAACGACACCGAAGACCGTCGCGACCCGGAGCTGGCGCGCTACCAGGAGGCTCTCTCGACCAGGGTCCCCTCCGGCTGGAGGCTCCGGGCGCTTCGCGCCTCCCGCCTGGCGGCCTGGGTCTACCTGCGGCTGGAGTCGATGCGCTCCTACCGCGCGGCGCTGGCGCTCCAGGAGCACGTCTTCGAGCGCGAGTACTCCGGCTTCCGGCGATTTCGGCGCGCCGTGCGCTCTTTTGCGGCCGCCTGCCGCGAGAACGACGCCGCCCTGGTGGCGGTCATCTGGCCCTCCATGGGAGGTCTCGGCCCCGGCTATCCCCACCGGCTGGCTCACGACCGGCTGGCCGAGGCCCTGGGCGAGGCGCGGATCCCCACCCTCGACCTGCTCGACGCCTTTCGGGACAAGAGCTCGCGCCGGCTGGCGATCTACCCCGAGGTGGACAACCACCCCAACGAGATCGGCTACCGGATCGGGGCCGCCGCGATCTTCAACTTCCTGCTGAGCTCCGGCCTCGTGGGCCCGGAGTACCGCCCCGAGCGTGGCCACCGCCTGGGCCCGGCCTACTGGCTGGGTCGCGTGCGCCGGCGGCACAGCCCGCTCCATCTCGGGGAACCGCCCCGGCGACAGCCCCCGGCGGCGGAGCGGTCCGCACCGTCGGACGACGACGGGCCCTGAGCGCCGCGCCCCCCGGCGAGGACGGGCGGGCGAGACCACCGGACCGTCGATTCCTAAGCTCGGACCGCGCGCCCTTCGCCGCCGGCCGCGGGCGGCCCCTCCCCGTCGACCGCCTCGCCGGTCCGGCCCTACCTGCCCCCGGCCCGCGGGACGGGCCAGGGCTTCCCGCTGCTCTCGCGGTGACGGTCAGCGTGCCCGCGGCCGGCCCGGGCGGCGGGGTCGCGGGCCGACTCCCGCAGGATCCAGTCGATCGCGGCGGCCGCGACGGTATCGCGCCCGGCGATCACGTCTTCCAAGGTGAACCAGACCTTCTCGTCGATCGGCGCGCTCTTGTGGGCCAGATACTCGTGGCCCGGGATCAGGTAGCCGCTGCCCGTTCCTCTCGAAAAGTGCCACTCGACGCCCAGAAAGGGATTGTCGGACGGAGTGAAGGCGCCGTTGGTCGGCTTGCCGAACACCCGGGCGCGAGGATGGAAGCCCGATCTGAGCGACTCCCAGTCGCCGTTGCTGAACGCCCCGGGGCCGGTGAGAACCGCGATCGGATGGTCGTAGTAGGTGTCCGGGTCGCCGCGGATCGCGAACCGAGCGGCGGTGAATGTGGGGTGGGGGACCATCGAGAAGTGGTCGTCCGGGTCGCCACGGACGTCGAACGCGACCGCCTCCACCTTGGAGTCGAAGAGCAGCGAGTAGCCCGAATGGGCGACCGGCATATAGCCGCCGGTGTTGAGTCGGTAGTCGAGGATGAGGCCCTCGGTGTCGTCCAGCAGGGCTTCGATCGCGTCGTGGAACTTCTGGCCGATCCCGAGCTCCGCGGCGGGCGACCACGACGCGACGTACACGTACCCGATCCGCGTCCCCTCGACGATCCCCCAGGTCACGTACTCCCGATTGTCGAAGTCGGGCATCGGCACGCCCGGAACCGGCAGCTGCTCGTTCCCCCAGATGCTGCATCGCGGCGGCCGGCCCGGCCCAGGCCGCAGGGCTTCGGTGGAAAGATGCTCGACCTCGCCCGTCTCGTGCCTGAGCACGTCGATGGTGTCGAAGAGGTGCCAGTTCTGGCCGGCGCTGATGAGCAGCGCGTGGGCCATGGCGGCGTTCGTCGATCCGAAGGCGGCTCCGATCTCGATCGGCAGCTCCTGCTTCACGAGGCGACGGTAGAGCCGGCGCCACCTGACCCCGTCGTAGCCCAGGACCACGTCTCCCCGGGTCAGGCCGAGGGGGTGGTTCGGACAGGCCCGCAGGACGACCAGCGAACTGTTGGGCAGGGGGGTGAGGGAGGCGCCGAAGTGGGAGTTCTGGAGCCAGCCGCGGACGATCATGAGCGGCACCCCCGGTCGGATGGGGGTGCGGTTCACGACGCGGCTGAAGAGGACCGTGTGCAGATCCTTCATGCGGCGGGCAAGGTGGTTCATGATGGCCACGAACCGTCCGCGACTGACGCCGGCCTCGATCTCGGGGCGATATCGCTCGCGGATCTTCTCCATGTCCAGCTTCAGGTTGACGAAGGCCCCATAGCCGGCGTCCAGGGCCTCCCACGCCGCGTCGAACTCTCGGAGCTTCTGGGCGGTCGAGGCCCCCGGACCCCAGGTGGCGTCGATGAGCTCCCTCCAGGTCTCGACCGGGCGGCCGCTGAGCGTCTGCACCGACAGATCGCGTGCCGCACCCGACGCGTCCACGGCGACGGGTGCCATGAGCCGCTCGGCCGGACCCGGGCCCTCCGCGCCGACGCCCGGCGCGGCGATCGACACCAGGATCGACAAGAGCCACGGTCCGACCCCGCGAGGCATGCTCGCCAGCGTATCAAGGCGGCCCGGGCCGCAGGCCGGCGGATCGGCCTCTCCTGGCCGCGGCGCGGATGCGGGGCCGGGATCCAATCCCCGAGCGTCGCCGGCGGCGTCGGGAGGCCGCCGCTCTCTTGACAGAATATAAGAGATCGCTAATATAAGAGCTCGCTTAAAAAGAGGAGGGCCGTAGATGGAGCACGACGACACGCTGGGCACCGACTCCCGTCAGGTTAGGGAGGTCGTGCGCGACGGGAGGCCAGCCCGGGCCATCGAGGGCTCGCGGCTCTACCCGACCGACGCCGAGGACCTCTGGGACGCCCTCACCAACCCCGAGCGCATCCCGCGCTGGCTCCTCCCGATCCGCGGCGAGCTCGAGCTCGGCGGTCGCTACCAGCTCGAGGGCAACGCGGAGGGCACGATCACGCGATGCGATCCGCCGAAGGCGCTCGACGTGACATGGGAGTTCGGCGGCAACGTGAGCTGGGTGGCCGTGCGTCTGACGCCGGAGGGCGACGGCGTGAGGCTGACCCTGGTGCACACCATGCCGATGGACGAGGCGGGGGAGGAGCACTGGACGACCTATGGCCCCGGAGCGACCGGCGTGGGCTGGGACCTGTCCCTCCTCTCCCTGGGTGCGCACCTCGCAAGCGGCGGCGACGACCTCCAGGGGGGCGAAGCCTGGGCGGCCTCGGAGGGGGGCAAGGCCTTCCTGCGGGCCTCCGCCGAGGCGTGGGGTCGCGCGCACGCCGAGGCCGGCGCGGACGAGCGGGTCGCCCGGGCCATGGCCGCGCGCACGGCGAGCTTCTACACGGGCGAATGATGCACGCTTTCGACGTCCTGGGTGACCCGGTTCGCCGCCGTACCCTCGAGCTCCTGGCGGCGCGGCGTCACACCTCGGGAGAGATCGCCGCCATCGTCGGCCGCGAGTTCGGGATCACACAGTCCGCAGTCTCCCAGCATCTGAAGGTCCTGCGCGACCACGGCTTCGCCACCGTCGAGCTCGAAGGACCCCGCCGGATCTACGAGATCGATCCGACTCCGATGGAGGAGGTGGACCGGTGGCTGGGACGCTTTCGGCACTTCTGGGAGCC
Organism: Thermoanaerobaculia bacterium; assembly: GCA_033720955.1. Classification (GTDB taxonomy): domain Bacteria; phylum Acidobacteriota; class Thermoanaerobaculia; order Multivoradales; family JAHEKO01; genus JAWWBN01. The sequence continues at coordinate 25,372 of JAWWBN010000008.1, read as the reverse complement.
GAAGCTCGAGGCCCTGGCGACGGAGGTCGCGCGAGGCAGGCGGAGACGTCGGAGCTGACACCCGGGCCGGCCGCACCGCCGGCTCTGGCAGCACGCCGGCGAGAGTGCTGACTTGGACCCGGGCATCGCCTGTCGTAGGCTCCGGCCCCAGGGAGGACGCCGCTGCCCCACGGTCTCGCAACGCTCAACCTCGTCCGGCTCGGCCGGCCGGTGTCGCGCGGCGAGCTGGAGGTCGTGGCCGAGCGGATCCTGGCAGCGCTGAAGGGGTCGGTGCGGCGGCTCCGGATCGTCGACCACGACGGACCCGGGGTCGAGCGGGTCGAGGCGCCGCTGCTGACGCGGGTGCTCGAGCACGAGGTGGGCGGCCACGTGCTGGGGATCACCGACGCCGACCTCTTCGACGAGTCGGGGCCCGACTTCTTCGACTTCGTGTTCGGCTGCAAGGACAACCGCAATCAGGTCGCGGTGGTATCCACCCGCCGACTGGGGAGCGCCCGGCCGGGGCGGGCGCTGGCCCGGCTGGTGAAGGTCGGGCTGCACGAGCTCGGGCACAACTTCGGTCTCGGCCACCACTACGACTTCGAGACCGTGGGCGACGTCGGCTACTGCCCGATGCACAAGGGCGACTTCAACCGTCACGGCGAGCGCAGCTACGTGCGGTCCGTGATCGACGCCCGCGCGCTCACCTTCTGCGAGCCGTGTCGCCGCTTCCTGAGACTGGCCCATCCCGCATGACGAGCTCCCACCCGGCGCCCGAGCTCCTCGGCGAGCACCCGCTCCACGGCTTCTTCCACGACCTGGTGCGGGAGGTCGTGCCCTCGGAGACCGGGATCGGCGAGCCCCGCACTCTCGAGTATCTCGCCGAGCTGCTGCTGCGCTTCGCCTTCACGGCCCAGCTCTACCGGTTCCGCGACCTCGCCGGCCGACGGCTCTTCCAGGTGGCCGAGATGCTGGCCGAGGCCGGGCAGCCGCTCGGCGAGGAGCACGCCTGGCGCGAGCGGGAGCTGCGCCAGCATGTGGGCGACTTCACCCTCTTCTGGGTCGGCGTCTTCCCCGAGGCGCTCCCGCGGCTGCAGGCCCGCTCCAGCCTCGACTCGCTGATCGACTACGTCCGCGAGGGACGCAGGGCCTACCATCAGGTGTCGCTGATCCCGGACGAGCCGTACCGCTCCCAGGCTTCGCTCTTCCGCCGCCTCTCCCGCCACTTCGAGAGGCTGGCGCTGGGCCTCCACGCGACCCGCGCGGAGTGGGAGCGGCAGGCGGCCGTCAACTTCGAGCGCCTGCGCGTGAGCCTGCCGTAGGCCGGCCGCGGGCCGGCCGCCTCAGGGCGACAGGATCGCCGCCCGCGGCCGCCCGTCCACGAGCACGAACCAGAGACTCTCGCCACGGGAGTTCATGTTGACGAAGTCGAGGAACTCGATCCGGCGTCGCGCGACGGGTCTGGACCCCGGCCGGTCGAGGTCCACGACCTCCGCGTCGCCGATCAGGTCCCGTACGTCGAGGAGCCGGTTGCTCTCCAGGAAGTAGTGGAGGAAACGGGTGATCGACCGCCCCCTGAAGGTGCCCGACAGGAAGAGCAGCAGGTCGCCGTCGCGCGTGATCTCGTGGCCGGAGCGCGAGATGTCCCGGGTGCCGGGGGGAAAGAACCGGGCGTACCGCTTCTCGGAGATCAGACGCGTGAGGCGGCTGCGTCCGGGCGAGTAGCGGTACCAGGTCAGGAGGGAGCGGCCGACCTGGCCGCTCACCAGGAGGTCGCCGTCGGGAAGCAGGTGGTAGGCGCTCAGGTGGTCCGGCAGATCGAGGACGCGCACGCCGCGCTCCGGGTCGAAGAGCCAAGAGACGTAGGTGCGCTCCCTCGGATCGGAGTAGCCGGTCCCGGCGTAGGAGAAGCCGCAGCCGCTGCGGCTCTCGCTGAGAGTCCCGCAGAGGACGTTGTTGTACTCGGGGCCGATCCCGAGCAGGGTGATCTCGCCGGTGCGGCCGTCGAGAAGAAAGACGTCCTGGCGTCCCCCGGCGTGCCCCTGGTTGAAGAGGGAGTCGCCGCGGCGGTTGAAGACCTGCGGGTCGTTGATGACCTCCTGGCCGCCGTCGAGGCGGGGGTCGAGGCGGCTCATCACCTGCCAGCCGTGCTCCGGGGAGTGGATCAGCCCCACCGGGTGTCGCTGGGACGGCTCGGGCTCGACTCCGGTCGCGGCGGCCAGGAGGCCGCCGTTGCCCCGCCCGTTCGCGGCCTTCCACACGACCTGGATCGGCGCCGGTCGGGGGAGGCCCTCTTCCGAGAAGGCCCTGCGGAGGACCTCCAGAGCCTCCGGGTCGCCCCGGTCGAGAATCTGGAAGCCGCGGGCGTCCGAGTAGGCGTAGAGAACGTCGCCCACGTCGTCCACGCAATAGGCGGTCGTTTCGAAGGCGTACTGGCAGGTGGACCGGAGGCGCTTCTCGTTGCGCGGGTCGGAGACCCACCGCTTCCGCCCGTTGGTGGGGTCCACCACCCGGAGCCCCTTGGCGGGACTCCAGTACCACCCCACCTCGTACTCGTGGTCGCGCTGAAGGTCGAAGGCGTCGCCCACCGCGACCCCCTCGTCGGCGAGGTAGTTGGGCACCAGGATCTCGAGACGCCCGTCGGAGGTGAAGGGCGAGCGCACCTCGACGGCGGTCGGCAGCAGCGTCAGGGTCGCCTTCCCGGCTGCGGCCGAGGGCGGAGTGGCGACACCGGGCAGCAGGCCGGCCGCGAGCGCGAGAGCCTGCGCGCCCCGGACACCGATGCCGCGGCGCTGTGGATGGAGGGTCGGCATGATCTAGCTCTCCTCGCCGAGCAGACGGCTCGTCACCGTCCCCCGGCCGCCGGTGGCGGCGAAGAAGTACGGCTCCCATCGGGCCCGGATGCGCTCGAGCTTCTCGATCGACTCCGGCCGCACCCTGTCGTCCTTGGCGACGACGAGGATGAACGCGGTGGCGAAGCTCTTCGGCGAGCTCGTGTGGGAGGGGCGCCTCGGGCCCTCGTGGGCGACGATGTCGTCGAGGACCAGATCGCGCCGGGTGCCGGTGAACCGTACGCCGATCTCCGGGGGCGAGGAGGGTTGCAATCCGAGCCGCGGCCCCTGGTTCCCTTCGACCCAGAAGAGCGGCGGCACCTCCTCGGGGGCCAGGAGGCCCATCAGGTAGAGATCGAGGGGGCCGTATCCCTGCGTGGCGTCCACCGTCCGGAAGCGGTCGCGCCCCTGGTGGAGGATCTCGTTGCCCTCCATGAGCGAGGCGTCGCTGTTGAAGAAGAAGCTCCAGTGGCCCAACTGCCTTCCGAGCAGGCGCCGGCTGCCGCGATCCGAGCCGTCGGCGAAGCGCACGAAGGCGAGCCATCGATGGGCCACCTCGTGGCCCACCACGTCGAGGGTCGAGAACGTCCCGCTGAACGTCTCGTCGGGATCGTCCGGATACCGGTCCACGGCGCCCATGGTGATGAAGCTCTCGAGCCTCGGCGAGCCGTACAGCCCGGAGAGGTCGAGCTCCGGAGCTCCTATGCCCTTCACCTCGTTCGCCACCAGCCGGTGCGAGGCGAGGAATCCCAGATGGATCGGAAAGTCGAGCCAGGTCACCAGCGAGGTATAGAGGGGGCCGAAACGGGAGTGGAACGCGCGCCCGATGGCGGTCAGGTCGACCGAGAGCTCGGTGAACTCCTCCGCCACGGCGGCGGCGCGCTTGCTCGAAACGGGTCCGCCCGAGAGATCCACGAGATCGAGGGAGGCCGTCCGCCCCGGGGAGAGGCCCACGATGCCCCGTGCCGGGCCGATCTCGCCCAGGCTCAGCTCGATGGCGCCGTCTGGGTGCAGGACCAGCTCGAAGGTGGCGGTTCCGGTGCTCAGCCGCAGGGGTACCTCGTACCAGGTCACCCGGAGCCAGGCGCCCGTCGCGGAATCCAGGTAGACACCGCCGCTTCCGCTGGCGAGAGCCGGGTCGAGGTCGGTGTAGAGACCGGCGATCCGCGGCGGTCCCGAGATGAACTCCACGAGATCACGCGACGGGATGCCGCGGCCGGGCTTGGCGAAGGCGAGGACCCCGTCGGAGCCCACCCACACCCCGTCGTACCTCCTGCCGTAGAACGGGAAGCGGAAGCCGGGAAATCCGACGAAGACCGCGTCGTCGTCCGCCAGGTCGAGGCGCCGCCCACCGGGACGCGCGAAGTCGGCGACGGGGAGCTCGCGGATCTTGTAGTTGCGCCCGCGGGGCTTGAACCGGAGGGCGGTCTCGGTCAGGTCGAACGGATTCCCCCTCACGATCGTGCCGTCGTCGTGGATCACGGCGATCTCGCCGTGGCGGGTGACCGCGGGACCGGTGCCGGTGGCGGCGAAGCCCCGGCGCGCCCGGTAGAACTCACCCCGGGAAGCTTCCACGACGGCCTCCGCCAGCCCCCCCGCGCCGCACCAGGCGGGCTCGGCCGCGACCGAGCGCGCGACCGCCGGCTCGACCCCGGCGAGCGAGCAGAGCAGCGCGGCGGCAGCCACCGCAAGTCGGCCGCGCCGGCGGCTCGAGCTCCGGGAGCGCGCCCCAGGCGACGCCTGCGCGCCGGCTGGTGGCCTGGAGCAGGGCACCCGTGGGAGGACAGCCGATGGACGGATCACCCTCCACCTCCTTGTCCGGGTCGGCTCGCGACCCTGTAACGACACTCCCTCCGGCGGCGGAGAGTACGAACGCTCCCGGCTGTTGTCAACGAAAATCTCGGCCGCGGCGGCCGGTCCGAGGCCGAGGCTGTAGGAGCTCTTCTAGCCCGCGTCGGAGACCCGGAGCAGGAGGGAGTACTCGCCGCCCCCCGCCAGCTTGCGCAGATCCACCCGCGCCTCCTCGCCGTCGATCTGGACCCCCTCGGCCGGGGCGCCGGCCAGCCCGAGACTCTGGGTCTCGACGATCAGGGTGGCGAAGAGCGGCGGGAGCTGGATCTCCACCGTCTCGCCGAGACCGGCGCGGTAGAGCTTCGAGCCCTCGCCCGAGGAGACCTTCACGCCGCCCGGATCGAAGCGGTGCTGGATGACCGCCTCCAGGCGGATGGCGACCTCGTCCCGGCCCACCCGCCAGCCGGTGATCAGCACCCGGCCGCCGGTGCGCAGCCGGCCCGGGCTGCCGGGCCCCAGCTCCAGCTCGACGTCGAGCGGCTCGATGGGGAGGACGATCTTCTCGCCCTGGGGAGCGGTCAGCCGATAGCTCGAGAACTTCTCGCGGCGCTCCCCGGAACGGCGGGTGAACCACACCTCCACGTCCAGGTCGCGTCCCGCGTAGGCGGGGTGGCCCAACCGGACCTTGGGCTCGATCTCGAGCACCAGCGCGTCGAAGCCGCAGCTTCCGTCGCCGGCGATCGGCTCGAACTCCACGTAGTCCAGGTGGCGGGACTCGCCCGTCCGCATCCGCAGCTCCAACTGCTCCTCGGTGGCGGCGTCGCCACCGCCGGGAAAGGTGCCGGCGCGCCGCCAGACCACGGCCAGCTCGAGCTGGTCGCCCCGGGCGCTCAGAAGCTCCACGGTCAGCCGCCAGCGGTAGCCGGCACCGGTCAGGGCGGGCGGCGCGGCGGTGCCCCCCGCGGCGCTGACCAGACAGCGTGGGGGCGTCGTGGAGATCACTCCCGCGGCCAGGTCCAGGACCCCCAGCTCGCCCTCCGCCAGGACGATCGAGCCGTGGCCGCCGATTCTGGTGGGTCCCGCCGGGGTGCGGGTGAGCAGCCGCGCCTCGACCTCCACGGCGCTAGCGAGCGCGGGGCCGGCGGTCGCCGCCAGCAGCGGCGTCAGGATGAAAGCCAGGGCTCTCGGGGCGAGTCTCATCTCGATCTCCTTCTCGGGCGAGCTAGCTCGCGGTCCATTCGAGGTCGGGGTCGAAGCGCAGCACCCGGTCCGGCGGCGGCGGCGGCGGGTCCGCGGGTGCCGGCGCGAGCCAGGGTGGCAGCAGCAGCGCCAGGGCGACCATGGCGGCGGCCGCGATCACCGCCCAGCGCCACCCGCTCTCCCCGAAGCTCCGGGATCCGGGAGGGGCCAGGGTGGGGCGCACCCGGTCCGCGAAGTCCGGACGGGGGAGCGCGCGGTCGGCGGCGAACGTCCGACGCAGATCGGCGAGCTCCACCAGGGTCCGCCGCGCTCCGGGCAGCGCCAGCACCCGGTCGAGCTCGGCCGGATCGACCGGCTCGCCGTCCACCAGCGCGGAAAGAATCTCGAACTCGCTCTGCATCATCCTCCTCCACGGGAATCTGCGCCGCTCAGGGTCTGGCGCAGCCGGCAGCGGGCGCGGAAGATCCGCGAGCGGACCGCGGCGGCACTCGACCCCGTGCACTCGGCCACCTCGGCGTAGCTCAGGCCGCCGACCTGGCTCATCAGGAACACCTCACGGTCCGTCGGGTCGAGAGCCGCCAGGGCCCGCTCCAGCTCGAGACGGAGACCGGCGGATCCCGGCGTCGCGTGGTCCGGGGCCGTCTCCAGAGACCGGGAGGGCGGACGCCTCTCCGACCGACGGGCGCGGTCGATCAGCAGGTTGCGGGCCACGCGGAAGAGCCACGCCCGAGCCCCGGGGTCGCCGTCCAGCTCGGGCGCCGACCGGACGGCGCGCAGAAACACCTCCTGGGTGAGGTCCTCGGCCGTCTCCGGCTCACCGGTCGACCGCAGGAGAAAGCGGTAGATCGCCAGGTGGTGACGGTCGAACAGCAGGGTGGGGGCGGCGCCGGGCATGACCTTCATCTTCTGACAACGACGGCGAGGGCGAGAGATCGCACCCCTCCGCCGCCTCCTCAGAAGAAGATCGCGAGAACGAAGACGCCGAGCATGGCGAAGACCAGGGCCACCTTGGCGGCGGCGCCCACCACCATGCCCACCCAGGCGCCGAGACCGATCCTGCCCGCCTGACGCACTTCGCGGCGCACCGTCCACTCGCCCAGGAAAGCACCGGCGAACGGGCCGATCAGCAGTCCGGGCAGACCGAAGAAGAGACCCACGATGCCCCCGGCGAGGGCGCCCCAGGCGGCCCGCGGGCTGGCGCCCAGCTTCCGCGCCCCCAGCGAGCCGGCGGCCAGGTCGATCGCGTAGGAGAGCACTGCCAGACCGCCGATCAGGGTGAGACTTGGCCAGCCGACGCGGTTGAAGCCGTCCGCCCACGCGCCCACCAGAAGCCCGAGGAATACGAGCACCGCCCCGGGGAGGATGGGCAGTACGGTCCCCAGAATGCCCACGACGACCAGGATCGCCGCCAGGGCCCAGAGGAGGAGGGTGGGGTCCACGTCAGGCTCTGCGGCGAGCCGTCCTCGCCGTCCCCGCCGGCACCGGTGGGGCCTCGCCGATCAAGACCCGCGCTCGCGCTTCTGGCGCTCGAAGGCGTCGGCGATCGACTCGGTGTAGGGCGGGAGCAGGACCCCCATCTCGGTGATGATTGCCGCGATCAGCTCGTTGGGGGTCACGTCGAAGGCGATGTTGTGGGCGGGGGCGCCCTTCGGGGCGACCTCGGTGCCGAAGACCTCGGTGACCTCGTCGCCGGCCCGCTCCTCGATGGGGATGTCGGCGCCGGCTGGGGTGCGCAGGTCGATGGTGGAGAGCGGGGCGGCGACGTAGAACGGCACCCTGTGGCGGTCGGCCAGAACCGCCACGGTGTAGGTGCCGATCTTGTTGGCGGCGTCGCCGTTGGCGGCGATCCGGTCCGAGCCGACGACGACGCGGTCCACCAGACCGCGCGCCATGAGCGCCCCCACGCTGTTGTCGGTCACCAGGCGGAAGGGGATCTCCAGCCGCTGCAGCTCCCAGCTCGTGAGTCGCGCCCCCTGGAGCAGAGGCCGTGTCTCGTCCACCCAGACGTGGGCCAATCGTCCGTGCCGGAAGGAGGAGGTCAGCACCCCCACCGCGGTTCCGTAGCCGCCGGTGGCCAGCCCTCCCGCGTTGCAGTGGGTCAGTGCCCGGTCGCCGGGTGCGAAGAGCTCGGCGCCGTGCTCGCCCATCCTGACGTTGGCCTCGATGTCCTCGCGATGGATCCGTCTCGCCAGCTCCAGCAGGGCGGCGCTCGCCGCCTCCCGCCCCTCGCCGATCGTCGCCTCGAAGACCTCTCGACCCTGCTCCAGCGCCCAGCGCAGGTTGACCGCCGTGGGCCGCGTGGCCATCAGCAGATCGTAGACCTCGTCGAAGCGCTGGCGCGGATCGTCGTCGGGAGCCGATCGCAGCCCCACTACCAGGCCGTAGGCGGCGGCCACTCCGATGGCCGGCGCGCCGCGGACGCAGAGACGGTAGATCGCGTCGGCGACGATCTCCGGCGTGGCGCAGTCGATCCAGCGCTCCTCGCGCGGCAGAAGGGTCTGGTCGAGAAGCTGGAGACCGTCCTGCCAGCGGATGGGCGAGAAGATCTCGTCGGTGCCCGGCATGGGGCCGTATTCTAGACGGCGGCCCCGCGGTGGGCGCGCGCCGCGACGGCGGCGGTTCCGGTACGGCAACCCACGGCCGGGAGCACCGTAGAGAAGGCGAATGCGCCGACCCAGGCTTCCCACCCTCCTCCTGCTGGCCGCCACGGCTCTCCCGGCGCGCCTCTTTCCCGCCGAGCCGCCGGGACCGCTCGTGGTGACCCACGTCGCCAACGCCGGCTTCCTGCTCGAAGCGGCAGAGACCAAGGTGCTGGTCGACGCCCTCTTCGACGACGGGATCCGCGGGTACGGCCAGATCCCGGACGACCTGCGGCCGGCCCTCATCGACGGCCGGCCGCCCTTCGACGGCGTGGACCTGGCTCTGGCCACCCACTTCCACCGCGACCATTTCGGCCGCGGGGCGGTGCTCGCCTTCCTGGAGGCCAACCCCGAAGCCCTCTTCGTCTCGACGCCGCAGGCCATCGACGCGCTCGACGGCGCTCCGGCCGGGCTCCTCGAGCGGGTGCGGGCGATCCTGCCCCGCGAGGGGCGCTCGGTCGTGGTGGACCTCGACGGGATCGTGGTGGAGGTGCTCAACCTGCACCACGGCCGCGACCGCGATCCGCCGGTGGAGAACCTCGGCTTCCTGCTCGCCCTGGGCGGCCAGACCGTGCTCCACGTGGGCGACACCGAGATCCTCGCGTCCGAGATCGCACCCTACCGTTTGCCCGAGCGCGGCGTGGACCTGGCCCTCCTGCCCTCCTGGCTGCTCGCCTGGCCGCACTGGATGGAGACCACCCGGACGGGCATCCGGCCGGCCCGGATCGCGGTCATGCACGTGGCCACCGACGAGGCGCCGCCGTCGTGGTTCAGCAACGCGGGCGGCTACGCCGAGATGAAGGCCAGGATCGCGGCCGTCTTTCCGCGCGCGCGGATCTTCCGGGCGCCGCTCGAGAGCGCGGTCTATCCGCCACCTGCCCCCGAGCCGGTCGGGGACGATTGAGTCTCCGGACCCCTTACGGCAGCCCCATCACGACGCCCTCCGTCAGGTAGGGGTTGTCGAAGCTCACCACCTCGCCCACGTCCTTCCCCGGGATCGGCAGGAGCCGCACCGAGAGCGGCTTCCCATGCCGGGCGGAGAGCGTCGCCACGTCGAGGATCAGACGCTCCAGCGCCTCGGCCGGCACATCGCCCGGCAGCGGCACCACGTCCAGGCCGGTGCCACAGACGGTGGAGCAGAGCAGCAGGTCGGCGATGCCGTACCGCCCCTGGGCGGCGCGGCGGGCCAGCACGGGGTCCTCGAGCACCGGCAGCATGAGACCCGAGGCGCCGCAGGTCTCCACCGTGACCCGCCGCAGGGCGGCCGTGATCCGGGCGCACGCCGTCACCGTCCCGGCCGCGCCGAAGGGGCGGCCCGACAGGGTCTCGATCACTTCGCCGATGCTGGCTTCGGGCGCCGGCGCCGGAGAGGTGTCGATGCCGAGAAAGCGCCGTCCGGCGGCCCGGCCGATCTCCCGCGCCAGCTCGGCCAGAGGCGCGAGCTCCCGGTCGAGGGCCGAGGCCATCGCCGCCACCGGGTCCTCCGCGGCGCCCTGGATGGCCGCCGCGAGGATCGCCGGCGACTCGACGCCGACGCTGAACACGCCGTCCGCCGGGAAGGTGGCGGCGGGGAAGAAGGGGGTGCCGGCCGGGTCGCCCGCGGCGGCGGCAAACAGGAAGTTCCCCAGACCGCCGGGGGTGGCGGCCGCGATGGCCGTCATCGCCCCGGCCGCCGAGCGCGCCGCACCCGGGTCCCCTCCCTGCTCCGGCGCGACCACCCGTGCCGCGAAGGCGATCCACTCCGTCCGTCGCATGACCTCCGCCGCCCAGGCGGGGAAGGCGGGGTGTCCCCGGCCGTCGAGGACCGGGCCGAGCCCGAGGAAGATGCCGGCCTGGGCGCAGACCTCGTCCAGCCTCTCGACCCTGCCCACGGCCCCCTCTCCGGCCCAGTCGAGCCAGCGGGCCAGGGGCGGGGTGGCCACTCGGAGGGTCTGCACCGCGTAGCCGCGCCGCTCGAGGCGATGGCGCGCGCGGTGAAGAAAGTCGATCGCGGCCTCGACGGCGCCCGGCTCCCCCTCCGGATCGGCGGCCGCGGTGAGAGTGCGTACCCGCCAGGTCCGCGTCGGGGTCTCGCTCACCCGGAGATCGTAGCCGAGGCACGAGAGGTCGCGGGTCGGGCGGACTGGCCGCACGAGGGCGTCCGCCCGTCGGGGGCGGGGGCCGCCGGAGCTCCGACGGTCAGTCGCAGCTCCCGCTGGTGGGGAAGGGGAGGAAGGTGGGGGCGCCGCCGTTCACCGTGCAGAGACAGAGGGCCTCTTCGTCCTCGTCGTAGTAGAGGGCGCCCAGGGCCCCCGCGTCGCAGACCGGCGAGACCCCGCCGCCATCGCTGTCTACCGGCACCAGCCGCAGGACGTCGTCCACCACCAGGGTGTCGGTGACCGCCAGCATGCCCGTGGGCGAAGCCAGCTCGGGGGTGGGCGAACCCAGGTCGAAGGCCAGCTCGGACAGGCCGCCGCTGGCCAGGGTGATCACGCTGCCGCTGTTGCCGAGGGTCTCTCCGGCGTCGAGCCGCAGGGTGTCGTTGATGTGCACCTGGCCGCTGCCGGAGGCCTGCAGCACGAGGTCGAGACCGGCGCCGTCGTTCTCCACCCGGCTCACCCGCAGGCTGCGTCTCGCGGCGCTGTTGGGCCCCGTGTTGATGTTGCCGCTGCTTGACACCTGAAGCTCCCGCACGCCGTCCACGAAGACGTCGAGCGAGCTCGCGGGGCCGATGTTGAAGTCCATCCCGGTGGCGGGGGAGAGGTCCAGAGCTCCCGGCGCGACGATGGAGCCCGTCACGGTGAGCTCGCCGGCGGCGTCGAGACCCAGATTGGACGCCGTCACGGTGAGTGGCGCGCCGCCTCCCCCCAGGCTCACGGCTCCGCTCGCCGCCAGGTCGGTGAAGGCGCCGGTGTCGGGGGTGACCGCGCCGACGGGCGTGGCCTCGATCGAGCCACCCGAGACGGTGAGGTCGTCGGCCACCTGGCCGTCGGAGAGAGCGAGCGCCGGGTCGAGGTCTCCGGCGGTCACCGAGCCGTCGGCGATCTCGCTCGACCCGACGGCGCCGGCGTCGATCTGGCCCGCCGCGACCGGCGCGAAGAGCACCGCGGCCCCGTCCACCGTGAGGGTCATGCCGCCGGCGCCGCTGTTTCCGATGTCGAAGACCTGGTCGGCCGGATGGCTCCGGTCGACGCCCGACTCGGTGAGCGCGGTGTCGGCCAGTCCCTGGCTCGCGCCGTCGAGAAGCAGGTCTGCGCCCCCGCCGGGTGCGAGATTCCCGGCTATGAGGCCGGCGCCTGCGGAGGAGGCCACGGTGCCCACGAGTCCCGCCGTGTCGCCCGTAGGGTTGGCCTGCTCGGCGCGCAGCGCCGCCAGGGCGGCGCCGAGAGAGGCCGTCGTGGCGGGCGGGGCGACCCCGGGCTCTCGGAGCGCGGACTTCGGGGCAGCCTCCTCCCGCGCCGGCCCACCCGTGGCGCCGTCCCCGGCGCCGGCGATGACGGGGGCCGCCGTATCGAGCGGGGGGAGGGGGAGCCGCCCGGCGGCGTCCCCTCCGGCGACTCGGAAGAGCAGCGGCTCGGACCAGCTCCAGCTCCGACCGTCGTCGGCCCAGCCCACGATCCAGGCATACGAGGCGCCCGGTGTCAGGCAGTCGGACGCGGCGGCGGTCCACGACGAGGCTCCGGGCGGCAGGGGCCGCGAGACCGCCGGCTCGGAGAGCCACTCCTCGGCACCGGCTCCGGAGGTGGCGAGGGGGAGGCGGTCGGAGTGCAGACGGAAGACCAGCAGCCGCTGCTCGACGGCCGCGGCGGCCGGCGCCCAGGAGAAGGTCGGACAGGGGAGCGCGCCGGGGCCCAACCGGCCGGGCTCCCCGGGCGAGACGGGCAGGGCCGCGCCGGGCGGAGTGGCCGCCCCGGCCGCCGGAGCAACCGGCAGGAGGAGGACGAGGAGGAGGGGCAGGCGGCGGCGTGCTGGGCTCATGGGAGGCTCCTTTTTCGGTCTCGGTTCGTCGCGTCTGGCCCCGGAAGAGACGGAAACCGCGCCGCCGATCTTCCATTCGCAGCCATTCGCCCCCTGCTAAGATCCGCCCGCTCCGGCGACGACGATGAAAGGCGACACCAGCAAGCGCGGCTTCGCGACTCGCGCCATCCACGCGGGTCAGGCTCCGGACCCGGTCACGGGCGCGGTCGCCGTGCCGATCTACCAGACCTCCACCTACGTCCAGAGCGAGGTGGGGGGCGAGCCGGAGTACGAGTACGCCCGGGTTCAGAATCCCACCCGGCATGCGCTCGAGAAGAACGTGGCGGCCCTCGAGGGAGGGCTCTCCGGGCACGCCTTCGCCTCCGGCATGTCGGCGATCACCGCGCTCTCCACCCTCCTGAAGAGCGGCGACCACGTGGTGGTGTCCGCCGACGTCTACGGCGGCACCTACCGCCTCTTCAGCCAGATCCTGGAGCGCTTCGGGCTGAGCTTCTCCTGGGTCGACACCACCGGCCTCGATGCCATCCGCTCGGCGATGACCCCCTCCACCCGGCTGGTGCACGTGGAGACCCCCACCAACCCGACCATGCAGATCACCGACATCGCCGGTGCCGCCGAGATCGCGCACGAGCACGGGGCCAAGCTGGCGGTGGACAACACCTTCATGTCGCCCTGGGCGCAACGGCCGCTCGAGCACGGCGCGGACGTGGTGGTGCACTCCACCACCAAGTTCCTCAACGGCCACAGCGACTCGATCGGCGGCGTGCTGGTCGCCGCGCGGCAAGAGGACTCGGAGTGGTTCGCTTTCATCCAGAAGTCGGTGGGCGCGATCCTCTCCCCCTTCGACTCCTTTCTCACCCTGCGGGGAATCAAGACCCTGGAGGTCAGGATGGAGCGCCACGAGGCCTCCGGGCGGGCGGTGGCCGCCTTTCTCGACGCCCACCCGAAGGTCCGCCGGGTCGTCTACCCGGGACTGCCCAGCCACCCGGGCATCGAGGTCCAGAAGCGACAGGCCTCGGCTTTCGGCGCCCTGATCTCCTTCGACGTGGGCAGCTTCGCGGCGGCCAAGACGCTGCTCGAGAGCCTGGAGGTCCTGAGCCTGGCGGAGAGCCTGGGGGGCGTGGAGACCCTGATCTCCCACCCCGCGTCCATGACCCACGCTTCGGTGCCGGCGGAGCGGCGGCGCGACCTGGGCATCGGCGAGGGCCTGGTGCGGGTCTCGGTCGGCCTCGAGGACCTGGACGACCTGCTCGGCGATCTCGACCGCGCACTGGACGCGATCGGCTAGCCGTCTCCTCTGCCTGCGAGAGGCGGGGGCGGCGCGCCCGGCTCCGGGGCGACGACTCCGCAGACGCCCGGCACGGGTCCGGGCGCTTACGACCCGTGGTGGGTCATGGTGCCCGCACGAGGGGCCGCGGAGCCGCCCCCTTGCCACCCAGCACGGGTCCGGGCGCTATGACTCGGGGGCCGGCTGCGGGAAACCGGCGGAGCCGTCGGCCGCCTCTTCCGCCTCTTCCCGGCGGCCGTCCTTGCTCAGGCAGTCGCACATCCAGTTCAGAAACTCCTTCTCCCCGCGCTGGACGTCGAAGGAGAGGATCTCCGGCAGGTCGTACTCGTGCAGCTCCTGGATGACCGCCTCGACCGCGGAGTACTCCTCCTCGGCCGACTTGACGATCAGCATGTACTCGCTGTCCTCGCAGACCTTCCCCTGCCAGCGGTACACGGAGCGGTGAACCGGCAGGATGTTGACGCAGCAGGAGTGGCGCCGCTCCACGAGCTCCTCGGCGAGCTGGTTCGCCTGCTGCTCCGAACCGACGGTCGTGATGACGACGATGGGCTTCACCGCCGGAAGAATCTAGAGGAAGGGTGGGCGGGGCGTCAATCACCGGTCGCGGAGCGGCCGGGGCGGCGGGGCGGCGACGGCGAGACGAGGGCCGACAGGTCGTCGCCGTCGTCGTCCGGGGCCAGCGCTCGCTTCAGTCGGTGCCAGCGGCAGCCGTCGTCCGCGCGCCGGGGACAGGCCGAGGGCGTCTCGCAGCCGTGGGGCCGGCCGCAGAGCTCCTCCCAGAGGGCCACGTCGAGCGTGAGGTGGAGAACGGTCCTGTGGATCCGCTCCGGCGGCGCCAGCCCGTCGAGCACCCAGAAGCGTCCGGGCTCGCGACGGGCGAGCCACGCGAAGGTGCGCCGGGCGCGGTCCAAGGCCTCCACCCGCTCCAGCAGATTGGGCCGATCGCCCCGCCCTTCGGAGATCCGGCGGATCCCCTCTTCGGCGGGGATGTCGAGCAGGAAGACCATGCGCGGCAACGGCAGGCCGCGGCTCGCCAGAGCCGCCAGACGCGCCAGCGATCCCTCGCCCGGGTCGGCCAGACGCGCCCCCTGGTAGGCCACGGTGGAGTAGAAGTAGCGGTCGAGGATCACGACGTCGCCCGCCGCCAGCGCGGGGGCGATCAGCTCCTCCACGTGCTGGCGACGGTCCTTGATGACGTGCAGCAGCTCGCCCACCAGCGAGAGCCTCCCCTCCTCGAACGACCGGCGCAGCGCCCGGCCCCAGGGCCCGTCGGTGGGCTCCTTGGAGGTCGTCACCGGCTCCCCGGCGCCACGCAACTCTTCGGCCAGCCGGCTTACCTGGGTCGTCTTGCCGACCCCGTCGATCCCCTCGATCACGAGAAAGACGCCCTCCCGGCGGGTGGGGGCGTCGTTGCGGCCGGCGGCGCGGCTCGAAGAGGCGGCGGTCATGGGTGGGAGACCCGGCCCGGCCGCCGCGGGGAGAGGGCCTCGCGGGCGCCGGCCTCGGAGCTCGGATCGTACCAGCGGCCGGGGCCTGCCCGGTCGCCCCTACTGCCGCCAGGTCTGCGCGCGCGGCTGGTAGCGCAGCAGCCGCACCTTGCCGGTGACCCCCAAGAGACGCACCGCCATCAGGTGATGGCGGTGGTCGGTGAGGTAGAGAGAGCCCGGGGTCGATCCGCCCAGGGGATTGAAGGAAGCGAGGTTGGACCGGTTGAACCGGATCGGATCGTGGGGCTGCCGGAGTCTCCGGCGGGGGTCTCCCGGATCACGGGGCAGCGGTCCCGGAGGGAATCCGAAGCCGACCTGTGAGCCGAGATAGGAGAGCGGGTGGGGTGGGACCACCTGGGGATCGACCCCGGACTCGATGTCGCGGTTGCGGACGCCGTCGCCGTCGCCGTCCGCGTAGATCGCGTACTCCACGCGGCCATCGGCGTGCTCGATCAGCTTGAGCGCCACGTTGACTCCGCGCTGGATGGCGAGCGAGCGGGCGGTGCGCAGCGCGCCGATCATCTCCCGGGCCGCGAGCTCGACCCGCAGCTCGGCGCTCCATCGGAGGAGCCCCGGCAGCGCGATCGCCGCTCCGAGGAGCAGCACGCTCAGGGCCACCGCGAGCTCCACGAGGTGAAAGCCGCGCCACGGCCGCGGGAGGCGCCGGCGGCGACGCATCCGGCTAGGAGCCGCCCTCGTCGTCGCGGGAGACGCTCACCTTCTCTGTGAGGGTGGTCTCGCCGTCGGTGGCCACGTACGGCTCGATCAGCTCGAAGGTCTTCTCGCCGATGCCGCGGACGAGCATCAGCTCCTCCGGCGAGTCGAATCCGCCGTTCTCCTCGCGGTACTCGACGATCCTCTGGGCGACCACCGGGCCGACCCGGGGCAGGTAGGCGAGCTGCTCGGCGGTGGCGGTGTTGAGGTTGACCCGGCCCGCCTGCTCGGCACCACCGGCGGGCGCCGCGAGCGCGGCCAGGACCACCGCCAGCACGCCCATCAGGGCCAGCTCTCTTCGACGGTGCGCTCTCATCTCGATCTCCTTCTCTTCCAGGCGTTGTTGGGTATCGCTTCTTGCCCTGCTCTCTTCGGCCCTGGTCTCGATAGTCACCTCCGTCTCCGGTTGATGGGTCGAACGGACCCTCCCCGTTCGCAAGCTCGCTGCCACATCGGCAGACTTCTCCTAACCTGTTGAATGGAATGGAGATACACGAAAATGAGGCGGCTGCCGCAGCCCTCACGCGTCAAACGATTCAGACGCCGTCCCCGGCCGAGCCCGGCGTAGGTCCGAGACCGCCCGCAACGGCGGGGCGGTTGCCGTGTCAAGCGATCTGGACGGGGGCGGGCCGCCCTCGCTCCACTCGGGCCCGGCCCGTTCCCGAGCGGCCAGGGCCGGCGCGCGGTCTCGTCCTCTGCGGGCGGTGTCAAAGAAGTCTGCCGGTGTCCGCGCCGGCCCGCCGTCGCATGGCTTCCGCCGCCGCCGATCGGCTAGATTAGGTCCCCCATGGCGGAGAAGACCTCCAAGCGCTCCACCTTCCGCGAGTACCTCGAGGCGTTGCTGATCGCCGGGATCTTCCTGGGCTTCTCCAACACCTTCGTGGTGAAGACCTTCTACATCCCCAGCGGGTCCATGGAGGACACGCTGCTGGTGGGCGACCACCTGTTCGTGAACCGGATGATCTACGGCGCGGCGCCCACCGCCTTCGAGCGCGCGGTGATGCCGGTGCGCGACGTCGAGCGCGGCGACGTGGTGATCTTCCGCTCGGTCGAGCGGCCTCGGGTGGACATGGTCAAGCGCTGCGTGGGCCTGCCCGGGGACACCGTCCAGATCGTGGACAAGAAGCTCTTCCTGAACGGACGCAGGGTGGAGGACGACGCCTACGCCGTCCACAAGGACCGGCGGGTGCTCCCCGCGGGGGTGAGCCAGAGGGACCACTTCGGCCCCTACACCGTTCCCGAGGAGCGCTACTTCTGCATGGGCGACAACCGCGACTTCTCGCACGACTCCCGCTTCTGGGCCGGAGTGCCGCGGTCGTTCGTCAAGGGGCGGGCCTCGGTCATCTACTGGTCCTACGGCGGCGAGACCTCCGACGGCGTCTGGCGTGGCACCGGCGAGAAGCTCAAGCAGATCGTCGGCACCGTGGCCGGCTTCTTCACCAAGACCCGCTGGGGTCGCACCCTCATGCTGGTGCGATGACGGGCGGGGGCGCCGCGTGACCGTCGATCCGGCGAGCGACCGGCCGGCGGCCGAGAGCCCGGCCGGCGGGGCGGTGGCGGAGCCCCGGCCGACAGCGACTCCCCGCCGGGGCCGGCGCCGCGCCGTGCTGCGCGACTACCTGGAGGCGCTTCTGATCGCGGTGATCTTCGCCACCTTCGCCCGCACCTTCGCCTTCCAGGCATTCAAGATCCCCACCGGCTCCATGGAGCAGAACCTGCTGGTGGGCGATCACATCCTGGTCAACAAGTTCGTCTACGGACCCACGCCCACGCTGGTGGAGCGCTGGCTCTTTCCCTTCGAGCCGGTGCGCCGTGGCGACGTGGTGGTCTTCCGCGATCCGGAGGACCCGCGCCGCGACTTCATCAAGCGCTGCGTGGGGGTGGGCGGCGATCGGGTGGAGATCGTGGACAAGCGGGTCTACGTCAACGGCGAGCTGGTGGAGGACCGGTCGTACACCTACTTCGAGGATCCGCGGATCTACCCCAACTCGATCTTTCTCGACGAGGACTTCCGCTACCGCGACAACTTCGGGCCGTACACCGTGCCCGACGACCATTTCTTCTTCCTGGGGGACAACCGCGACAACTCCAACGACTCGCGGTTCTGGGGCCCCGTGCCGGCGAGCTACGTGCGCGGCCGGGCCTTCCTGGTCTACTGGTCGTTCGAGGCCGCCGAGCGTCCCGAGGGCGGCCGCCGGGTCTTCGACGGGATCCGCCGCGCCGCCCGCGCCGCCGGCAGCCTTCTCAGCCGGACCCGCTGGGAGCGAAGCCTCCTCGTCGTCCGCTGATCGGCGGGGCGGAGGGTTCCACACTCCTCGCACCGACAGGCGGTATAGGATCGCTGCACAACCATGACCCGGCAAGCTCGCGGCAACAGCAGGTTCGGCTGCATCCTCTGGCTGATCGCCGCCCTGATCTTCGGCATGATCGTCTGGAAGGCGGTGCCGGTGAGGATCCAGGCCGCCGAGTTCGCCGACTACCTGGAGGACCAGGCGCGCTTCGCCGCCCGCTCCACTCCCGAGGAGCTGCGGAACCGCATCATGGGACGGGCGGAGGAGCTCCGCATCCCCCTGGATCCCAAGAACCTCACCGTTCGCAAGAACGCCGGCCGCGTGTGGATCGAGTGCCGCTACACGATTCCGCTCGAGTTCCCCTTCTACACCTACGAGTGGCACTTCGAGCACATCGTGGATCGGCCCGTCTTCATCATCTGAGCTCGGCGGCCAGTCTCTCGAGGGCGGCCTCGGGATCCGCGGCGCCGGTCAGCGGCCGGCCCATCACGAGGAGGTCGGCGCCCGCCGCCACCGCCTCCGCCGGCGTCGCGGTCCGGCGCTGATCGTCCGCCGCGGCCGCGGCCGGTCGCACCCCCGGCGTGACCAGCCGGAAGGGGGGCGGCAGGGCGGGCCGCAGGGTCTCGAGCTCGAGCGGCGAGCAGACGGCGCCGGAGCAGCCGGCGTCGCGCGCGATCCCGGCCCAGCGCAGGACCCTCTCCGCCCCGGCGCCCGGCAGGTCGAGCCGGCCGAGCTCCTCCTCGTCGAGATGGGTGAGCAGCGTCACCGCCAGCAGCGCCGGGCGCTCGTGGGCTGCCTCGGCCGCCGCCGTCAGCATGGGGCGCCCGCCGGCGGCGTGCACCGTCAGGTAGTCCACCTCCTCCAGCCGCCGGACCGCCCGCACGGCGCGGGCCACCGTGGTCGGGATGTCGTGCAGCTTGAGATCCAGGAAGACCCGCTCGCCCCAGCGCCCGGCGGTGCGCACGGCGCGCTCGCCCCAGGTCAGGTAGGCCTCCAAGCCCACCTTGAGCGCTCCCACCCGGGGTCCGAAGAGCCGGCACCACCCTTCGAAACGGTCCCAGCTCGAGGTGTCGAGCGCCACCGCGACGCGGTCCAGCCCGCCGTTGCCCATCTCCTGGCGGATCCTACCCGGACTCCGCCAGGTCGGCACCCACCGCCTCGGCCAGCGTCGCGAAGCCGTCGCGGTCGAGAAGCCGGGAGAGACCGCGGTGGATCTCGGCGGCCAGACCGGGTCCCCGGTAGACCAACCCGGTGTAGATCTGCACCAGCGACGCTCCGGCGCGGAGCCGCCGGTAGGCCTCCTCGGCGGTGTCGATCCCGCCCACGCTGACCACCAGGGCGCGGCCGGCGAGACGGGGCGCGACCGCCGCGAGGTGGGCGAAGCTCAGATCGCGCAGGACGCGTCCGGAGAGGCCACCCACCGGCTCCACCCCCGGCAGCCGGGAGTAGTCGGTGGTGGTGTTGGTCAGCACCAGCCCGGCGGCGCCGCTCTCCACCGCTGCCTCCGACAGCTCCACCGCCTGCTCCGGGTCCAGGTCGGGGGAGAGCTTGACGAGAAGCGGCCGCTCCGTCAGACGGCGGGCGCGGCGCAGCAGCCGCGAGACCGTGGTCGCCTCCTGGAGGTCGCGTAGCCCGGGCGTGTTGGGAGAGGAGACGTTGATCACCAGGTAGTCGGCCCGGGGCGCGAAGCGCTCCACGAGAGCCAGGTAGTCGTCTTCGGCCGCCTCGGGCGGGGTGGTCTTGTTGCGGCCCACGTTGACCCCGACCGGCACCCGTCGCGAGAGCGGACCCGCCAGCCGCCGGGCGAGGGCGTCGGCGCCGGCGTTGTTGAAGCCCAGGGCGTTGCGCAGGCTGGCCGCTTCCGGGTGACGGAACATCCGCGGCTTCGGGTTGCCCGGCTGCGGCCGCGGCGTCACCGTCCCCACCTCGACGAATCCGAAGCCCAGGGCGGTCATCCCCGGCACCACCTCGCCGTTCTTGTCGAAGCCCGCGGCCAGCCCCACCGGCCCGGGGAAGCGGACGCCGAGAAGCTCCTGCTCCAGCCGCGGATCCTCGATCCGCCGGCCGGACGCGAGCAGGGCCCGCCCCGGCGCCGACGCCTGGGCCAGACGCAGCGCCCGGATCGTCAGCCGGTGGGCGGCCTCGGGCGCGAGACCGAACAGCAGCTTGCGCCAGAGGCCGTAGCCGAGACCGGAGAGGAGCACCCGGCGGGATCGTACCGGAAAGGGGGGAGGGGTCGCCCGGTCTGCGACGAGGGGTCGAGCCCGTCTGGTACGATGCCGCGCGTTCTCCGGCGTTCCCGGCAGCACTCCGTTCATGACAAGCGAACTCCGACCTCGGGAGGCCTCCCGGTTCCGCTGGGAGGATCTCGCCCTGAACCTCCTGCCGGGAGCGCTGGCCGGAACCCAGATCGCGGGCCTCCTCTTCTTCCTCAACCCTAGGATCGCCTTCACCCTGGGCTCGATCACCAGGGCTTTCCTGGTCTTTGGAGGAGGGCTGGGGCTGGTGAGCGCGGCCATCCTGACCCCGCTGACCTGGAACCGACCCGGCCGCGCGCGCCAGGTGCTGCCCTGGGCCGTCACCTTCGTGCTCGCGGCCTCGGCGCTCCTGGCCTGGCTGCAGGCCTCCCACTTCGCCTTCTTCATCCCGCCGGGGATGAACACGCGGCTGATCAAGGCGGCCATCTGGCTCACGCTGGCCTTCCTGATCTGCTTCTATACCGCTCTCCTGCACAGCTTCCAGCGGCGCCCCTACGGCAAGCGGACGCGGATCGGCCTCCTGGCGGTGGGCCTGGTGTCGGTCGTGCTGCTTCTCGAGCGGCGCGAGGCCTTCCGGCCCCGGGTCGATCCGGCCCAGCCCTCGGCGATCGCCGCGGAGCCGCACCCCACCCTCTATCTGGTCGGGCTCTCCGGGGCGACCCTCGACGCGCTGCTCCCCATGGCCCGCCAGGGTCACCTGCCCTTCCTCTCCCAGCAGATCGAGGCCGGGGCCTACGCCCGTCTCGAGACGCTCACGCCGCTGGACGAGAGCGCTCTCTGGACGTCGGTGGCCACGGGCAAGTACCCCTACCGGCATGGCGTGGTGGGCGACACGGTCTGGCGCGCCGGCTTTCTCGACGAAGGCGCCCGGGTTCGGCTCCTGCCCTTCGGGCTGCGCTTTCTGTTCAGGACCGGTCTGGCCGCCGCCCGCGAGCCCATCAGCGCGAGCACCCGGGACGCGCTGGCCGGATGGGAGGTGCTCTCGAGGCTCGGGCACGCCACCGGGTCGCTGGGCTGGCCCGCCACCCTGGACACCGACGAGTCGCTTCGCTTCATCTTCTCCGACAACTACTTCCGGGGGAACTTCGGGTCCACCAGCGCCTGGCCGCCCGAGCTGGCCGAGCGCGGGATCCTCTTCCGCGTGGGCATCGACGAGATGGACCCCGAGAAGGTGAAGCGCTTCGGCGACGAGGTGCCACACGACGTGCTGCGGGCTCTCGCCGGCGACCTCTGGCGCCAGTCGCTGACCAACTTCCTCCTCGACCAGGAGAAGGAGGTGCGCGCGCTCTTCATCCTGCTGCCCGGGCTGCGCGAGATCTCGCGCGACTACTTCGGCGGCTACTCGGCCGCCCAGTTCGACGGCCGGCAGGACGCCGGCTCGCAGGAGGCGGCGCGCATCGTGACCGCCTACTACCAGCATCTCGACGAGTTCCTGGCCCAGCTCTGGGCGCGCGAGCCGGGCCCCAAGCTGATGGCCGTGGTCTCGCAGCACGGCGTCTCCGCCCCCGAGGGCGGCTACAAGCTCATGGCCAAGCTCTCCGGCCGGCCCCGCGCCGGCACCTTCGACTCGAGGCCCGATGGAGTGCTGCTGCTGCTGGGCCGGGGGGTGCGGGCCGGCACGTTCGTCGAGGAGGCGGAGATCATCGACGTTCTGCCGACGGTGCTCTACGGCCTCGGGCTGCCCATCGCCCACGACCTCGACGGCCGGGTGCTCACCGAGGCCTTCGAGCCGTCGTTCCTGGCCACCAGCCCGGTGACCTACGTCCCCTCCTACGAGACGCTGGCCACCCAGGGCGCCTTCGGCGTGTCGCGGCCGCTCACCCGTCCGTAGACAGGGGCATCGGCCGCACCACCCCGCCGCGCTCGCTCCTGGCGCGCTCCATGGAGCAGCGCCCCTCGAAGAAGGCGCCCTCCTCGATGACCAGCACCGGCGTCTCGACGTCGCCGTGGAGACGCGCCCCCGCGGCCAGCTCGACCCGCTGGGCGGCGCGGATCGACCCGCGCACCTTGCCCGACACGAAGATCCGGCCGACCCGGAGCTCCCCCTCCACCTCGCCCCGCTCGCCGATCACGAGATCGCCGTCCGAGAGCACCTTGCCGGTCACCCGGCCGTCCACACGGAAGGTGTCGTCGAAGCGCAGGGTCCCCTCGAGGTGGCTGCCCGCGTCCACGAACCCGTTCAGGTC
Organism: Thermoanaerobaculia bacterium; assembly: GCA_033720955.1. GTDB lineage: Bacteria > Acidobacteriota > Thermoanaerobaculia > Multivoradales > JAHEKO01 > JAWWBN01. Next base: position 2,751 of record JAWWBN010000008.1, on the reverse strand, counting down.
GCCTCGACTCCGGTCCGACTTGAAGATCATCAGCGAGACCCCGCTTTCGTCAGCAGTTCGAAGAGGCGCATCAGCTCCTCCTCGGAGTGGAAGGCGATCCTTATGCTACCGCCTCGGCCGCTGCGCTGGATGTCGACCCGCGTCTGCAGCCTCCGCGTGAGCCTCTCCGCCGCGGCGCGGGTGTCGGCGTCCGGGGTCGGCCGGCGCTTCCGGCTCCTCGCTCCCCTCTTCGCCAGGGCCTCGAGCTGGCGCGCGCTCAGACCGCCGTCGGCGGCCCGCGACGCGAGCCGCAGCCTCTCGTCCTCGCCCTCGATCGCGAGCAGGGGACGGGCCTGCCCCGCCGTCAGCCGGCCCTCCCGCATCATGCCCAGGATCCGCTCCGGAAGCTGCAGCAGACGCAGGGCGTTGGCCACCGTCGGCCGGCTCTTTCCCACCCGCCGCGCGATGGTCTCCTGGGTGAGCCCGAATTCCTCCTGCAGCCGGCGGTAGGCTTCCGCCTCCTCGACGGGGTTCAGGTCGCTGCGCTGAAGGTTCTCGACGAGGGCCGTCTCCAGGAGGTCGCGGTCGTTCTCGACCTCCCGAACCACCACGGGCACTTCGTCGAGCCCCGCCTGCTGGGCCGCCCGCCAGCGCCGCTCGCCGGCCACGATGGTGTACTCCCCGTCGGCGAGCGGCGAGACCACGAGCGGCTGGATGACCCCCTGCTCCCGGATCGACTGGACCAGGTCGGCGAGGGCGTCGGGGGCGAAGTCCGACCGCGGCTGGAGCCGGTTGGGGCGCAGGCGCTCGATGGGCAGGCTCCGCGCCCCCTCCGCCGCCTGCGGCTCCGGCTCCGCCCCCAGCAGGGCATCCAATCCTCGACCGAGCGCTCGCTTTTTAGCCATCAGGCGATCCTCTTCAGAAGCTCGCGGGCCAGGGCGAGGTAGGCCTCCGCCCCGCGACTCTTGATGTCGTACTGGAGAATCGGCAGGCCGAAGCTGGGCGCCTCGGCGAGCCGCACGTTCCGCGGCACCACGGTATCGAAGACGCGGTCCCCGAAATGACGGCGCACCTCGTCGGCCACCTCTCCAGAGAGGTTGGTGCGCTCGTCGTACATCGTGAGGACGATCCCGACGATCTCCAGCCGGCGGTTGAGGCCGCCCTGCACCCGGCGCACCGTCGAGATCAGCTCGCTGACGCCCTCGAGGGCGTAGTACTCGCACTGCAGCGGAATCACCAGGCCCTCGGCGGCGGCCAGGGCGCTCACCGTGAGGTGGCCCAGGGAGGGGGGGCAGTCGAGCAGGACATGGGAGAACTCGCCCCGCGCCCCGTCCAGGGCCGAGGCGAGGCGATGCTCCCAGCCCGGCAGCCGGGCGAACTCCACCTCCACCCCGACCAGATCGCGGTGTGAGGGCACGATCTCGAGGTTGGGGAAGCGGGTGGGCCGGATGGCCGATCGGATCGGCGCGCCGTCGGCCAGGACCTGGTAGAGACCGACGCCCTCCCGCTCGACTCCTACGCCGCGGGTGGCGTTGCCCTGCGGGTCGCAGTCGACCAGAAGGGCGCGGTGCTCGAGGGCCGCCAGGGCCGCACCGAGGTTGACCGCGGTCGTGGTCTTCCCCACGCCGCCCTTCTGGTTGGCCACGGCCAGCACGGTGCGTTTCGGGTTCACGTCTTCGGGCTCGAAGGTCGGTACTCGATGAGACGCCGGTAACGGGAGCCGGCCAGCGGTAGCTGACGGCCTCGCGACCACCCCCGAAGATTCCCCGGCTCTTGCCGCCCCGTCCACGCCCAGAGCCGGCCCCGGGCCGAGGCCACGGCGGCGAGCGCCTCCGCCTCTCGAGCGCCCAGTCGCACGGCGCGGACCGTCGCCAGGTCCACGGGCCTCGGAACCTCGTCGGGCAGGGCGGCGCCGACTGTAGCATTCACGCAGCGGACCGACAATTCACACCGGGCGGCGGCGGCCCTCAGGAAGGCCCACTTCCGCTCCCGCGCCTCGACCAGCGTCACGTCGAGCCGCGGGCAGGCGGCGGCGAGGACCAGGCCCGGAAACCCGGCGCCCGAGCCGACGTCCACGAGGGTGCGGTCCCCCTCTTCCAGCCACGGCAGGGCCGCCAGGCTCTCGCCGTAGTGCCGCTCGACGATCTCCTCCCGCGTGCCCGGGCCCACCAGGGAGAGCCGGGGGTTCCAGCGGGCGAGCTCCTGGTAGTGGAGGTGGAGACGCGCACAGACCTCTGGGCCCAGCGGGCGTGGCGACACCTGCGCGAGCCGAGCCGCAAACCGATCGACCCCGATCTCCGGCAGCTCGGCCCCCATCGACGCGGATTCTAGGTCCGGCGCCCTGTTTCACGTGAAACAGACCCCCTCCGAGAAAGCCGAGCCTCCGCCGACCTCACGCTCGGGTCTCCCCGGACCGGAACTGCCGCGTCGGACCCCCTCGACCTCCCCCGGGGAGTGGTGACGCGCTTGTCGAGAGGCCACCGTCAGTCCACCCCCGCACCTCGGGCGCGCCCGCTCCGACGATGCCCTACCCACCGGGTCGCCTGCGAAGGCAGCTCCCGGAAACCGGCCCGGCTCCCGACCCACTGCACCCCGATCTCCCCGCCAAGTGACGGCGAGCCCCAGGGCGATGGGGGTCGTTCCGCCGGACCGCAGCCTCCGCGCCCGCCCTCAAGAGCCCGACATGCCCTGGACCGATCTCGGCACCACAGACCCGGAGACCCAGGACGCCCCGGACTCGAACCGACTGCCACCCCGGAGAGGGCGAGGGCT
>JAWWBN010000007.1:0-38674 GCA_033720955.1 Thermoanaerobaculia bacterium | reverse complement strand
GGGCCGGACTGTTCACCGACGTGCGGCACCTCGCCGGGGTGGCCGATCCATCGATCCCGGTCCTCGGCTTCGGCACCGCCTTCGCCGACTTCGACCACGACGGCGATCTCGATCTGGCGGTGGCCAACGGCCACGTGCTCGACAACATCGAGGCGATCCGTCCGGGGCTCGCCTACGCGCAGCCCAACCAGCTGCTGGAGCAGGTCGCGCCGGGCCGCTTCCGGGCCGCCGACGCCGGGCTCGACGTGGTGCGGGTCAGCCGCGGCCTGGCGGTGGGCGACCTCGACGGCGACGGCGGTGCCGAAGCCGAGGACCGGGATCGATGGATCGGCCACCCCGGCGAGGTGCCGCACGTCGGTGAACAGTCCGGCCCCCTGATTGCGGTAGAGCGCGTTGGTCTCCAGGGCGTAGTTGGTGACGTAGATCTCCGGCAGCCCGTTCCGGTCCACGTCGCCCACGGCGATCCCCATGCTCGCCTCCGCCTCGCCCATCAGATTGAGCGCCGCTCCGTAGGCCAGGGCCCGGTCCTCGAAGGTGCCGTCGCCGCGGTTGATCCAGAGGACGTTGGCCTCGCCGTCGTTGGCCACGTAGACGTCGGGGCGTCCGTCCTCGTCGAGGTCGGCGCAGAGGGCGCCGAGACCCCGTCCGGCGCGGGCGCCCGGCCCCGCGGCGGGGTCGGCGGCGAAGACCCCGGCGCCGTCGTTGCGCAGCAGCAGGTCGACCTGGGCCGGGACGATCGAGGGTCCGCAGTACTCGCGCCGCCCGGCGCGGTCGGTGCAGGAGCGCGGCGGCCGGTACTCGACGTAGGTGGCCACGTACAGGTCGAGGTCGCCGTCGCCCTCGAAGTCGGCCCAGCAGGCCGACGTGCTCCAGCGGTCGGAGCCGGGCGGCGCGGCGGTCGCGACGAAGCGTCCCCGGCCGTCGTTGAGGAGCAGCGCGTCGGCGCCGAAGTTGGTCACGTACAGGTCGAGATCGCCGTCGGCGTCGACGTCGCCGGCGGCGGCGCCCATGCCGTACCCGGCCTGGCCCGCGCCCGAGGCGGCGGTCACGTCCAGGTAGCGTCCGTCGCCCTCCCGGCGGTAGAGCCGGTTCGGCCGGCCCGCGCCGGGGGCGCCGCCGTCCGCCAGGTAGAGGTCGAGATCGCCGTCGCCGTCGTAGTCCAGGAGGGCGCCGCCGGCGCCGATGGTCTCCTGCATGGAGAAGCTGCCGTCGAAGCCGCTGTGGTGCACGAAGTCGATCCCGCTCTGGGCGGTGATCTCGTGGAAGAGGGAGGGCTCGTCCGGTTCCGCGCCCGAGGTCGGGGAGGGGGGCGCCTCGGCCCGGCAGCCGGCGAGCAGCAGCGCGAGGAGAGCGAAGGAGCCCGAGTGCGGGGAGGGTCGCGTCACCGGAGGCCCAGAATACCGCCTGGCGGCGGTCTCCCCGGCGTGTACGCTAGACGTCCATGAGCTGCGCCGCCCGCCGTCCTGCGCCGCCCTCCCCGGGGTGCGGCCGGTCGGAGGCCGGGGAGACCCGGTGAGCCTCGCCGCCGCCGTGGAGATGGCCCGCGCCGGCCGTCTCTACCCGTCGGTGATCCTCCACGGCGGCTCGGCGGAGGAGCGCGCGGCGGCCGCGGCCCACCTGGCGCGCACCCTGCTCTGCGAGGCGCCGACGGGCGAGCGGCCCTGCGGGAGCTGTCGGCACTGCCGCCGCGTCGCCATGCCGGGAGAAGACGGCGGCTTCCATCCCGATTTCTTCGTCCTGGAGCGCGACCTCAAGACCGCGACCTCGGTCGAGGCCACCAAGGAGCTCCTGCGACCGGCGCAGCTCACCCCCTTCGAGGCCCGGGGGCAGGTCTTCGTCGTCGCCAGCGCCGAGAGCCTGACGGGCGAGGCGGCCAACGCCCTGCTGAAGACCCTGGAGGAGCCGCCGGGGAGCTCGCAGCGTCACTTCCTGCTGCTGGCGCCGTCGCAGTTCGACCTCCTGCCCACGCTGCGCAGCCGCTCGCTCGCGGTCTTCCTGGGCGGCGGCGAGCGGGTGGGCGACGAGGAGCTCGAGGCTCTGGCGGAGCCGTTCGCGGGCGCCCTGGCTCGGCTGCGCGCGGGCGAAGGGGCGGCCCGGATGGCGGCTGCGGCGGCGCTCCTGGCGCTCGACTCGTGGAGGGACCCGCGGGCGCAGGAGCCGTGGGAGCGCGCCGCCGAGGTCGTGCTCCACGCCGGACGCCGCCAGGGGCTGTCGGCCGGCCTCCTGGCCCTGGCCGACGACCTGCTCTCCGCCCACCGGGCGCGAGTGCGAGGCATTCCCGCGGCGCGGATCGTGGAGGGCCTGGTGCACCGCCACCTCGCGGCCGAGGGTCCCGCCGCCGCCTTGTCGGGGCGTCGGCCCCGCGGATAACATTCCCGTCTTGCCCGCAGCTTCCGGCGATTGAGGCCGGGGGAGGTATGCCGTGACCATCACCATGACATCGATTCACCGCTCCGCGCTGTGCGCCGCGCTGCTTCTTCCCCTCGTCCTGTCGGGCTGCGTGTCCGAGTCGGTCCTGGCCGACAAGAGCCCGGTGGAGGACCCGTCGCCTCCCGGCGACGGCGTCCTGGCCGTCGTCAACGGCGTCGAGGTGACCCGAGAGGCGGTCGAGGCGGAGGTCCGGTCGCAGCTTCTCGGCCTGGATCGGCAGCGGCACGACCTCATCGCCCAGGGTCTCGGGGAGCTCATCGACCAGCGGCTGCTGGAGGCGGAGTCGGGGGAGCGCGGGGTCACCCGCGAAGAGCTTCTCCAGGTCGAGGTCGCCGACAAGATCGATCCGGTCGGCGACGAAGAGGTGGACGCCTTCTACCAGGAGAACCAGGAGCGGATCTCGCAGCCCAAGGAGCAGGTCGCGGAGCAGATCAGGAGCTACCTGGAGGTGCTTCGGAAGCAGCAGCGCGAGGCGGCGCTCCTGGCCGAGCTGCGGGAGAAGTACAGGGTGCGGACCTACCTCGAGCCCATGCGGCTGGACGTCGAGGTGGCCGGCTCGCCCTCGACCGGCCCCGAGGACGCTCCGGTGACCATCATCGAGTTCTCCGACTTCGAGTGTCCCTACTGCTCGCGTCTGGCGCCCACCCTGGACCGGGTACGCGAGGAGTACGGCGAGAAGGTCCGCCTCGTCTTCCGCCAGTTCCCGCTCCACAACATCCACCCGAACGCCCAGAAGGCGGCCGAGGCCTCGCTCTGCGCCCACGAGCAGGGCCGCTTCTGGGAGATGCACGACACCATGTTCCGCGAGCAGCGGGCGCTGGGCGTCGAGCAGCTCAAGCAGAAGGCCGCCCGGCTGGAGCTCGACACCGAGAGCTTCAACGAGTGCCTCGACTCGAATCGCTACGCCGAGAAGGTGGACCTCGATCTCCAGGCGGGCGTCGCGGCCGGGGTCACGGGGACGCCGGCGATGTTCATCAACGGCCGGTTCCTGGGCGGAGCCCAGCCGTTCGAGGCGATCGCCGAGGTCATCGATGAAGAGCTCGCCGCCGCCGGCGGCTGAGGCGGGCGGCGATCTCGACGAGGCCCGGCTGCGGGCGGCGCTCCGTCGCTCGGCCGAGCTGATCGCCGACTACCTGCGGGACGTCGGCGAGCTGCCGGTGATGCCGGCGGTCGCGCCCGGCGAGATCGCCGCGCGGCTGCCGGCGGAGGCGCCCCGCCGGGCGGAGTCGATGGACGTCATCCTGGACGACTTCGAGCGTCTCATCCTGCCGGCCGTCACCCACTGGAACCACCCCGGCTTTCTCGCCTACTTCGCGATCAGCGGCTCCGGCCCGGGGATCGTGGGGGAGGCGCTGACGGCGGCGCTCAACGTCAACGCCATGCTGTGGCGCACCGGCCCGGCCGCCACCGAGCTCGAGGAGCGGGTGTGCGACTGGCTGCGGCGGATGGTGGGCCTGCCCGAGGGCTTCGCCGGCCACATCAACGACACCGCCTCGATGAGCACCCTGGTCGCGCTGGCGGCGGCGCGGCACGGAGTCCCCGGGCTCGACGCGCGGCAGCGGGGCCTGGCCGGCGGCCCGCCGCTCGCCGTCTACTGCAGCGAAGAGGCCCACTCGTCGGTGGACAAGGCGGTGCTCACCCTGGGGATCGGCCTCGACGGCCTGCGGCGGCTGCCCGTCGACGAGGCCTTCCGCCTGCGGCCGGAGGCGCTCGAGCGGGCCGTGACCGCCGACCGCCGCGAGGGCCGCCAGCCGATGGCGGTGGTCGCCACCGCGGGGACCACCTCGACCACCAGCGTCGATCCGCTGGAGGCGGTCGCCGCGATCTGCCGGCGCGAGGGGCTCTGGCTCCACGTCGACGCCGCCTACGCCGGGCCGGCCGCAGTGTGCGACGAGCTCCGGCCGCGGTTCGCCGGCTGGGAGCGGGCCGACTCCATCGTCCTCAACCCCCACAAGTGGCTCTTCACGCCGCTCGACTGCTCGGTGCTGCTGTTGCGCCGGCCGGAGCGGCTCAAGCGGGCTTTCTCGCTGGTGCCCGACTACCTGGAGAGCCCGGAGGTCGGGGTGACCAACCTCATGGACTTCGGGCCGCAGCTCGGTCGGCGCTTCCGGGCGCTCAAGCTCTGGATGGTGATCCGCGCCTTCGGCGTCGACGGCCTGGCCGCGCGCATCCGCCTGCACTGCGAGATGGCCCGCGAGCTGGCGTCGCGAATCGAGGCCGACCCCCGCTTCGAGCTGTCGGCGCCGGCTCCGTTCAGCCTGGTCTGCTTCCGGCTCCGCGCCGCGGGCGGCCCCGAGGCGGAGGACCGGGCCAACCAGGAGCTCCTCGAGCGGGTCAACTCCGCCGGACCGGTGCTGTTGTCCCACACCCGGCTGCGTGGCCGCTACGTCCTGCGCCTGGCCATCGGCAACCTGCGCACCACCCGGGCCACCGTGGCGAGAGCGTGGGAGCTGGTCGAGGCGGCGGCCGCCGACCTCGAGGCGCCGGGGGCCCGGTGATACGCTGGCCGGCCGTGCACGCGCTGATCCTCGCCGGCGGCAGCGGCACCCGCTTCTGGCCGCTCAGCCGCCGCCGGCGGCCCAAGCAGCTCCTGGCGCTGGAGGGCGAGGGCAGCCTGCTGCGGGCCACTGTCGAGCGGCTCGCGCCGCTGGTCGAGCCGCAAGGGGTGTGGGTCTGCACCACCCGCGAGCTGGCGCCCCAGGTCCGAGCCGAGCTGCCGGAGGTGCCGGCGGAGCAGGTGCTCGCCGAGCCGGTGGGCCGCAACACGGCGCCGGCCATCGGGTGGGCCGTGCGCACCCTGCTCGACGCCCGGGGCGACGGCGTGGTGGCGGTGCTGCCCGCCGACCACCGGGTGGGGAACGCGGCCGCCTTCCGCCAGACCCTGGCCACCGCGGTACGGCTCGCCGGTGAGCGGCGGCGCATCCTCACCCTGGGGGTCAGGCCGCGCTGGCCGGAGACCGGCTACGGCTACCTCGAGGTCGCTGAGACCCTCGACCCGGCGACCGGCCTGGCCCGCGTGGCCGCCTTCACCGAGAAGCCCGACGCGCCCACGGCGCGGAGGTTCCTGGAGAGCGGCGGCTACCTCTGGAACGCCGGCATCTTCGTCTGTCCGGCCGGTCTCCTGCTCGAGCAGCTCGCCCGCTTCGAGAGCGGCATCTCCCGCGGCCTCGACGAGATCGCGGCCCGACCCGAGCGGCTCGACGAGGTCTACCCGGGCCTGCCGGCGGTGTCCATCGACCACGGCGTGATGGAGCGCCTGGAGGAGCTGGCCACCCTTCCCCTGGAGTGCGAGTGGAGCGACCTGGGGTCGTGGGAGGCGCTCGCCGACCTGCTGGCGGGGCCGGGCGGGGAGAGCGCGACCCGGGGCGAGGTGGTGGAGATCGACGGCGCCGGCAATCTGCTCTGGGCGGAGGAGGGCGTCGTCGCCGCCGTCGGGGTGCGCGATCTGGTGGTCGTGCGCACCGGCGACGCGGTCCTGGTGGTGCCACGGGAGCGCTCCCAGCAGGTGCGCGAGGTGGTGGCCGAGCTCCGGCGTCGCGGCCGCGAAGAGCTGCTGTGAGCGCCCGCCGCGGCGTCTTCCAGCCGGTGCGGGTCGTCTGCGGCGAGGGCGACTGCGGCCTCGGGCGGCTGCCGGCCCCCCTGCCGCTCGACCGGCTCGCCGGCGGCCGCGGCCCCTGGGAGGTCGAGCTGGGCTTCGGCAAGGGCCGCTATCTGCTGAGCCGCGCGGCCGGCGACCCGGACCGCCGCTTCCTGGGGATCGAGCGCGCGGGGAGCTACCTCGGGCTCGCGGCGCGGCGAGCCCGAAGGCGAGACCTGGTGAACGTGGTGCTGCTGCGCGGCGACGCCCTCTACCTGCTGAGCGCGGTGCTCCCGCGCGGCTTCGCGGCGGCGGTGCACGTCTACTTTCCCGACCCCTGGCCCAAGAGCCGGCACGAGAAGCGCCGTCTCCTCGACCCCGGCTCGATCGACCTCGTGGTGGGGCTGCTGGGGCCCGGCGGGCGTCTCTACTTCGCCACCGACTTCCTCTCCTACGGCGCCAGCGTGCGCGAGCTCCTGGAGGGCACGCCGGGCGTGCGCGTCCGCGAGCACGAGGGGGAGTGGGAGGAGGGCCCGCGCACCAACTACGAGGCGAAGTACGCCCGCGAGGGACGCCCGATCTGCCGTCTGGTGGCGGACTTCGAGCCGCGGGGCGAGCCTCTGCACCCGCTGGGGCGGGCGGCGGTGCTGGCCGCGACGGCGCCCCGGGAGACGCCGTGAGCGACGGTCCCGGCGGCAGCCGTCTGCGCGAGCTGCTGCCGCTGATCGCGCCGTACCGGCTGCGGGTGGCGGCGGGGGTCGGCTGCGTGCTGCTCTCGGCCGCCCTGGGCCTGGCGGCGCCGCTCCTGATCGGCCAGGCGGTGGACGCCTTCGTGGAGGAGTTCAGCTCCTCGGCGGCCTACCGCTACGCCCTGCTGCTGGTGGCCGCGACCGTGGTGCAGGGGATCTTCACCTTCGCGCAGCGGCTCATCCTGGTCACGGTGAGCCGCGATGTCGAGAACGACCTCCGCAACCGGTACTTCGCCCGTCTGGAGAGCCTGCCCCCCGGCTACTACCAGCGCCGGCGGGTGGGCGACCTGATGGCCCGCGGGACCAACGACATGCAGGCGGTGCGGATGCTCTGCGGTCCGGCCATCATGTACGCCTCGAACACGGTGTTCACCTCGATCGGGGCGCTGGTGTTCATGGGCCGGATCCACCTGCCCCTCACCCTGGTGGCGCTCTCGACCCTGCCGCTGCTCGCCGTGGCCACCCGGGTCGTGGGGCAGAGGATCCACGTCCTCTTCGAGAGCGTCCAGGAGCAGTTCTCGGCCCTCTCGACCCGGGTGCAGGAGAGCCTCGCCGGCGCCCAGGTGGTGCGCGCCTACACCCGCGAGGAGGCGGAGGTGGCCGCCTTCGTCGAGGTGAACCGCGAGTACGTGGAGCGCAACCGCCGGCTCATCCGCTGGAACTCCGCCTTCCGGCCGCTGCTCCAGGTGCTGGTGGGCTTCGGGTTCGTGGGCGTCCTCTGGTACGGCGGCTGGCTGGTCGCCGGCGGCCGGCTGACGGTGGGTGACTTCGTCTCCTTCAACTTCTTCCTGTCGCGGCTGGTCTGGCCGATGATCGCGGTGGGCTGGGTGATCAACCTCATCCAGCGCGGCAGCGCCTCGCTGAACCGCATCCTGGAGGTGATCGACACGGAGCCGGAGATCCGCGACCTGCCCGGCGCCCGCCGTCCCAGCGCCGCGCGCGGGGCGCTCGAGGTGGAGGGGCTCACCTTCCGCTACCCGGGCGCCGAGCGGCCCGCCCTGCGGGAGATCGACCTGGCCGTCGCCCCGGGGCGCACCCTGGCGGTGGTGGGCGGCACGGGCTCGGGCAAGAGCACCCTCCTGGCGCTCCTGCCGAGGCTGCTGGACCCGCCGCCGGGGACGGTGCGGCTGGACGGCCGGGACGTCCGGCTCTGGCCGCTGGCCGACCTGCGCGGCTCGCTCGGCATGGTGGCCCAGGAGCCCTTCCTCTTCTCCACGACGATCCGCGACAACATCGCACTGGGCCGCGACGACGCGGGCGAGGCGGAGATCGCCGAGGCAGCGGTGCTGGCCGGCCTGGACCGCGACCTCGAGCGGCTGCCGGACGGCCTCGACACCCTCGTGGGGGAGCGCGGCGTGACCCTCTCCGGCGGCCAGAAGCAGCGGGTCGCCCTGGCCCGCGCCCTGCTCCGGCGTCCGCGGCTGCTGCTGCTCGACGACGCCCTGTCGGCCGTGGACACCGAGACCGAGGAGCGCATCCTCGGCCACCTCCGTGGCGTCTTCGCCGAGCGCTCGGTGATCCTGGTGTCCCACCGCGTCTCCACCGTGCGCGACGCCGACGAGATCGTGGTGCTGGACGACGGGCGTCTGGTGGAGCGGGGCCGGCACGAGGAGCTCGTCGCAGCCGGGGGGATCTACGCCGACCTGGAGCGCCGCCAGCGGCTCGAGGAGGAGCTGGAGGCGGTCTGAGGCCGCATCCGACGCGGTAGGCTCCGCGGTGAGGGAGCCACCAGGAGGAGAAGCGATGCGAGTCTTGATCAGCGGAGGGTCGGGGATGATCGGCCGGCGGCTGGCCGAGCGGCTGGCCGCCCGGGGCGACGCGCCGGTGGTGCTGAGCCGGCGCCCCGCGCGGGTGCGGGGCCTGCCGCGGGGGGTGGCCGTGGAGGAGTGGGACGCCGCCGACCCGGGCCGTCTGGCCGAGCTGGCGGGCGGGGCCGACGCCCTGGTCCATCTCGCGGGGGAGGGGATCGCGTCCGGGAGGTGGACGGCGGAGCGCAAGCGGCGCATCCGGGAGAGCCGGGTGCGCTCGACCGAAGCGGTCGCCGAGGCGCTCCGCCGCGCCGGCGGCCGGCCCCCGGTTCTGCTGCAGGGCTCCGCCGTCGGCTACTACGGCCCGAAGGACGACGAGGTGGTCACCGAGGAGACCCCGCCCGGCGACGACTTCCTGGCGGAGGTCTGCCAGGAGTGGGAGGCGGCCGGCGCCCCGGCGGAGGAGGCCGGGGTGCGCCGGGTCCTGCTGCGCACCGGCATCGTCCTGTCGACCGAAGGGGGCGCCCTGCCGCCGATGGTGCGCCCCTTCAAGCTCTTCGCCGGCGGGCCGGTGGGGAGCGGCCGCCAGTGGATGCCGTGGATCCACCTCGACGACGAGGTGGGGGCCATCGACTTCCTGATGCGTCATCCGTCGGCGAGCGGGCCGTTCAACCTGACGGCGCCCAACCCGCTCACCAACCGCGAGCTCAGCCGGGCCATCGGCCGCGCCCTCGGGCGCCCCAGCCTGCTGCCGGCGCCCGCCTTCGCGATGAGGCTGCTCTTCGGCGAGATGGCGACCCTTCTGCTGGACGGACAGCGGGCGGTACCCCGGCGGCTCGAGGAGCTGGGCTACGACTTCCGGTACGCCGACGCGGACGCCGCCCTGGCGGACCTCCTCGGGTGAGGTTCGAGCGCCGCTTCCGGGTCGCCGCGCCCCGTCAGGCGGTGGTCGAGTTTCACCGGCGGCCGGAGGGCTTCCGCGCTCTCGCCCCGCCGCTGGCGCCGCTCACGCTCCACCAGGCGCCGGCGGAGCTCGATCCCGGGGCGCGCCTCTCCTTCACCCTCTGGATGGGCCCGCTCCCGGTGCGCTGGACGGCGCGGATCGAAGCGCACGACGGGGGGTTCGCGGACACCCAGGAGGAGGGCCCCTTCGAGAGCTGGCGCCACCGGCACACCTTCGTCGCCGTGGACGAGAGCACCACCGAGGTGCGCGACCAGATCGAGGCGCGTCTGCCGTCGGGCCTCGCCCGCGCGCTGGTGGCGCTGGCCGTCTGGCTGGGCCTGCCGGCGCTCTTCGCCTACCGGCGCTGGAAGACGCGGAGGGTGCTCGAGTGAGGCCCGAGGCGATCCGTCAGGGCGACATCCCCGGCGTGCAGCTCCGGCTGCGCCGCGCGCTGCCCCTCGAGGTGGAGGAGGCCTGGCGCTGGCTCACCGACCCGGAGCGGATGGAGCGCTGGCTGGGCGCCGTCGCCGGCGGGGGGGCGGGGGAGCTCACCCTGACCTCCGAGAGCGCCTCCGGCGACCCGGTGCGCGAGCGTCTCACGACCCGCCAGCGTCATCCGCCGCGGCAGTGGAGCGTCGCCCTCCTGCGGCTCGATGCCGGCTGGCAGGCGGCGACCCTCCTCGTCTTCGAGCTCACCCCAGCAGCCTCGGGCTGCGAGCTCGACGTCCTGCAGACCGGCTTCCAGCAGCTCGCCCTCTCCACCTGTCTCACGGAGTGGGAGCGCTACCGCCGGCGCTGGCGCCGGGCGCTCGACCGGCTGGCGGCGGCGGTCGGCGAGCCGGGAGCCTAGGCCGTCAGCCCGGTCTCCACCGCGGCGGCCACCCGCTCCCGGATCTCCGGCGGGCTGTAGATCCGGTAGCGCTCGATCCGCTCCAGGTGGCGGATGAACTGGCTGGCCTCCTCCATGGGCTGCAGCCGGCCGCCGGCGCTGCGCACCAGCACCGGGCCCTCCGCCAGGCGGTGGGGGTCCTTGGCGGAGTTGGAGACCAGCAGCCGCTCCGGCCCGAACTGGGCGAGCAGCCGCGGCAGCAGGGCTTCGAACTCGGCCTTCTCGGCGGGCGTGAGGTGCTCGTGCGTCTCGTAGGCCAGCGGGAAGCGCCGGCGCTCCACCACGGCCCGGGCGTGGAGGCTGTCCGAGCGACGCATCTCGGAGAGGACCGAGACGTCGTCGTGCTCCAGGAAGCGCAGCGGGTCGGCGGGCCAGCGCCGGCCGGTCTCGCGCAGCCACTCGGAGAAGTGCAGCTCGAGAGCCTTGCCGGTGACGTTGAAGTAGACCTGGGTGAACATGTAGTAGCGCGCCATCACCAGCGCCTCGAGGGCGTGCACCCCGCCCTCCTCGACGCCGATCCCCCAGGAGCCGCGCTGCGGGTCGCGGATGGGCAGCATGGTCTCGAGCAGCCGGTCCAGATCGAAGTGCCCGTAGCGCACACCGCAGTGGAGGCTGTCGCGCATCAGGTAGTCCATCTTGTCGACGTCGAGCTCGCCCGAGACCACCTGCGAGAGGAGCCGCTCCGCCGGACCCTCCGGCCGGCCCAGGAGCCGCGCCACGGCCTCCGCCGTGACGCCGTCGCCGTGCTCGTCGAAGATCGCCGCCATCTCGTCGATGGCCAGCAGCCGGCGGCTCATCTCCTCGTGGTCGATGCCCTCTTCGAAGAGCTCCTCGGCCGAGTGGCTGAAGGGGGCGTGGCCGATGTCGTGCACCAGCGCGGCGATCCGCACCAGCCGCCGGGGCAGGGCGCGCGGATCGGGATCCAGCAGGCCGTCGCTGCGCGCCGCGAGCACGTCGTAGACCCGCCCCGCCAGGGCCATGGCGCCGAGCACGTGGGGGAAGCGCGTGTGCTCGGCGCCCGGGTACACCATGTGGGTGAAGGCGAGCTGGTGGATCGAGCGCAGCCGCTGCAGTGGCGCGCTGTTGATCAGCTCGGACTCCAGCCGGTCGGCGTGGATGAAGCCGTGGATGGGATCGCGGAAGGAGCGCACGAAGGTCACGTTCTCCGCGCCGTCGGCCCGGGCCGGTCTAGCGGGCCTCCTCGTCGATCCCCGGCTCGCCCTCGGACTTGGCGATGACCGCGGCGCCGCACGAGTCGCTGAAGACGTTGACCGCCGTCCGGTACATGTCGAGGGGGCGGTCGATGGCCAGCATGGCGCCCACGATGACGTTGACCTCGGGGCCGCGCAGGTTCACCGCCTCGAGCACGATGAAGATGATCACCAGCCCGGCCGAGGGCACCGCCGCGGCGCCGATCGAGGCGAGCAGCGCGGTCAGCACCACCACGAGCTGCTGGCCCAGGTCCAGATTGGCGCCCAGAACCTGGGAGATGAAGATCACCCCCGCGCACTCGTAGAGGGCGGTGCCGTCCATGTTGACGGTGGCCCCCATGGGCAGCACGAAGGAGGAGATCTTGTTGGAGACCCCGACCTTCTTCTCCACGTTGTTGATGGTCAGCGGCAGGGTGGCCGCCGAAGAGCTGGTGGAGAAGGCGGTGATGAGCGCCTCGGTCATGTTGCGGAAGTGGATCCGCGGGTCGATGCGCGCCAGCAGCAGCAGGACCAGGGGGAGGGTGACGAAGAGGTGAAAGGTCAGGCTCACCGCGATGGTGATCATGTAGAGGCCCAGGGCGCGGAACGACTCGAGCCCCGATTCACCCACCAGCCGGGCCAGCAGGGCGAAGACCCCGATGGGCAGGAACAACATGATCCCGGCGGTGAGCTTCATCATCGCCTGGAAGCCGGCGTCGAAGAGCGAGACCAGGGTCGTCCGCGGGCCCTCCGGCAGCGAGGCGATCGCCATCCCCAGCACGATGCAGAAGAAGATCACCGAGAGCATGTCGGCGCCGGCGGCGGCGGCCAGGAAGTTCTCGGGCACCAGGTCCAGAAGCAGGTCCACCGGCGAGCCCGGCGTCTCGAGCTCGGGCAGCTCGGCGCTCTCGGCCCCGGCGATGTTGGCGCCGACCCCCGGCTGGATCAGGTTGACCGCCACCAGCCCGGCGAGGATCGCCAGGGTGCTCGTGAAGACGTAGTAGCCCAGGGTCTTGGAGAAGAGCCTCCCCAGGGTGCGGCCGCCGCCCACCGACGCGACGCCCGAGACGATCGAGGTGAAGATGAGCGGCACGATGATCATCTTCAGCAGCCGGATGAACAGGGTCCCGAGCCAACCGACCCGGGTCGCCAGGGTCTCGCCGCCGATCAGCCCGGCGACGATCCCGGCGACCATGGCCGCGAGAACCTGCCAGTGCAGCCGCCGGTACCAGGGGCGCTCGGCTGGGGATCGCATGATCGGGGGGAAGTTACCACGCGGCGGGCGGCGGGCCCGTCCAGCCGACCCGGGTGACCCTCTCCCCGGCGGGCAGCCGCGCCAGCAGGTCGGCCACCGTCCGCCCGCCGGGCGGCACCCGCAGCTCCGGCGCCAGCGTGGCCAGCGGCTCCAGCACGAAGCGGCGCCGGGCCAGACGCGGGTGGGGGAGGGTCAGCTCCGGGCGCCGGACGACCCGGTCCCCCCACACCAGCAGGTCCACGTCCAGGGGCCGGGGGCCCCAGCGCGGACCGCTGCGCCTTCCCGCGCGCCACTCGAGCGCCTTCGCCACGGCGAGCAGCTCCTCCGGCGGATGCCGGCTCTCGCCCACCACGGCGAGGTTGAGGAAGTCGGGCTGAACGACCGCGGAGACCGGCCGGGTGCGGTAGAGGGCGCTCATCCGGCCCCGCGCGAGGACGCCGCGCAGACCCTCGACCGCGGCCCGGAGCTGGTCCTCGGGCCCGTCGCTGTTGCTGCCCAGCGAGAGCGCGACCGGAGCCGCTACTCCTCTTCGCCGCCGTCGCTCTTCGGCTTGGCCGCCTTCTTCTTCTTTTTCTTCTTCGCCCCGGCCTCGGCTTCCGCCTCGGCCTCGGTCAGGTCGAGCTCGCACCTTGGACAGATCGGCCGCGGCTTGCCGAGGTCGTAGAACCTGGTGCCGCAGTTCGGGCATTCGTGTTTCTCACCCAGCTCCGGCATGGTCGCCTCCCCGTTGGAAGAGCGTGGAAGGTAGCACCCGCCCTTTCGCCAAGTCAACCCGACTCCGCCGCGGGGTCCCGGAGGTTGAAGCGGGAGGGTCGGCGGGAGTATGATCTCCTCTTCGAGCCACCCGTCCCGCTCTCCGGACGGCCGCTTCCCGCACCCGCCGATCCCAAGCTGATGCCGAGGTCCCTCCCCGCTCTCCTGCTGGCCGTTCTGACGCCGGCGGCGGCTCTGGCCGGCGACGCCCTGCCCGACCCGCTGGGGCCCGGCGTGACGGCCGCCGAGCGGCTCGACCTGCTGGTGGAGCGGGTGCGTCTGGAGCAGTCCAAGACGGTCACCCTGGAGGCCGACTTCGTGCAGCGCAAGCAGAGCGAGATGCTGCTCGAGCCGTTGGAGGCCCGCGGCAGCTTCTCGTACGCCGCGCCCGACCGCGTACGCTGGGAGTACGAGACCCCCGACCCCATCTCGCTGCTGGTCATCGACGGGGAGATGACCACCTGGTACCGCGACCTCGGTCAGGCCGAGAAGATCTCGGTGGGGCGGCAGGCCGAGAAGATCCTCGACTTCCTCGGCGCCGGCTCGAACGTCGAGACCCTGCTGACCTACTTCGACGCCCACCTCGCCCATACTCCCGAGACGGACGCGCCGTTCCGCCTCGAGCTGATCCCCCGCTTCGACCGGGTGGAGCGCCGTCTGCGCGAGATGACCATCTGGATCGACAGCCGGCGGTTTCTGCCGATCGCCGTGCGCTACGTCGAGCCCAACGGCGACGTGACCGAGTACGAGTTCAGCAACCTGCGGATCAACGACGGTCTGCCGGCGGACCGCTTCGAGCTCGATCTGCCGCAGGGGGTGGCCCTCGAGGAGATCGCCCTCGAGCGCCGCAGCACCCTGCGCTAGGACTCCGCGACCGCCCCCTCCGCGGGGCGCCCGCCCATGAGCCTGGGATTCGAGACCACGCGCCGCGACGGCGCCGCCCGGCTGGGCCGGTTGACGACGGCGCACGGGGTCATCGAGACCCCGGCCTTCATGCCCGTGGGGACCCTGGGGGCGGTCAAGGGGCTGGCGCCGTGGCAGCTCGAGGAGGCCGGGGCGCAGGTGATGCTCGCGAACCTCTACCACCTCGCGCTGCGCCCGGGGATCGACGCCATCGAGGCGGTCGGGGGGCTGCACCCCTTCAGCGGCTGGCGGGGACCCATCCTGACCGACAGCGGCGGGTTCCAGGTGTTCAGCCTGGCCGACCGGACCACCGTGGACGGCGACGGCGTCACCTTCCGCAGCCACGTGGACGGCGCCGAGCTGCGCTTCACGCCGGAGTCGGTGGTCGAGATGCAGCTCCGGCTGGGGGTGGACCTGGCGATGGTGCTGGACGAGTGCCTGCCCTGGCCGGTGGAGCGGGAGGCGGCCGAGCGGGGGGTGGAGCGCACCGCGGCGTGGGCGCGGCGGTCGCGGCGGGTCTGGCCCTCCCCGGACGGGCGCGGCCTCCTCGGCATCGTCCAGGGCGGGGTCTTTCCCGACCTGCGCCGGCGGGCGGCCGAGGAGCTGGCCGAGCTCGGCTTCGACGGCTACGCCATCGGCGGCGTCAGCGTCGGCGAGCCCAAGCCGGAGCGCCGCGCCATGGTGGAGGTGACGGCGCCCGAGCTGCCGGAGGAGCGGCCCCGCTACCTGATGGGCATGGGCACGCCGGGGGATCTGGCGCACGCCGTGGCGCAGGGGGTCGATCTCTTCGACTGCGTCATCCCCACCCGGAACGCGCGGCACGGGCTGCTTTTCACGCGGCGGGGGACGCTCCGGATCAAGAACGCCCGCTACCGCGACGATCCCGCCCCGATCGACGAAGAGTGCGGCTGCCCCACCTGCCGCCGGACGCCGCGGGCCCTCGTCCACCATCTGCTGCGGTCCCGCGAGGTCACCGGAGTGCTGCTGGCGACCGCCCACAACCTCCGCTTCTATCTTGACTTCATGGGGGATCTCAGGGAAGCTATCGCCTCCGGAACGCTGTCGGAGCTCGCCGGTCGGGCCGACCTGGACGGGGCCGAGAGCGACGCCGAGAACCCGCCGCCCGAGCCGATCCTCCCCCGTAACCGAGCCCGAAGCTGAGCCGCAACTGAGCCAGAGCGTTCCAACGAGAGCTTGGACGCGCTCGCGCTAGGGTCTCGGGACCGCGACCCGGGGAGCCGCGCGGGCAGCGGCCGGCCGAGAGGAGTCACGCATGAACGCCGCATTCACCACCGTCGCCTTTGCCGAAGGGGGCATGTCCGCCGCCTTCGTCCAACTGGCGCCGCTGCTGATCATCTTCGGCATCTTCTACTTCCTGCTGATCGCGCCCGCCCGGCGGCGCCAGAAGGCGCTGCAGGCCATGATCCAGAACCTGAAGAAGGGCGACCGGGTGCTCACCACCGGCGGCGTCTACGGCCAGGTCGCGGCGGTGAAGGAGGGCGAGATCCTGCTCAAGATCGCCGACAACGTGCGGGTCCGGGTGGCCCGGTCCGCCATCGCCGGTCTCGAAGGCCAGGAGGAGGCGACCTCGAAATGAAGAATCCCCTGCTGCTGCGCGGCCTGCTGATCGCCGCCGTGGTCGGCATGGCCGCCTGGTCGGCCCATCCGGTGGACGAGTCGGTGAACCTGGGGCTCGACCTCCAGGGCGGCATCCACCTGGTGCTGCAGGTCGAGTCCGCCGACGCCGTGCGGTCCGAAGCGAACAAGGACCTGGACCGGCTGATGGAGGAGGTCCGCGACCGCGGCCTCGGCGGCTCGCCGGCGGCCGAGCAGCCCTCGGACACCCGCTTCGTGCTGCGGGGCGTTCCGGCCTCGGCGGACGGCGAGATCGGCGACATCGTCGACCAGTACCTCCCCGGCTGGGAGTGGACCCGCGTCGGCGAGACCCTGCGCTTCGACATGCGTCCCTCCAACCTGGCCGAGATCCGCAACCTGGCGGTGGAGCAGGCGCTGCAGACCATCCGCAACCGGGTGGACGCCTTCGGGGTGGCCGAGCCGGTCATCCAGCGCCTGGGGCTGGAGGGCGACCGCCTCTCGGTCCAGCTCCCCGGAGTGGACGACCCGGAGCGGGTCAAGTCGCTGATCAAGAACACCGCCTTCCTGGAGTTCCGGCTGGTGGAGTTCCCGACGGGCGGCGGCGGCGTGCCGACCCGCGAGCAGATCCTCGCCAACTACGGCGGGCAGCTCCCCCCCGGCCTCGAGATCATGAGCGGCGAGGTGCGCGACCCGGAGGGCAACGTGGTCGGCGAGCAGTACTACGCCGTCCAGGACCGGCCGGTGATCACCGGACGCGACCTGAAGACGGCGCGGCCGGGGCTGGGCGAGTTCAACCAGCCGGTGGTGAACTTCTTCCTCACCGGCGAGGGCGGGCGCATCTTCGCCGACGTGACCGCCGCGAACATCAACAAGGGGCTGGCCATCGTGCTCGACGGCAAGGTGCAGTCGGCGCCGCGGATCAAGGCGCGAATCGCCGACTCCGGCCTCATCGAGGGCGGCTTCACCCGGCAGGAGGTCGAGGACCTCTCGACGGTGCTGCGGTCGGGCGCCCTGCCGGCGGGGATCACCTATCTCGAAGACCGCACCGTCGGGCCCTCGCTGGGCCAGGACTCGATCGAGAAGGGCCTCCGGGCCGGTCTGACGGGCCTCGCCCTGGTGGTCCTGGCCATGCTGGTGGTCTACCGTCTGACCGGTCTCAACGCCATCCTGGCGCTGGGGCTCAACATCGTGGTGATCTTCGGGGCGCTGGCCTACTTCGGCGCCACCCTCACCCTGCCGGGCATCGCCGGCATCATCCTGACCATCGGCATGGCCGTGGACGCCAACGTGCTGGTCTTCGAGCGCATCCGCGAGGAGCTGCGGCACGGGCGCACCGTCAAGTCGGCGGTGGACGCCGGCTTCGGCAAGGCGCTGTCGTCGGTCCTGGACGCCAACATCACCACCCTGATCGCCGCGCTCTTCCTCTTCCAGTTCGGCACCGGCCCCATCCGCGGCTTCGCGGTCACCCTGTCCATCGGCATCCTGGCCTCTCTGTTCACGGCGATCTTCGTCAGCCGCTGGGTCTTCGACCTTCTCCTGTCCCGCCGGCGCAAGGTCGAGCGGCTCTCGATCTGAGGAGTTCTTCCCATGGAGATTCTGAGAAACCCGAAGATCGACTTCATGAGGTACCGCGGCATCTTCGTCGCGGTCTCGGCGGTGATGATCATCCTCTCGGTCCTCGCCATCTTCGTCCACGGACGGCTGAACCTGGGCATCGACTTCGCCGGCGGGACCCAGGTCACGGTGAAGTTCGCCCAGCCGGTGGAGATCGACGAGCTGCGCGCGCTGGTCCTCGAGGCGGGCGTGGACGACGCCCAGATCCAGCAGTTCGGCGAGGAGGGCTCGCACGAGGTGATCATCAAGACGCCGACGGTCGAGGGCACCGAGGAGGGGAGCCGCGAGCGGGTGCTCGCCGCCCTGGAGGAGCGGTATCCGGCCGGCGGCGCGAACGACCTCAACCGGATCGGGCACCTGGCGGTGGGCGAGCTGCTGCTGGCGGCCGACCCGGACGGCCGGCTCGCCGACGACGGCGACACCGAGGCGGCGCGCGCCTACTACGAGAATGTCGGCAGGGAGGTCCTCCAGGTGCGCCGCGACCTCGGCCTGATCTCCGACTTCGCCCAGCTCGAGAGCGCCGAGGGGGTCAGCGACGCCGTGGTCGCCGAGCTCCGCCGCTCGGCCTCGCTGGGCGAGCTGGCGGTGCTCGGCTCGGAGAACGTCGGGCCGCAGATCGGACGCGAGCTGCGGGGCAAGGGCATCGCGGCCGTCGTGCTCTCCCTGCTGGGCATGCTGGCCTACATCTGGTTCCGCTTCGAGCTGCGCTTCGGGATCGGCGCCCTGGTGGCGGTCTTCCACGACGTGATGATCGTGCTGGGCTTCTACGCCTGGGCCGAGTACGAGCTGAACCTGACCACCATCGCGGCCTTCCTGACCCTGGTGGGCTACTCGGTGAACGACACGGTGGTGGTCTTCGACCGGGTGCGCGAGAACCTGCGCCGCAAGCGCCGCGTGCCGCTGGTCGAGACCATGAACCAGAGCATCAACCAGACCCTGAGCCGGACCATCCTGACCTCCGGCACCACGCTCCTGGCGGTCGGCAGCCTGCTCTTCATCGGCGGCGACGTCCTGCGGGGCTTCGCGTTCATTCTCACCGTCGGCGTGCTGGTGGGCACCTACTCCTCGATCTACGTGGCGAGCCCGTTCACCATCCTCTGGGAGAACGTCTTCGGGCGCGACGCCCGCTCGCGGCGGCGCGAGGCCAGGGCGGCATAGCGCGCTCGGGCGCCTATAATTCTTCCGGCCCCCGTGCCACTCGGGCGGCCGGCGCCGGAGGGGTGCATCCACCGCCGTCGCGCCCGGCCCCCGGCGGCGCGGTGGCGCCCTCGAGGATCCCATGGCGGCTGCCCTCAATCGATCGAGAAAGACGGCGCCGCCCCCTTTCACCCCGCGCGCCAAGATCGACCTCGCCGCGGTGATCTCCTGCCTGGAGAGGCAGGAGCGCTCGTTCGACGAGGAGCTGATCCGCTCGACCCACGACTTCTCGCTCGAGCGCCACAAGGACCAGAAGCGGCGCTCCGGGGAGCCCTACTTCACCCACCCCCTCTACGTCGCCTATCTGCTGGCCGATTGGGGGTTCGACGAGCTGTGCGTGGCGGTGGGGATGCTCCACGACGTGCTCGAGGACACCCTCACCTCGCCCGAGGTGCTGGCCGAGCGCTTCGGCGACGAGATCGCCGAGCTGGTCGACGGGGTCACGAAGATCGGCCGCCACGAGTACGTGCGCAAGGACCAGGTCCAGGCGGAGACCTTCCGCAAGCTGATCCTGGCCTCGGTGGAGGACATCCGGGTCATCCTGGTCAAGCTGGCGGATCGTCTCCACAACATGATGACCCTCGAGCACATGCCGGCCGAAGCGCGGGAGCGGATCTCGCGGGAGACCATGGAGATCTACGCCCCGATCGCCCACCGGCTGGGGATGTCGAAGGTGCAGGGGGAGCTCGAGGACCTCGCCTTCTACCACCTCCAGCCGGAGCGCTACGCCGAGCTGGTCACCGGTCTGCAGCAGCGGATGAAGGTGTCCAAGGGGATGACCCACCGGATCCGCGACCAGCTTCGGCGGCGGCTGCGGGAGGCCGGCATCGAGGCCGAGATCGGCTCCCGGGTGAAGCACCTGCGGTCGATCTACCGCAAGCTGCGTCAGCGCGGCATCGACATCAGCGGCCTCTACGACTATCTCGCCTACCGGATCATCACCGAGCGGACCCAGGACTGCTACGCCGCCCTGGGGGTGGTCCACCAGAACTGGCGGCCGGTGCCGGGGCGGTTCAAGGACTACATCGCGATGCCGAAGCCCAACATGTACCAGTCGCTGCACACCACGGTGCTGGCGCGCGAGGGAGAGCCGTTCGAGGTGCAGATCCGGACCGCGGAGATGGACCGGGTGGCGGAGCAGGGCATCGCGGCGCACTGGCGGTACAAGCACGGGCAGGAGAGCAAGAGCACGGTGGACGCCGGCATCGTCTGGCTGCGGCAGCTTCTCGAGTGGCAGAAGGAGGTGCCGGACCCGCGCAACTTCCTGGCCACCTTGAAGGTGGATCTCTACCCCGACGAGGTCTACGCCTTCAGCCCCAAGGGCGACGTCTTCTCCTTCCCGCGCGGCGCCACCCCCCTGGACTTCGCCTACCGGATCCACACCGAGGTGGGCCACGGCTGCGTCGGCGCGCTGGTCAACGGCCGCATGGTGCCGCTCAAGACGCCGCTCCAGAACGGCGACATCGTCGAGATCCTCACCAAGAAGCGGGGCGAGCCCAAGCGCGACTGGCTCCAGTACGTGGTCACCTCGCGGGCCAAGAGCAAGATCCGCAACTGGCTCAACGCGCAGCAGAAGAAGGAGTCGATGGAGATCGGCCGGCGGGCGCTGGAGAAGGAGCTGCGGCGCTACCGGGTGGCGCCCAAGCGGGTCTACGAGTCGGAGGCCCTCCAGGAGTACCTCACCTCCGAGGGGCTGGCGCGGGTCGAGGACATGTTGAGCCGCATCGGCTTCGGCACCCTCTCGGCGCAGGTGGTGGCGTCGCGGGTCTTGAGCGAGGAGCAGCTCGCCCAGGAGGAGGAGCCGGGGCGGCTGCGCCAGGTGGTCAACCGGGTGCTGCCCTTCGGCAGCAGCGCGGTGAGCGTCCGCGGCCACGGCGACCTGCTGGCCTACCTGGCCAAGTGCTGCAACCCCCTCCCCGGCGAGGAGATCGTGGGCTTCATCACCCGGGGCCGCGGGGTCTCGGTCCACTCGGCCCGCTGCAAGAACGTCGAGAACCTCCTCTACAACCCGGAGCGGGAGATCGAGGTGACCTGGGCCAAGCCGCGCGACGAGGTCTACCCGGTGGTGCTGGACATCGTGACCGAGGACCGGCCGGGGATGCTCGCCCGGTTGACCGAGGTGGTGGCCAAGAACGGCGCCAACATCCGCCAGATCGAGGCCGAGGCCATCGAGACCGGACGCGGCCTGATCGAGGTGGTCATGGAGGTCCGCGACCAGAAGCACCTGCGCAAGATCCGCGAGGGGATCGAGGCGGTGGCCGGGGTGATCGACGTCAGCCGCAAGCAGGGGCCGCTGCGGGGATCGCCGCAGCCGTCGGGCTGAGGGACCGGAGAGTCGGGCCGGGGCGAGGCGCCGAGGTCAGGCGCCCGAGGGCGCGTCGGGCTGCCAGTCGCGCATCGGCGCCTTGGTGACCCGTCCGCTGCGCAGACAGCGGGTGCACACCAGGATGCGCCGCGTGGTCCCGTCCACCAGGGCCCTCACCCGCTGCAGGTTGGGCTTGAAGGTCCTCGCGCTGACGTTATGGGCATGGCTCACCTGACGGCCGGTGACCGTCGATTTGCCGCAGATCGCACACTCTTTCGACATGATCCTCTTCCTCCGAAGAGGCGGAGGTTAGCAGATCGGGCCCCGCCGGGGCAATCCGCGGCCCGACGACCCGCGCGCCGGTTCCCTTGACACCTGTCGCACATTCTTGCTAGCTTGCCGATCAGTAGCCATAAGTAGCGTAAATCAGCATGAGCGTTACGTTTTTCTGGAACAGGTGAGGCGTGTTCTTTAGCCGGTCCAAAGGCGTCGTGGGTCTCGACATCGGCAGCTCGTCGGTGAAGCTGGTGGAGCTCAAGGAGCGCAAAGCGGGGGAGTTCCACCTCCAGAGGGTGGGGATCGAGCCGCTCTCCCCCGAGGCCATCGTCGACGGCTCCATCATGGACTCCTCCCTGGTGGTCGACGCCATCAACAAGCTGACCGACGAGAGCGGCGTCAAGGCGTCCCAGTTCGCCACCTCGGTCTCCGGCCACTCGGTGATCATCAAGAAGATCCAGGTGCCGGCGGTGCCGGCGGAGGAGCTCGCCGAGTCGATCCAGTGGGAGGCCGAGCAGTACATCCCCTTCGACATCAACGACGTGCGGCTCGACTACGTGGTCCTCTCCGACGAGGACGTGCAGCGCGACGCCATGGAGGTCCTCCTCGTGGCGGTCAAGCGGGACAAGGTCAACGACTACGTCTCGGTGATCAGCCAGGCCGGGCGTCAGCCGGCGCTGGTGGACGTCGACGCCTTCGCCGTGCAGAACGCCTACGAGCTCTCCTACAGCATGGACCCGCACAAGGTCGTGGCGCTGGCCAACATGGGCGCCGGGGTGACCACCATCAACATCCTGGCCCGCGGCACTACCGTCTTCTGGCGCGACATCTCCTTCGGCGGCAACCAGTTCACCGAGGCGCTGCAGCGCGAGTTCAGCCTCTCCTTCGACCAGGCCGAGCGTCTGAAGCAGGGGGAGGCCATCCAGGGCTGCTCGCCCGCCGAGGCGCGCGCCGTGCTGGACGCCGTCTCGGCCGAGATGGCGGCCGAGATCCACAAGACGTTCGACTTCTTCGCGGCGACCTCGGCCGACGACCGGGTCACCGACATGGTGCTCTCGGGCGGCTGCGCCCTGACCCCGAACCTGCAGCAGGTGCTGGAGGAGCGCTTCGGGGTGCACACCGAGATCATGAACCCGCTGCGGAGGGTGCACTACCGGCCGAGCGATTTCGACAACGACTGGCTGCAGTCGATCGCCCCCATGCTGGCGGTCTCGGTGGGGCTGGCGCTGCGCAAGGCGAACGAGTAGAGCCGTGATCCGCATCAATCTCATCTCGGAAGGCCGCCGCCCGGTCGCCGCGCGGCCCGCGTTCACCGAGCCGGGGCGGTACGAGCTCGGCAGCGTCCTGCTCCTGGGGCTGTCGGCGCTCGCCCTGGTCGCGGCGCTGGGTCACAACTTCCTGCTGGGCCGCGCGGTGCAGCGCAAGACGGCGGAGGTGGCCGAGGCACAGCGCGAGGTCGACGAGCTGGCGCCGATCATCCAGGAGGTCGAGGAGTTCAAGGCGAAGAAGGCGGAGCTCGAGCGCAAGGTGCAGATCATCGGCGATCTCAAGGCCAGCCAGCGCGGCCCGGTGCGGCTGATGGACGAGGTGTCGCGGGCGCTGCCGCAGCTCCTCTGGCTCACCCGGATGGACGTCGCCGGCGACCGCATCAACATCACGGGTGAGGCCTTCAACACCAACGCGGTGGCCAACTTCATCGAGAATCTCGACAAGGTGCCGGAGTTCGGCGAGCCGGTGCTGAAGGACACGACCCAGAGGGGCGCCGTCTACACCTTCGCGATCGAGTTCCCCTTCACACTGGCTCGGCCGCAGCCGGTCGAGGAGACCGCCGTGGTGGCGGGCGGCTAGGCGGGTCGGAGGCGCGCGAGAACCGTGGCGATTCAAACCGGTCTGGAAGGCAAGCCCTGGTACTACGGCCTGATCGCCGGCCTCTTCGTGGCGTTCGCCCTCTACTACGGCGCCCACGTCTGGCTGCTCAAGCCGAAGCAGCAGACCCTGGCGGCCCAGGAATCGCAGCTCGCGGGGCTGCAGGCCAAGATCCAGGAGGGCCGCGCCGCCAAGGTCCAGCTTCCGAGGTTCCGCGAGGAGGTGCGGCGGTTGGAGCTCGAGCTGGACAGGCTGCTGCGCATCCTGCCCTCCCGCCGCAACACCCCGGAGCTGCTGCGCCGGGTGCGCGATCTCACGGAGCAGGGCGACTTCGAGCTGCTGCGGTTCACCCCGGGCGGCGAGGTTCCGAAGGACTTCTTCAGCGAATGGCCGATCGACATCAGTCTGAGGGGCGGGTACCACAACCTCGCCCTCTTCTTCGACCGGGTGGGGCGCTTCTCGCGCATCATCAACATCGAGAACCTGAGGGTCAGCGCCACCAACGACGGCTCGCCGCACACCCTGTCGGCGACCTTCCAGGCCAAGACCTTCGTCTACCGGGACGCGGAGTGATGCGCGCCGGCGTCGTCAGGGGATCGCGCGTCGCCCGCCGCTCGGGCCCGGGTCTCGTCGCCCTCCTGGCGCTGCTGCTGCTGGCGGCCCCGCCCGGCACCCGCGGCCAGGAACCCGAGCCCGTGGACGATTCGCGCGAGGGTCGGGTGGAGTCGGTCGAGGAGATCCTGGCCCAGGAGGAGGCGATGCTTTCGGGCGAGGGCTACTTCTACGACCCCGGCGATCGCAGGGACCCGTTCCGGTCGCTGCTGGCGGCGCGCACCCAGGCGCGGCCCTCCGGTCCGCGGCCGGAGGGGGTCCCCGGCCTCCTGATCGACGACATCGACCTGACCGGGGTCTTCGTGACCCCCGAGGGGCCCGTGGCCCAGGTCCGCGCCGCCGACAAGTCCGAGAGCTACCTGCTGCGCGAGGGCGACCAGCTCTTCGACGGCGACGTGGTGAGCATCGAGCTGGACGAGATCGTCTTCCGCCAGATCGTGGACGATCCGACGGCGCTCAAGCCGTTCCAGACCGTGAGAAAGCAGTTGAACCGATGAAGTGGCCGTCCCGGTGTCCGGAGTCGGTGGCAGGGAGGCGTACCCGATGAGCCAGAACGGAAGATCGGTGGGAGCAGGGCGCAGGTGGAGCCTGGTGGCTCTGGGAGTGGTCCTCACATCGGCCCTGGCCGGTGGGGTGGCGGCGCTGCCGGCGCCGGAGGAGAGCGTCGAGACCTCGCTGCCCCTGGCCTCCGGGAAGGGGGCGGCGCCCCTCGAGGTCCGCTCTGTCGAGCTCCGGGATCGAGCCGGTGGGGTCCGCATCGAGGTGGCCACCTCGGGACCGCTGGTGTGGACGAGCTACCGCGACGCCGATGGCCACCTCGTGGTGGAGATGCCGAACAGCCTGCCCGTGGCGCGGCTCGCCGGTCTCGACCTCCGGGGCGGGCTGGTGGAGTCGGCTCGGATCCAGGTGGCGGACGGCGGAGACCGGCCGCTGACCCGCCTGCTGGTTCGCACCGGCGAGCCGGCCGAGCACTCGGTGGAGGCGACCGGTGACGTTCTGCGCGTGGACCTGCTCCCCATCGATGCCCCGGCGGTGCCGCGTTTCGAGACCTCCAGCCTGCTCGTGCCGGAAGAGCCGATGGCCGTCACCAAGGTGGCCTCCAACGCCCCGACGGCGCTTCCCGAGCTCGACCTCTCCGCCCAGACCGGCACCCCGGACCAGCCGCAGCCCGGACTTCCGCCGGAGGGTGTGCCGGCGACCCAGCTCCAGGGCGTCGAGGTGTCGGCCGAGTCGAGCTCGACGGTGGTCTGGGTCATCGGCGACGGCGAGTTCTACTACTCCACTTTCGGACTCCAGGATCCGCCCCGCTTCGTGGTGGATCTGAACGGAGTGGTCAAGACCGCGCCGGTCTCGACCGTGCCCGTGGCCGCCGGTGCGGTCGAGCGGGTGCGGGTGGCGCAGTTCAAGTCGCGGCCCGAGCTGGTCTCCAGGGTGGTCGTGGACCTGCGCGACGAGGCCGTGCCCGAGGTCGAGCCCACCTCGGAGGGGCTCAAGATCACGTTCCCGCACGGCGGCCCGGCGCCGCAGCCCGAGATCGCCGAGGCGCCGGCCGCGGCCACCGAGCCGGAGCCCATGGAGGAGTCGGAGGTCGAGCCGGAGCTGGTGGCGGCTGCCGCCGAGAGCGATGCGCCGGCCGAGCCGATGGCCACCGAGGAGGCGATGCCGGCCGAGCCGATGATGGACGCGGAGGCGACGCCGGCCGAGCCGATGGTGGCCGAGATGACCCCCGAGCCGGAGCCGCTGCCCGAGCCCGGTCCGGAGCCCGAGCCGATCCCCGAGCCGGAGCCGGAGCCGGCGCAGGCGCCGGAGCCGGAGCCCATGCGGGAGCCCGAGCCCGAGCCCGAGCCGGAGACGGTCGACGTCGGCGCCGCCCCCGCGGAGGCCTCGCAGCGGGTCGAGCCGTCCTGGGAGCCGCCTCCGGCGGAGCCGCCCCCACCCCCCCGGGAGACCATCCCGACCTACCAGGCCACGGTGCTGAACCGGGAGCCCGCCGCGGAGCCGCCGAGCGGCCCCGGGGGCTTCGCGCCCGGGCCGGTGGGCGCCACCCAGAGATGGCGCGGCGAGCCGATGACCATGACCCTGAAGGACGCCGACATCAAGGACGTCCTGCGCTCCTTCGCGCAGATCAGCGGCCTCAACGTCGTCGTCCAGCCCGGGGTCTCCGGCAGCGTCACCGTGGAGCTCAACCAGGTGCCCTGGGACCAGGCTCTCGACCAGATTCTCAAGATCAACAACCTCGGCTACGAGCTCGAGGGCAACATCATGCGCATCGCGCCGGTCTCGGTGCTGCGCGCGGAGGCGGAGGAGGAGCAGCGGCTGCTCGCCGCGCAGGCCCTCTCCGTGCCGCTCAGGACCATCATCCGGCGGGTCAGCTACGCCTCCGCCGAGGACGTCGCCGGCGTCCTGGCCAGCGGCGGCAGCGCCAGCATCCTCTCCGCCCGCGGCTCGGTGATCGTGGACAGCCGCACCAACACCCTGATCATCAAGGAGCTCCCGGGGGTCATCGACACGGTCATCGCGGTCATCGAGAGCCTGGACATCCCCGAGCCCCAGGTCACCATCGAGGCCCGGATCATCGAGACCACCAAGCGGTTCACCCGCACCCTGGGCGTGGACTGGGGCTTCGAGGCCATCGCCGACGCCAGCCGCGGCAACGACACCGGGCTGATCTTCCCCAATAACGCCGACGTCAGGGGGGGCGTCAACCTCCTCACCGGCGCCAGCAACGGCATCCTGGACATCTCGCTGGGCAACGTGCTGAACACCTTCCGGCTGGACGCGGTGCTGCAGGCGGCCGAGAACGAGGGCCTCATCAACATCCTCTCGGCGCCCAAGATCACCACCCTCAACAACGAGCGCGCGACCATCCAGAGCGGGCTCCAGATCCCCATCCAGACCATCGCCAACAACACCGTCAGCGTCCAGTTCGTCAACGCCACCCTGCGGCTGGAGGTGACCCCGCACGTCACCGCGGCCGGGACGGTGCTGATGGACATCGACATCCAGAAGCGCGAGCCGCAGCTCGCCTTCGCCGTGGTGGGGGCGCAGAACGCGCCCATCGCCACCAAGGACGCCCGCACCCGGGTCATCGTGCGCGACGGCGGCACCTCGGTTATCGGCGGCATCTACGAGGTGACCAGCGACCAGGGCGAGGACCGCGTCCCCGGCCTGGCCAACGTGCCGATCCTGAAGCACCTGTTCAAGAACAAGCGCCGCACCGACGAGAACGAGGAACTGCTGATCTTCATCACCCCACGGGTGGTGAAGCTGTAGACGGAGAGCCGACTATGCGGAAACGAGCCCGTCTTCTGACGCTGCTGACGCTGGTGGTCCTGCTGGGGGCCTGCGAGAGCCGCACCGACCGCACGGACTCGGGCGGCGTGACGCTGTCGATCAGCGACTTCAACGGCCTGCCGCTGCGCGTCGGCGTCAACGGCGCCAACGGCCTGGTGCAGGTGGACCAGATCACCGTGGACAACCTCGCCCTCGACCCCACCGGCGCCGTCAGCCCCCTGATGAACGTCGAGATCCACTCGTACGAGGTGACCTACACCCGCGCCGACCGCGGCTCGCGGGTCCCGGTGCCGCTCGTCGCCGGTCTCTTCGGTGTGGCGCCCGTCAACGGCACCTTCACCGTGGACAACCTGCCCGTGATGGGCGCCGACCAGTTCAACCAGCCGCCGCTGTCCGACCTCTTCTTCCAGAACGGCGGCTTCGACAAGGAGACCGGCGACCAGCTCGTCTCGATCAACTTCCGGTTGCGGTTCTTCGGGCGCACCATCTCGGGCGACCCGGTCCAGTCCAACTTCGCCAACTTCAAAGTCGAGTTCGTGCCCTGAGTGGAGGGGGACCGATGAGCATCGCAAGAGAGAATCGTCAACTGCGCGGGGCCCTCGTGGCCTGCGCGATCCTCGCCTTCGCGCTGGGCTGCTCGACCGACTCCCCGACCGCGCCGCAGCAGCCGGCGCCGGCGCCGCCGCCCAGCCCGAGCGCCGCCTGGTCGATCGAGATCAATGTGAGCCCGAAGGAGGTTCCGGCGGGCAGCGAGGACCCTGTGACGGTGCGGGTGCGGGTGCGCCGGGTCAGCGACGGCACCTCGCCCCCCAACGGCACCACGATCGTCCTGTCCACCAACCTGGGCGAGTTCGGCAGCCTGGGCAGCCAGCTCACCTCGCTGGTGCTGAGCCTGCTCAACGGCCGCGCCGAAGCCCTCTTCTTCGCGGGCGACCTGACGGGCACCGCGGTGCTCACCGCGCGGCTCGAGGGCAGCGTGGGGCGGGCGA
This sequence comes from Thermoanaerobaculia bacterium, assembly GCA_033720955.1. Taxonomy (GTDB): domain Bacteria; phylum Acidobacteriota; class Thermoanaerobaculia; order Multivoradales; family JAHEKO01; genus JAWWBN01. The sequence continues at coordinate 10,488 of JAWWBN010000007.1, read as the reverse complement.
ACCTGCCCATCGTGGAGGCGATCGAGCCGGTCGTGGCCTCCTTCGGCTTCCAGAACTCCGACGACAACTTCGAGGTCACCTTCATCAACACCTCCACGGGCAACCCCACCAGCTTCCTCTGGGAGTTCGGCGACGGCACCCGCAGCCGCGAGGAGAACCCGACCCACCGCTTCCCCGGAGGGGGCGACTACGTGGTGATCCTGACGGCCAGCAAGCCGGAGAGCTCCGACAGCACCAGCCAGATCGTCCCGGTCCGGGAGGACGAGCTGGTGGCCAGCTTCGAGGCCACGGTGGACGACCTGACGGTGGTGTTCCGCGACACCTCCACGGGCGATCCCACGAGCTGGTTCTGGGACTTTGGCGACCGCGCCACGAGCACCCAGCAGAACCCGCAGCACACCTACGCCCGCGAGGGGGCCTACGTGGTGACCCTCACGGTGCGCAAGAAGGGCTTCGACGCCGAGACGAACCAGACCGTCCTCGTCAACCAGAACCTCTTCATCCGCCTGATCACCCCGACCACCGGGCCCGCCACCGGCGGCACCCTGGTGACCATCGAGGGCCAGGGCTTCGGCGAGCCGCTGCGGGTCTTCTTCGGCGACCGGCTGGGGGACGTGCAGACGTCCGGGCCGATCGTCATCACCGTCCTGACGCCGCCGCAGGTTCTGCCCACCGAGGAGTGCGACTCGGACGACGACGGCACCGCGGACGGGATCCGCACCCTGGACCTGACGGTGCCGGTCACGGTGCAGGTGGGCAACACCAGCGAGACGATCGGATCCGGCTTCACCTACCTGTCGCCGACGGGCACCACCTGCGTGCCCTGATCGACGGGAGGCCCCCGAACGGAGCGCTCCGGGGCCCGCGCGGAGCCCCGGTCGCCGCCTAGACGGCCGGCCGGCGGCGTGCGTATACTGACCGGAAGCCATGCGGATCCCGCGCTATCTTTTCGCCCTCGCGGCGCTCTTCGTGCTGGCCACCTGCGACAAGGCGACGCCGGTGGCGCCCTCCGACGGCACCCTGCAGATCAGCGCGAATCCCACCAAGATCGACATCTTCGGGATCTCCGAGATCACCATCATCGGCCGCAAGGCCGACGGCAACCCGGTGAACGAGGGGACCGAGATCACCCTTTCCACCACCGCCGGCACCCTCTCGGCCACCACCATCATCGCCAACGATCGGGGGGTGGCGACGGCGAACCTCACGGGAACCGGCGCGGTGGAGGTGGCTACCATCACCGCCAGCTCCGGGGGCGCGGCGCCGGTCACCGTGGACGTGGAGATCGGCTCGCTGGCGTCCTCCATCACCCTGCAGGCGACGCCGACCCGGATCCGGCGCGCCGGCGACTCGGTGCGGCTGGTGGCGACCGTGCGGGACGAAGACGGCAACACGGTCTTCCGGGCCCGGGTCACCTTCGAGACCGACGGCGGCCGGCTGCGCTCGCAGGGAGAGGTGGTGGAGACCGACCCGCAGGGCAAGGCCGAGGACCGGCTCTCGTTCAACCAGAGCGACATCGACGACCTGGACTCGTCGACGGTTCTCGTCAGCGCCAGCGTCTCCACCGCGGGCGGGGCCCTGCTGTTCGCCGACCAGGAGATCTCGGTCGCCGGGGTGCCGTTCGAGATCCTGCTGGCGGTCAGCCCCGCCACCGTGGACGAGAACGGAGGCCAGGTGACCCTGACCGCCGTGGTCGCCGACGACAACGGCAAGGGGGTGGAGGACGAGGGGGTCATCTTCTCGACCGACGTGGGCTCGCTGGCCTCCGGCGGCCGCCAGGTGCTCACCGATCGGCGCGGCGAGGCGCAGGACGTGCTCACCGTGACCGCCAACGATCTCGGCACTTTCGATCCGGGCCAGTCGTTCACCGTCGGCGCCCGCACCCTGAACCTGGCCGAGGTGACCGACGCCGTCCAGGTGATCGGGCCCCCGGACGACCCGGCGGGGCAGCCGGCCCAGGTCTTCCTGACGACCAACCCGCGCACCCTGCCCGGCACCGGCGGCTCCACCGAGCTCCGCGCCCTGGTGCTCGATTCCGACGGCGTGCCCGTCCCCGCGGCGCCGCTGATCTTCTCGGCGGAGGCGGGCCAGCTCGACTCGGGCGGCGGGCTGCTCGAGACCGACGCCAACGGCGAGGCGACCGACACCCTGGTCGCCTCGGAGTCCGATCTGCTGCCCCAGACCGACAACGCGGTGACCGTCAGCGCCCAGTCGCCGGGCGGGATCAACCCCACGGCTTCGGAGGACGTGGACATCATCCGGCCGCCCAAGGCCGACTTCAGCTTCACCGTCAACGCCACCACCAAGGTGGTGACGTTCACCAACCGGAGCACCGGCACCGGGCTGACCTTCTTCTGGGACTTCGGCGACGGCGCCAGCAGCACCAGCTCCTCCCTGACCGTGACGCACACCTACGCCTCGGGGAGCTTCACCGCCCAGCTCACGGCTCAGAACGCCCTCGGCAGCGACACCTTCTCCGACACCATCGTGGTCCCCTGAGGGGCCGGCGCGCCGAAGAGCGGCGGCGCCGCCCCGGTGCTGGTACAATCCGCCGATCGAAGACCCGTTGACCCCGGGCGCGCAGCACCCGCGGGCCCTGAGATGAGCGACCCCTTCCCTCCAGCCGACGATCTGGCGGCCCTGCGGCGACGCTGGGAGCTGCGGGCGACCCCGCAGCTCTCCCTGCAGCTCGCCGAGGAGTACCGCCGCTCCGGCGATCCCGCCGCCGCCGCCGCCGTTCTGGAGAAGGCGGTCGCGGACAACCCGTCGCATCTCTCGGTCCATGTGGCGCTGGGGCGTCTGCGGCTCGAGCGGGGCGAGCTCGAAGGGGCCGCTCGGGCGCTGGAGAGGGTCGTGGAGCGGGATCCGACCCACCTGGTCGCCAACAAGCTCCTGGTGCGGGTCTACGCCGGACAGGGGCAGCCCTCGCGGGCGCGGGACCGCCTCGACCTCTACCGCCTGCTGAACGAGAGCGACCCCGACGTCGAGGAGCTGGAGGCGCTGCTTCCGCCCGCGGACGCCGGGGTGGTGGAGGCCTCCGAGGAGGGCTTCGAGCTGGCCCCGGCCGAGCCGGAGCAGGCGGCCGAGGAGGCCGTGGAGACCACGCCGGCGCGGGCGGAGATCGTGTGGGACGAGGAGCCGCTCCTGCCCCGGTCGGCCGATCTGTTCGCCGGGCCGGAGGGGGCCGGCGGCGATCCCTTCCCCGGGCTCTGGGACGACCTGGATCGCGAGGGCTACCAGCGGCGGATGGACCGCGAGGGGATCTTCGGGGGCGGCGAGGCGCCGCACCGGGAGCCGGAGCCCGAGCCGGAGAGCGACGCCGAGGCGCCGCCCGACGCCTCGGCGGACGCCACGCCGGAAGAGCTGGCGGAACGGGAGGTGTCCCTGGACCCGGACCTGGAGCGCGAGCCCGAGCCCGGCGGCGAGCCGGAGACGGCCCGCCCGGCGGCCTCGATGACCCTGGCGGCCCTCTACCGCCAGCAGGGACATCTGGAGGAGGCGCGGCGGGCCTACCGCGAGGTGCTGGAGCGGCAGCCCGGCAACCGCGAGGCCCTGGTCGCGCTCGCCGATCTCAGCCGCGACGCCGAGGGCCGGCTGACCGCCTACGACCTGCTGGGGGACGAGCTTCCGGGGCGGCCCGTGGCGCGCAAGATCCGCGTCCTGGAGGGCTACCTCGGACGTCTCCGCGGAGAGGGACGTGCAGGTGTTTGACGAGCGCCTGCAGGCGCTCGAAGAGGCGATCGGCGGCGTCCTGGGGATCTGCCTGGTGGCCCGCGACGGAATCTGCGTCCAGGTCCGCAAGAGCGCGGAAAACCTCGATCTCGAGGCGCTCGCCGCCGAGGTGCTGACCCTCGTGGGGCGAATCTCCGACCCCGAACACGACCCCTCCGTGGGGAGGGTGCGCGGCTTCTCGATCGCCGGCGACGGCCTGACCCTCGCCGTCGCGGCGGTGACCCCGACCTACTACCTGCTCGCGGCTCTCGACGACGAGACCCGGCTCGGCCGGGCCCGTTTCGAGCTGCGTCGAGCGCGTCTCGTCTTCGAGCCGGATCTGCTGTAGCGGCGGCTTGGGGCTCCCCGGGGCGCGCCGGAAAGGACCTCTCGCTTGTTGACCTTCGAACAGATCAAAGAGCTGATCGACATCGTGACCGAGCGCAAGCTCCAGGCGGTCGAGATCGAGCGAGCCGGCTTCCGGCTCAAGATCGACGGCCAGGCGGTGGCTGCGCCCCGCCCGGTGGAGACGCGGCCGGCCTCGGCCGCGCAGCCGGCGGTCGGGCCCGACGAGGTGGCCGAGGCGACGCTGCCGCCGCCCCCGAGCGCCGAGGGCCGCGAGGAGGAGCCCGGCGACGGCCTTCCGGAGGGAGTCCACCTTCTCAACTCGCCGATCGTCGGAACGTTCTACGCCGCGCCGAGCCCGGACGCCGAGCCCTACGCGAGGGTCGGCGACCGGGTGAAGAAGGGCCAGGTGCTCTGCATCGTCGAGGCGATGAAGCTGATGAACGAGATCGAGTCGGACGCCGACGGGGTGCTGCTCGAGATCTTCCCGAAGAACGCTCAGCCGGTCGAGTACGGCGAGCCGCTCTTCGCCATCCAGCCCGATTGATGTTCACCAAGATCCTGGTCGCGAATCGCGGCGAGATCGCGCTGCGCGTGATTCACGCCTGCCGCGAGCTCGGGATCGAGACGGTCGCGGTGCACAGCACCGCCGACCGCGACAGCCTGCACGTCAGCTACGCCGACGAGGCGATCTGCATCGGCCCGCCGAGCTCCACCGAGAGCTACCTGAACGTCAGCAGCATCGTCGCGGCGGCCGAGGTGTCCGGCGCCGAGGCCGTCCACCCCGGCTACGGCTTCCTGGCCGAGAACGCCCATTTCGCCGAGGTGCTCGAGGAGTGCAACCTGGTCTGGATCGGGCCGCGGCCGGAGAGCATCCGCCTGATGGGCGACAAGGCCCAGGCGCGGAAGATGGCGCGGGCCGCCGACGTGCCGGTGCTGCCGGGCAGCCAGGATCCCCTGGAGAGCGCGCGCCAGGCGATGAAGCTGGCCGAGGAGGTGGGCTATCCGGTGATCCTCAAGGCGGCCGCCGGCGGCGGCGGCCGCGGCATGCGCATCGTGCAGCGCGAGAGCGTGCTCGAGTCGCAGCTCGCCACCGCCCGCGAAGAGGCCGAGAAGGCGTTCGGCGACGACTCGGTCTATCTGGAGAAGTACCTGGTCGAGCCGCGGCACATCGAGTTCCAGATCTTCGGCGACTCCTCGGGCCGGGTGGTGCACCTGGGGGAGCGGGAGTGCTCCATCCAGCGACGCCACCAGAAGCTGGTCGAGGAGGCGCCTTCGCCCGCCCTGAGCGAGGAGCTGCGCCAGCGGATGGGCGACGCTGCGGTGCGGCTCGGCGAGAGCGTGGGCTACCAGAACGCCGGCACCGTGGAGTTCCTCCTCGACCGCGAAGGCCGCTTCTACTTCATGGAGATGAACACCCGGATCCAGGTGGAGCACCCGGTCACCGAGATGGTCACCGGCTTCGACCTGGTCAAGGAGCAGATCCGGGTGGCCGCCGGCCAGCCGCTGGGCATCCCGGCGGGGCTCCACGCCCGGGGTCACGCCATCGAGTGCCGGATCAACGCCGAGGACCCGGAGACCTTCGTGCCCTCGCCGGGGAGGATCGAGACCTTCTATCCGCCGGGGGGACCGGGGATCCGGCTCGACACCCACGTCTACGAGCACTACGTCATCCCGCCCTACTACGACTCGCTCATCGCCAAGCTGGTCGCCCACGGCCGGGACCGGCAGGAGGCGATCGCGCGCATGCGGCGGGCGCTGGAGTTCTTCGTGATCGAGGGCATCCGCACCTCGACCGCGCTGCACAGGAAGATCGTGGACGACCGGTACTTCCGCGCCGGCAAGCTCTCGACCCACTTCATGGAGCGGTTCCTGGAGGAGCGCGCGGCGGAGAAGGGGGAGACGTGAGGGATCTCGAGCCGGTGCCCCGGATCTACGCCATCGCCGACGCCGAGGCGTTGGCGCCGCTGACGCCCGCCGAGGCGGTGCGCCAGATCGTCGCGGCGGGGATCCGCTGGGTGCAGTTGCGTGCCAAGCGCCTGGCCGACGGGTCGCTCTACCGCGAGGCGGTGGCCTGCCGCGAGGCGGCGGCCGCGGCGGGGGCCCGTCTCTGGATCGACGACCGGGCCGACGTCGCGGCTCTCGTCGACGCCGACGGCGTCCACCTGGGGCAGCGCGACCTGCCCCCGGTCGCGGCGGCGGCGAGCGTCGGGCGCGAGTGCTGGATCGGCCGCTCGACCCACGGCCTGGACCAGGTGCGGGAGGCGGACGCCGATCCGCGAGTCGACCTGATCGCCCTGGGCCCGATCTTCCCGACCCGCGGCAAGCGCGACCCCGATCCGGTGGTCGGTCTCGAGACGCTCGCGGCGGCGCGGCGGCTCACCGCCAAGCCGCTGGTGGCGATCGGCGGCATCGACGCCGGCCGGCTGCCCGCGGTGCTGCGCGCCGGCGCCGACGCGGCGGCGATGATCGGGGCGGTCTGCCGTGGGCCGGTGGCGGCCAACTGCGAGCGCCTCCGGGCGGCGGCGGAGGCGGCGTGAGCCACGGAGCCGAGGCCCGCTTCACCTCCCGGCTGGGCCTGCTGCTCAGCGTCCTGGGGATCGCCGTCGGCACCGGAAACATCTGGCGCTTCCCGCGGATCGCCGCGCAGAACAGCGGCGACACCGGCGCCGGGGCCTTCCTCCTGGCGTGGCTCGTCTTCCTCTTCGTCTGGAGCGTGCCCCTGATCATCGCCGAGTACGCCCTGGGGCGGAAGGGCCGCAAGGGCGTCATCGGCACCTTCGTCCGGGTGGCCGGCGAGCGCTTCGCCTGGATGGGCGCCTTCGTCGGCTTCGTGGCGACGGCCATCATGTTCTATTACAGCGTGGTCGCGGGCTGGTGCGTCTACTACTTCCTGGCCATGCTCACCCGGCCGTTGCCCCTCGAGCTCGAGACCTCGCAGGCGGTCTGGGACGGCTTTCAGAGCGGCGGCTGGCCGGTCTTCTTCCACGCCCTGGCGATGGGTCTGGGGGCGCTCGCGGTGGCCAAGGGGGTTCGGAGCATCGAGCGGGTCAACAAGATCCTGATCCCGACCCTGCTGCTCATCGTGGTGCTGGCCCTGGGACGCACCCTGACGCTGGAGGGCTCGCTGTCCGGGCTCGTCTTCCTCTTCACCCCGGAGTGGTCCACCCTCACGCGGCCGCGGATCTGGCTCGAGGCGCTGACCCAGAACGCCTGGGATACCGGCGCCGGCTGGGGCCTCATCCTGACCTACGGCGCCTACATGCAGCGCAAGCACGGAGTGGTCAAGAACGCGGTGATCACCGGGCTGGGCAACAACACCGTCTCGCTGCTGGCGGCGATGGTCATCTTCGGCACCGTCTTCGCCACCCTGGGAGCCGAGATGTCCCAGGCCGAGACGCTGGAGGTCATGAAGACCAGCGGGCCGGCGGCGACCGGTCTGACCTTCATCTGGATGCCGCAGCTCTTCGCCCGCATGCCGGCCGGGGGTCTCTTCGCCATCCTCTTCTTTCTCGGGCTCTCCTTCGCCGCCTTCAGCTCCCTCATCTCCATGATCGAGCTCGCCACCCGCGCGGTGGTCGACCTGGGCGTGGCCCGCAGCCGCGCCCTCGCGGCAGTCTGCGGCATCGGCTTCGCTCTGGGGGTGCCGTCGGCAATCAACCTCGGGATCTTCGAGAACCAGGACTTCGTCTGGGGCGTGGCGCTGATGATCTCGGGCGCCTTCGTCTCCTTCGCCGTGATCTGCTACGGCGCCCGGCGCTTCCGTCGCGACGCCATCGACGGCGTCGAGGGAGACTGGAACGCCGGCCGTCCGTGGGACCGGGTGATCTCGGTGGTGATCCCCATCCTGGCTCTGGTGCTCCTGGGATGGTGGCTCTTCCTGTCGGCCACCGTGTACGCGCCCGACAGTTGGTACGACCCCACCGACCCCTTCAGCGTGATGACCTGCCTGGTCCAGTGGGGTGTGGCGATCGCCCTCTTCCTGGCGCTGAACCGCTGGCTGGCGCGCCGATCCGGGTAGCCCACCGTAGCGGCATGCGGATCTACCTCATCGGCTTCATGGGGGCGGGCAAGACCACGGCGGGGCGGCGGCTGGCGCGACGGCTGGGCCTGGCCTTCGTGGACCTGGACGCCGAGATCGAGGCCGAGGCGGGCCGGTCGGTGGCCGAGATCTTCGCCGCCGAGGGCGAGGCCGGCTTTCGAGAGCGGGAGCGCCGGGCGCTGGGGCGGGTCGCCGCGGGGCCGGAGGCGGTCGTCGCGACCGGAGGCGGGCTTCCCCTGTCGCCGGCGAACCGCGACCTCATGCGCGCGACCGGCGTGACCGTATGGCTGGACCCCGGGGTGGAGACCGCCATCACGCGTCTCGCCGGGGCGCCGGGGCGGGAGCGGCCGCTCTTCGCCGACGCCGAGGAGGCGCGTCGTCTCTACCGCCGCCGTACCCCCGCCTACCGGACCGCCGACCACCGGCTCCGGATCGGACCTGAGGAGGGGCCCCACCGGGTCGCGACGCGGATCGCCACCCTCCTCGAGGAGCGCCGGTGCGCTACCTGATCCTCGCCGATCTGCACGGCAACCTGGACGCCCTCGAGACGGTCCTGGCGGCGGCTTCGGAGGAGGGGTACGACGAGATCTTCCTGCTGGGCGATCTGGTGGGGTACGGCGCCGGGCCCAACGAGGTGGTCGAGGCGATGCGGGCCCAGGTCCCGAAGGGGCACGTGGTGCGGGGGAACCACGACAAGGTGGTGGCCGGGATCGAGCACGGCGAGAACTTCAACGAGGTGGCCCGCCTGGCGGCGCGCTGGACCCGCGAGCAGCTCTCGCACGACAACCTCGAGTACCTGGTCCGGCTGCCCCGCGGTCCGCTGGAGACCGGCTCCGGCGCGACCATCTGCCACGGCTCGCCCCTGGACGAGGACGAGTACGTGCTGGCGCAGGACCAGGGGGACCGCATCTTCCGCAGCCAGCCGGCCCGCCTGACCTTCTTCGGGCACACCCACCTGCCCACCCTCGCCACCTGGGACGGGCGCTCCTCGACCCTCGAGGTGCTCACCGGGTCCAGGGAGGAGATCGAGCTGAGGGAGGGGCGGCGTTACCTCTTCAACCCCGGCTCGGTGGGCCAGCCGCGGGACCGCGACCCGCGCGCCGCCTACGCGATCTACGACGCCGGGACCTCGGTGGTGCACTGGCGGCGGGTCCGGTACCCGGTGGAGTCGGCGCAGCGGCGGATCTACGAGGCCGGTCTGCCGGCGGTCCTGGCCTACCGCCTGGCGGTGGGCCTCTGACGGGCGGGTCGGTGTCCCGCTCCGGCGCGGCGGCCCTCCTCGTCGCCCTGACCGTGGCCGGCTGCCGTCCGCTGCCGCCCTCGACGTCGCCCCCGACCACCCCCGAGCTTCCGGGCCTCGACAGCGCCGCGCTGCTGCTGCTACTGGTGGATCGGCAGCTCTTCGATCCCTTCACCGTGCGGCGGCTGGCCGACGGGCCGGCGGCGGAGCGCGCCGGCCTCGCGCGCGCCCTGGGGCGTCTGGGCGACCCGCGCGGCAGGGTCCAGCTCGAGATCTTCCTCGGTGATCCCGACCCGGAGACCCGCGCCCGGGCGGCGTTCGCCCTGGGCCAGCTCGGCGATCCCCGCGCGGTGCCGGCGCTGCTGGCGGCCGCCGGAAGAGCCGACCGCCGAACCGGCCGGCTCGCGGTGGGGTCGGCCGCACGGCTGGGAGGGGCGCTGCCGGAGGTCGTCTCGGCCCTGTCCGGGCTCTCCGAGGAGGAGGTGCGCGAGCGGCTCCTGCCCTCTCTGTTCCACGTCCCCGCCGCCGAGATCCGCCCCGTGGCGGTCGCCGCCCTGGCCGGGGGAGGAGCGGGACGGCGCTGGGCGGCGTATGCCCTGGCTCGCCGGGCGGACCCGGAGTCGTTGCCCGAGCTCGAGGCCCTGCTGGACGATCCCGACCCGTGGCTCCGGGGCTGGGCGGCGCGCGGGCTGGGGGCGGTGGGAGGCGCGGCCCATCTCCCTCGGCTCGAGGCCCTGCTCGAAGAACCCGAGCCCGGGCCGGTGATCCAGGCTCTGCGGGCGGGCCGAGCGCTGATCGAGTCGGGCCGGGCGGCGCCGACCCGGGGTTGGCGGGCCGGGGTCTCCCGGCGTCTCGACGACTCCCGTCCCGGGGTGCGTCTGACGGCGGTCGAGGCCGCAGGGAGCTGTCTGCCCGACGGAGAGCTCGGGCCGCGGCTGGCCGGCCGGGCGCGCGCGGGGGTGGGAAGAGAGCGGGCGCTGGCCCTCCTCGCGCTGGCCGCGGGAGACCCTCCGGAAGCGGCGCCCCTGGTCCGGCGGGCGGCCGCCGACCCCGACCCGGCGGTCCGGGAGGCGGCCGCCGAGGCGGCGGCGGCCCTGGGCGAGACCGGCATTCTCGCTCGCCTGGCGGCCGACCGCGAGCCGCGGGTCCG